>JAJFUV010000261.1 GCA_021372245.1 Terriglobales bacterium
TGTCTTCTTGAGTACTACCAGTCGGTCTCGTTCCCGCTGGGTCATGAGGAGTTCTCCTGTGTCGGACACCTCCCCAGCCTGTACCGGTCAAGACGACATTTCTATTCGGCACAAATACGACATTCTCATTTGGCGGCGACACAGGGAACACATCCCTTGACACCGGGGCGTTTTTGTACTATTGTTGATCTACAATTGGGCTATTTCAAGAGGGGGGATGAATGAGAATCTCCGTGCGAGCGCAATATGCATTGTTGGCCGTGTTCGAGTTGGCATCGAACGTTTCGGGCCAACCGGTCAAGATTGCTGAGATTTCCCGGCGGCAGCGTATCCCGCAAAAGTTCCTGGAACTGATCCTGGCATCCTTGCGCCAGGCGGGCTTTGTCGCCAGCCGGCGGGGTGCCGAAGGCGGGTATCTGCTGGCGCAACCGGCGGAAACGCTGACCGTGGGCGAGGTGTTGCGCGCGTTGGATGCCGAAAAGCGCGCCGGTTCCCGGCGGCAAAGCGACGATGAAAATCCCTTGTCCGATCTCTGGCGGCGCACGGACGCCGCGGTTTCGGCGGTGCTCGACAAGGCGACGTTCGCGGAATTGGTCCGGGCGTGGAACGACAAGCAGTCCCGCATCGAACCGAACTGGGACATCTGAGCGGTGCTTGTCAAGGAGGCCCTTTCGTGATCTACGCAGACAACTCATTGAGCATCGGCCACACACCACTGGTGCGGCTGAACCGGATGACCAAGGGCGCCCACGGCACGGTGGTCGCGAAGATCGAAGGCCGCAATCCGGCCTACTCAGTGAAGTGCCGCATTGGGGCTTCCATGATCTGGGACGCGGAAGAGCGCGGTTTGCTCAAGCCGGGTTGCGAGATCGTGGAGCCTACCAGCGGAAACACGGGCATTGCGCTGGCCTTCGTGGCGGCGTCGCGTGGCTATGGGATCACGCTTACGATGCCCGAGACCATGTCGATCGAGCGCCGCAAGATCCTCAAGGCCATGGGAGCCAAGCTGGTGCTCACCGACGGCGCGAAGGGCATGAAGGGCGCGATATCCCGCGCCGAGGAGATCGTTTCCGGCGCGCCGGACCACTTCTACATGCCACAGCAATTCACCAATCCGGCCAACCCGGCGATTCACGAGAAAACTACCGGTCCGGAAATCTGGGCCGATAGCGAAGGCGCCGTGGACGCGGTGGTGGCAGGCGTGGGCACGGGCGGCACGCTGACCGGGATCGCACGCTATCTGAAGAAGCAGGGCAAGCCGATCCTGTCGGTGGCCGTCGAGCCGGCAACTTGTGCGGTCATCACGCAAACTCTGCACAAATTGCCGCTGCGGCCCGGGCCGCACAAGATTCAGGGTCTGGGCCCCGGCTTCATCCCGGAGACATTGGATCTGTCAGTGGTGGACCGCGTCGAGACCGTCACCAATGAAGAAGCCGTGGAGGCCGCGCGGCGGCTTACCGCCGAAGAAGGCATTCTGTCGGGCATCTCTTGCGGCGCGGCCGTGACGGCGGCCCTGCGGCTGGCGTTCGATCCGGAATTCGCCGGCAAAACGATCGTGGTCATTCTGCCGGACTCGGGCGAGCGCTACCTTTCGACAGTACTATTCGACGGCCTGAATTAGCGCCGTTCACTTCTCGCGCGAGATGGGGGCGTAGGTGCCGCCGGTGGCGCGCATATAGTCATCCGGCGAGAGCAATACTTGCAATCCCCGCACACCGGCGGAAACCGAGATCACATCGAAGATCTGTGCGATTTCATCCACCAGGACCGGGTATTCTTTCTTGCACGCCAGCGCCGTGACGCCTCCCCGAATGTAGCCGGTGAGAGGCTGCACATCCTTGAGCGGAACCGTATCGATCTTGCGGTTCCCGCTGGCTCGCGCCAGGGCTTTCAGATCCAGCGTATAGCTGCCCGGGATCACCGCCAGACAAACGCCGTTGGTATCCCCGCGTGTGACCAGCGTTTTGAAGGTCTGTTCCGGGGGTAGCCCGATCTTGGCCGCGACGGACTCGGCGGACAGGTCGTCAGGGGCGATCTCGTATTCGCGGAGTTCGAAGTGGATCTTTAGCGTTTCCAGCAGGCGGACAGCGTTGGTTTTGGAGGACATTTCAGAACGCCTCGCTCGCGTGGTAGCTGCTGCGCACCAAAGGGCCGGCTTCCACATGGCGGAATCCCATCTCGATTCCCGCATCTCGCAGGCGGTCGAAATCCTCCTTGGGTACGTAGCGCAGAATGGGCAGGTGTTTCGGTGACGGACGCAGATACTGACCCAGCGTCAGGATGTCCACCTCGTGCGCGCGCAGGTCCGTCATGGACTCAAGGACTTCCGGCTCTGTTTCGCCGAGTCCCAGCATCATGCCGCTCTTAGTTGGGATGCCGGGCGCGCTGTGCTTCGCGTAAAGCAGTATATCGAGCGAGCGTTCGAAGCGCGCGCCCAAACGCACCTGCCGGTATAGTCGCGGCACGGTCTCGATGTTGTGGTTCAGAACGTCGGGGCGCGCGGCGAGCACCGTGTCCATGGCCGCGTGCGAACCCTGGAAATCCGGTATCAGGATCTCGACTTTGCAGTCCGGCGTGCGCTCGCGAATGGCGGCGATGGTGAGCGCGAACAACTCTGCGCCGCCATCCTTGCGGTCGTCGCGGTTGACGCTGGTGATGACGGCGTAGCGCAGGCCCAGCGCCTCGACCGCCTCGGCCACACGGCGTGGTTCATCGTAGTCCACCGGGAGCGGCGCGCCTTTGCCCACGGCGCAAAAACCACACCTCCGGGTGCAGACGTTGCCCAGGATCATGAACGTCGCGGTCCGATGGTTCCAGCACTCGCCCACATTCGGGCATGCCGCGCTCTCGCACACCGTATGCAGGCGCAGCCGCTCAACCAGCGATTTCAGATCGCGGTAGTTGGCGCCCACCGGAGCCGGCGCGCGCAACCACTCGGGGCGCTTCGGCGCAAGGGGAGTGATCGATACCAGCACTCATTTCATTCTATCGCCGCGGGCTATTGCGTCCGCGAGCCGCTGCTCAAGCACCGAATCGGGCCGCAGATTCTCCCACTGGAGATCCAAGCCGGCGGCCATCTCCAGCGCCTTGCGCGGAATCAAGCCGATCAGTTCGCTTCCCGCCACGCCCGCGCCGTAGCGGGCGGCCTCGCGTTTCACGGCATCGAAGACGACATGGATGGGCGTGGTCTCGAAGTCGGTCAGGTTCATGGAGACCTGCGCGAGATTCCGCGACGCGAGCATTACGCCCATGGCTTTGACGCATGGGAATCCGCCCGAGGAAGCCCGGATGCTGCGAGCGATGCGCTTGGCGATCCCGGCATCCGCCGTCGTGAGGTTGATGTTGTACGCAATGAGAAACTTTCTGGCGCCGACGACGGTTGCGCCTGCCGTGGGGTGCAGTTCGGCATCTCCCACATCGGGACAGCGTTCGGGATCCGTGCGAACCGCATCGCGCAAGCCTTCGAATTGGCCGCGGCGGATGTTCTCCAGCCGCTCGCGGCCGCTGCGCCGCGCGGCTGCCTCGTAGAAGTAGACAGGCACGTGAAAACGCCGCCAGATTTCTTCTCCTACGCGCCAGGCGAGCCGCACGCACTCCTCCATGGTGACGCCTTCGATGGGGACGAACGGCATGACGTCGGCCGCGCCGATTCGAGGGTGCGCGCCACGGTGCTTCGTGAGATCGATCAACTCGACAGCCTTGGCCACCCCGGCGAGCGCGCCTTCCAGCACGGCTTCGGGCGCGCCCGCGAAGGTGATCACGCATCGATTGTGGTCGGCGTCGGTCTCACAGTCGAGCAGGATCGCGCCCGGAACGGATCTTATAGCGCGGGCGATCGCCTCCACCGCCGCGGCGTTGCGGCCCTCGGAGAAGTTCGGTACGCACTCTACTATTGGTCCGCCCATTTGACACCCGCCCTTTGATAAACGATCTCTCCGCGCTTCACCACGGTATGAACGAGGTTCACGCCGAAATGATACGGGATTTCACGATAGTCTGGGACATCATAAATCACCAGGTCCGCCTGCTTGCCGGGCTCGAGCGAACCGGTCCGGTCTTCCAAGCCCACGGCATGCGCGGCGTTGATGGTCGCCGCGGTGAGCGCTTCGGCCGGCGTCATGTGCATGCGGGTGCAGGCGAGCGACAGGACCATGGGCATGCTCAACGTGGGGCTGGTGCCGGGATTGAAACCCGTGGCCAGGGCCACGGCCGCGCCACGATCCAGCAACGCGCGGGCTGGCGGATAGCGATCCAGACCGAGATGCAAAACTGCGCCGGGGATGAGCGTGGCAATGGTTCCGGACTGAGCCAGAAGGTCAATGTCAGCCGCATCGGCGAACACCAGGTGATCCGCGCTGGCGGCACCCAGTTCGACGGCCAGGTGAATCCCGCCGCAGTGCGAGAACTGTTCGGCGTGAATACGCAAGCCGAAGTCGAGCGCCTTGGCCGCTTCCAGGTAGCGCCGTGCCTGCCGTGCGTTGAACGCTGCCCCGTCGCAGGCAACGTCCACAAACCGGGCGAGCTTGCGGCGGTGGATGAGCGGCAGCATCTGGGCGCATATCCAGTCAATGTAATCGTCGGAACGCCCGGCGTACTCGGGCGGCACGGCATGCGCGCCGAGATATGTGGAAACGATGTCCAGCGGGCGGCCGTCCAGGGCAACGGCTACTCGCAGCGATTTCAGCTCTCCCGTTTCATCCAGCCCATAGCCGCTCTTTGCCTCGATGGAGGTCGTGCCGTGGCGCAGCATGGTCCCGACATCATGCCGCGCGCGCCATTCGAGGTGTTTGCTTGAAAGCTCGCGCACGGGGCGAATACTGGACAGTATCCCGCCGCCGGCTTCGGAGATCTGATGATAGTCTGCGCCGGCGATTCGTGTTTCATAGTCGGCCAGGCGCGAAACTCCACCAACCAGGTGTGTGTGGCAATCCACAAAACCGGGAAGGACCACGCGACCGGTGGCGTCTACCTCCATGGCGGATCGGGCTTCCGCAAGGTTCTCGATCCGGCGGGTGGGCCCGGCGCAGGTAACCAGGCCATCCGACACAAGGATCGAGCCATCCTGAATCAAGCCGAGTTCCCGGGTGTCCATGCCCCGCCGAGGGCCCTTGGGGCCGTGCAGGGTAATGAGCTGCCGCGCGCCGCGTACGAGGAGCTTCTTCATCGGCAAGCGACCATCGCTGCCAGGCGCGGAATCTTGCCGGGCGCACCCGTATCCGGTTTCCGCTCGAACTCTTCGTCGAAATCCTGGCCGGGATCGCTCATTCGCAACCGTGGCTACGGACGAAAGACGACAAGCTCCTGGATCGAGATGTCGGCGCCGCTCGAACCCGGATAGGGTTCGCCTTTCACGACCAGGCGCACGGTATGATCGCCGGGTTTCAGTCCGAAGGCGTGCCAAACCGCCTCGCCGCCTTTGTTGTGCGGTTCGTCGGGGTACACGTCCACGGTGCGGTCCAGTTTCCCATCCAGATAGACGTCCGCCTTCCCTCCGCTGACGAGATATGTACCCGTCACGATAGCACCCGTGCCGTTGAAGCGGATGGACGCCTCGGCGCCCTTGTCCGATGCTAAGTGCTCCTGCTTTTGAGCGTGCCATGGGCCGGTGAATTGCCAGCGCGCGTCGGTGTGCGAAACGCGTTCAACCGGGCAACCGTAATCGTTCCAGGCCTCCAGCTTCGGCTCGGCGGGCGCCTGCGTCTTCACGAAAATTGTCTCGCCCTGGACGCGGCCGCCCTCGCGCTTAATCAGGGCCAGAGCGCGCGCCTCGGTGCTGGCGACGATCGAGTGGAATGAGAAGTCCGTGTACGAAAACTTCTTGCCGGCGATCGCGGCGATGCCGCCTTTCCATTCATCCGGAATGCGGCCGTAACCGAGCATCACCCCAAGGACTCCGCCCGCGCTGGCCGGGTTGCAGTCCGAATCCTGGCCGGCGCGCGTCGTAATGTCGATGGTCTTTCCGAAGTCGCGCCCGCCATAGAGCAGCCCCAGCGCGATGTAGGCCCCGTTCAATTTTGCGTCGATGTTGAACGGCATCAGGGCGCCGGACGGACACGGCTCGCACTTGTCGTATTTATCCTCGATCAACTGCCAGACCTTCTTCCAATCCGCGGGATACTGCTTGGACCAGGCGAGGAGATCCGCGATCAGCAGTCCGTAAGGGCTTCGGGCGGGAATGGATGCCAGACCGGCTTCAACCACCTTGCGCGGATCGTTTTCGAAAAATGCCGCCGCGTACATCCCGGAGACAAACATGCCTCCGTACAGGCCATCGCCATAATTCATGACGCGGCCCGCGCAGTCCGCGATGCGGTTGGCGGCGCGCGGCATGCCGGGCGCCATAAGGCCGATGAAGTCCGCCTCAATCTGGAAGTCGATATCGTTGGCGTGCGCGTTGTACTTGGGAGTGCCGGAGAGCGAGCCGGGAACGCCGCGCTTGAGCGCACGGCGGGCGGCGAGATTCGCGTGCCACAGGCTGTACTTGGCATCCCGGAACATGGCGCCGAAATCATCCGAGGTTGCGTCGAGCCCCTTGTCGTCGAGCACTTTGGCGAAGGTCATGTCCACGTATAGATCGTCCTGCCCAAGCGCGTTGCTCACGCGGCCCGGCGTCCACTTGGGCAGCTCGCCTTCCATGATCTTCGCGTTGGACCGGAACTCGGTGGGGGCGCCGTAGCTGACACCGATCATCTGTCCCGCCCAACCACCTTCGATCTTGTCGCGCAGCACTTCGCGCGGAATCCTGCGAAGGGCGTCCTTGCCGGCTGCCGCGGCGGGCAGACAGAACAATACACAGACACTGAGGGCGATTGCACCTCGGATCATAACCACCTCCTGGAAGATCTTATTAAACCTTGGGCAATGTTTCCATTGAGCGGGCGACTTCCTCGCTGGGATACTCGTAATCGCTCAGTTTGCCGGTCATGTAAGCGTCGTAAGAAGCCAGGTCGAAGTGACCATGTCCGCTCAGGTTGAACAGGATCACGCGCGGCTTGCCTTCTTCCTTCGCCTCGAGCGCTTCGTCGATGGCGGCGCGGATGGCGTGCGAGGATTCGGGCGCCGGCAGGATGCCTTCTGTCCGCGCGAATTGCAGCGCCGCTTCGAATACGGGCAACTGCATGACGGAGCGCGCTTCCGCCCAACCGTGCTTGAGCAGGTGGCTCATCAACGGCGAGGCGCCAGGGTAGCGCAAGCCGCCGGCGTGGATTCCGGGCGGTACGAAATCGTGGCCCAGCGTGTACATCTTCAGCATCGGCGTGAGCTTGGCGATGTCGCCGAAATCGTAGGCGAAGACGCCTTTGGTGAGCGTGGGACAAGCCGCGGGTTCAACCGCCATACAGCGCACCTTGGAACCCTTCTCAATGTTGTCCATGATGTAGGGGATGGAGATGCCGGCATAGTTGGTACCTCCGCCGAAACACCCGATGACCACGTCGGGCTCCTCGCCCGCAAGCGCCATCTGCTGCTTCGCCTCGAGACCGATTACCGTCTGGTGGAGGCATACATGGTTGAGCACGCTGCCCAGCGAGTAATTCGTGTCCCCGTGCAGGGCTGCGTCCTCAACGGCCTCGCTGATGGCGATGCCGAGGCTGCCGGGGCTATCCGGATGTTCGGCCAGGACGCGGCGGCCGCTCTCGGTGAGATTGCTGGGGCTGGCGAAGACTTCCGCGCCCCAGGCGTTCATCATCATGCGCCGGTACGGCTTTTGTTCATAGCTGACCTTTACCATGTAGACGGTGCAATCCATGCCGAACATGCGGCAGGAAAGCGCCAGCGCGCTGCCCCACTGGCCCGCGCCGGTCTCGGTGGAAAGGCGTTTGATGCCGGCCTTTTTGTTGTAATAGGCCTGCGCGACCGCCGTGTTGGGCTTATGGCTGCCCGCCGGGCTGGTGCCCTCGTACTTGTAATAAATGTGTGCGGGCGTGTCCAACGCCTTTTCGAGGCGACGTGCGCGGCACAGCGGCGTGGGCCGCCACAGCTTGTAAATGTCGAGCACTTCGCCGGGGATGTCGATCTCAGGTTGCGGAGAGAACTCCTGCTCGATAAGGGACATCGGGAAAATGGGAGCGAGATCCGCCGCCTGGAGCGGCTTGTGCGTCTGTGGATGCACCGGCAGCTCCAGCGGCTCCTTGAGATGCGGGATGATGTTGACCCACGCGCTCGGGATCTGCTTCTCACTCAAAAGAAACTTCGATTGTTCAGACACAGGCACCGCCTCGATTGGATATGAAACCTACTATTCTAGAACAAACCGGGCGCGAACCTACTCCATGCTGCCCGCAGCCCGGTACATGGCCAGGATGTTGTCGATAGGGGTGTCGGGCTGGAAGTTGTGCGAAGGCGCCAGGATCAGCCCGCCGCGGGCGCCGATGGTCTCGATGCGGTCGCGGACCACGCGCGCGACTTCCTCGGGAGTCGCGAACGGCATCAATCGCTGCGTGCTGATGGTGCCGTGCAGGCAGAGATCTTTGCCGAACTCGGCCGCCAGTTCGTTCGGGACCATGCCCGCCGCTTCGGGCTGGATCGTATCGTAAATGTCCAACCCGGCATCCACGAAATCCGGCCAGACGGGCCGTGTGGAGCCACAGGAGTGCAGCATGAGCTTGGCGCCGTACTTATGGGAGAGGTCCGCGAACGCGCGCAGCTTACCCTTGAACAACTTGCGCCATTTATCGGGCCTCAGCAGCATGCCGCGCTGGGTGCCGTAGTCGTCTCCGATCCAGACGATGTCGATGCGCCCCTGGCAGGCTTCCAGCGCGCGGCGGGTCTGCTCCATATGGAACTCGAAACGCTTCTCGATCACGCCGAGCCCGACGGGATTCTCGGTAGCGAGGTCGAAAATGGTCTGTTCGAATCCACGTCCGAACGCCGTGCCATTGATAAGGTCCATGTTGCCCGGCCAGCCGTAGACGATGGCGCAATCGCCCAGTTGCCTGCACTGTTCGGGGAGTTCGTCATAGGCGAACCACGCAGGATCCGGCCAGGGGTAATTGGCCAGATCCTCCAGCGTCTCGAACTTGGCGTACGGAAGGAAGTAGCTCTCCAGGTACGTGCCCACCTGATTGCTGACGGGCTTGTAGATGACGCCCCAGTAGTTCTGCAGCCGGCCGTCGTCGAAAACCGGCAGGGCGGGGCCGGTGTAGCGCAGCCGCAGCGTTCGAATGTCCACGCCGAGCCGCGAGACGATGTCCCAATCGTAGTCAACCATGTAGCCGGGCGCGGCTTTCGGAGGGTCGGGCAGGTTCAGGCGGCGCCGCAACCGTTGGTCGATCTCGGGCGTACCCAGGTAGTTCACAGGGACACGGTCCGGCGCCTTATGGTCCACTGCCGCCCGCACTCGTTCGCGAGGAGTCATTGTACTGGTCACCGCTGGAGAGTATATCGTAACGGGCCCGGGCAAAGTCTGTGTGCTTTGGATTGAAAAGTGCTTGACGAAACGGGTACCCCGGACACAGAATGAAGCCATGGTGGACGCGGGTTCCGGGCAGCGCGATTCGTTGGTGGGAATGCACGACCATGCCATGGCCGATCTGCGGTACATCCGCGGCGCCATGGAGCGCGCCGGAGCATTTACCGCCGTCCCCGGATGGGGCGGCATGGCCATGGGCGCTACGGCAATCATCGCCGCCGCGGTTGCGTCACGGCAGATGGTGCCCGAACGATGGCTGGCCGTCTGGCTTCTGGAGGCAGCCGTGGCCGCCGCAATTGGCGGCGTCACCATGGCGCGAAAGGCGCGGCGGGAGGAATCGCAGATCTGGGCAGGCCCGGGCAGAAAGTTCGCCTCGGCATTCCTGCCCGCCCTGATGACGGGCGCGCTGTTGACGGCGGCGATGTGGCGAGCCGGAGAACCAACTCTATTGCCCGCCGTGTGGCTCCTGCTTTACGGGACTGCGGTGGCGGCGGGCGGCGCGTTTTCAGTCCGGATCGTGCCGGCTCTCGGCGCGTGTTTCTGGGGCTTCGGAGTGGCCGCGCTGATTGCTCCGCAGTGGGGAGACGCGTGGCTCGCGGCCGGCTTTGGAGGGGCGCATGTAGTGTTCGGTTACTTCATCGCACGGAGGCATGGTGGCTAAATCTTCCCTATCGCGCAGGCAAAAACAGGAGGAGGCGCCCTCGACCGGGGACGGCCTCACGGTGATCCAGGGCAAAGAAATGGATACCCATCCCCAGGACTTCGACCGCGTGATTCACGAGCGCACCCGCCTGGGAATCGTGAGCACGCTGGCTGCGAACCCGTCGCTGACCTTCAGCGAGTTGAAGACCGCACTGAAGTCATCGGACGGTAACCTGAGCGTGCATGCCCGGAAACTGGAAGAAGCGGGCTACATCGCGTCCACCAAGTCGTTCGTGGGGCGCGTGCCGAGGACGACCTATCGTCTCACGCCCGCCGGCCGGCGAGCGCTCCATAAGTATCTGGACCACATGGAAGCGCTGATCCGCGCCATGCGCGAGCGGTAGCGTCTCCCCTGCAAATTCCCTCAACATTCCACCCGCGGGTGCGGTACATTACGGATGGTATGGACCGCCGCAATTTCCTGAGAACCTCCGCCGCCGCAGCTTTGGCCGCGCCGGCCCTTTCCGCCATGGACAGAAACGCCATCATTGAGATGCGTTACGTCCGCATGCGCAACTGCGCCGACAACCAGGTGCATCGTAATGCCGAATTCACCGGCAACCAACTGCTGCCGGCCGTGCAGCGCGCGGGCATCGGACCGGTGGGCTTTTTCATGTCCATGATCGGCCCCGACAGCCCCTTCATGCTGGCTATCTTCAGTTACCCCTCGCTAAGCGCCATGGAAGTCGCCTACGACAAGCTCCGCGCCGACCGCGAGTACCAGAAAGCGCTGACGGCTTTCAATTCGCTCCCCGGCCAGAACTTTGTGCGCATGGAAGGCGCCCTGCTGCACGCTTTCGATTCCATCCCGAACATCGAGGTGCCAAAGCAGGACGGTAACCGTCCGCCACGCATCTTCGAGTTACGGACTTACGAATCTCCCAACAGCAAGACGCTGCGGCAAAAAATAAAGATGTTCAACGACAGCGAGATCGCCGTCTTTCGCCGCTGCGGGATACTGCCCGTGTTTTTCGGTGAGACGCTATTTGGCCGGAACATGCCGAACCTGACTTACATGGTCGCCTTCGACGACCTGGCGGCACGAGAAAAGGCATGGCGGACGTTCGGTAGCGACCCGGAGTGGAAGAAACTGCGCGTTATGCCGGGATACACCGACGCGGAGATCGTCTCCAACGTCAGTAACGTGATCCTGCGGCCCATGCGGTTCTCACCCATCCGCTAACCACATGCCACTGTCCGCCATCCCGTTGCCCGAGGCGTTCACTTCGCTGGGGGAAGCGTTGCTGATCGGCTTGCTGATCGGCGCACAGCGCGAGTCCCATTCCGACGAACCGCAGCCCGGCGTCCGCGACTTCATCCTGATATCGCTTACCGGGGGCGTGTGCGGCGTTTTGGGACAAGCCTGGTTGACGGCTTCCGCACTCATCTCGATCGCGCTTCTGCTGGCAGTCTTTCACTACCAGACGAAAGAGCGCACGGGGATCACGACGGAAATGGCCGCGGTGGCGGCCTTCGCACTGGGCTGCCTGACGGCGACGCCAGGCCTGAAGTGGGGTGCGCCGCTCTCGATCGGCGCCACCATCGTCGTGGTCGCGTTTCTCGAAGCCAAAGCCTGGTTACACAAACTGGTGCGCGAGATTATCACCGAGCGTGAGTTCAACGACACGCTGAGCTTCCTGGCCGTGGTGTTGGTCATCTATCCGGTGCTGCCCGAGGGACAGTTCGGACCCTACGGATTCATAGAGCCGCGTAAGATCTGGTTGTTTGTGATCCTGGTGAGTTCGATCTCCTACGTCGGGTATTTTCTGGAAAAGTTCCTCGGCACAGCCAAGAGTCTGAAGTTCACCAGCATCATGGGTGGGCTGGCGTCCACGACGGCGGCGACGGCCGCATTTGCGCACAACGTGGCGGATGAGCCGTCAAAGTCCGTGCTCTACTCCCGGGCGACGGTGATCGCCAATGCGATCCAGTTTCCCCGCGTCCTGGCGTTGCTCTACGTGGTGAATCCGGCGTTGGCGGCTGCGAGCTTCGTGCCCCTGGCTTTGATGACCGCCGCCGGGTTGGCTGCCGGACTCCTGATAGGACGCACCGCAACACAGGAGCCGGCGACGGGCACCCTTCGCATTGGCAACCCCTTCCGGTTATGGCCAGCGCTGAAGTTCGGAGCCATTTTCACCGCGATTCTGTTCGCGACCAAGGCCGCCGCGGCCGAGTTGGGCGCGGGAGCGGTTTATTGGACCAGCGCGATTGGTGGATCTCTGGACGCGGATTCGGTAGCGGTGTCGGTGGCGGACCTGGTATCGGGAGGCAAGGCCCCCATCACCGTGGCGTTTGCAGCCGTGATGATCGCGCTGGTCATGAACGCGGTTCTGAAGACCGGGATCGCGTTCTTCACGGGCGGCGCCCGCTTCGGTTGGAGGGTGGCAGCGGGTTTCGCCATCATGTTCGGCGCGGGCCTCGCGGCCGTGTTGGTGGCCGGAGCCGTTTGACCCGCCCGGCCCGCCTAGGCTATCCTGAGCATTAAGAACACTTTCGAAGGATTGGATTTCAGCTAGATGGCCAATACATTCTCCGCAATGAAGCGGGCCCGCCAGGAAGAGCGCCGCACCGATGTGAACCGGATGCGTAAGAGCCGCCTGCGCCACCAGATGCGGGCTTTCCGCCGCTTGCTCGAGCAGAAGGACGCCAAGGGCGCCGAAAACGAGATTCCGAAGACTTTCTCCATGATCGATCGCGCCGCGAAGTGGGGCATCATCAAGAAGAACACCGCAGCCCGGTACAAGAGCCGGCTGACTCTGCGGTTGAAGACCGTCGCCGCCGCGTAATCGAGTTTCTCAGCACCTCCTTTCTCTCCGGCCGCGGTCCCGCATATGATCTAGAGTATGCGGACCACAGCCGGATTTCTTTTGTTGCTTGCCTCGCTCTCTTTCGCCCAGGCGCCGGATAAAGTCACGGACGCCATCAACGAAGTGACTCGGTGGGAGCAGGTCGGCCAGCAGCCCTACGAAATGACCTGGACGGCGCGCGCCGAGAATCCAGCCACGCTGGTGGACTTTGAAGACCTCGCAGGCTGGAAACTCGAATGCTACGGCGGAGCCAGTGGCGAATTCCGGCGCAGCCGCGAACAGCAGATGTGGGGCACCTACACCGGAAAGTTCGTCGTCAAAGGCGCGGGCGCCCAAAGCCGCGTGGTGGCGCGTCCCGCAAAACCCATCCCCATTCCCGGCGCATTCGATTCGGTGGAGATGTGGGGTTACGGCAACCGCTGGGGCTGGGAGACCGACAAGTCGACACCGGCGCTCTCCATCGCGGTGCTCATCCTCGACGCCCGAGGCAAGGAGCATCGCGTCGCCATGGCCGACGTCAACTGGAAGCAGTGGTGGCTCATCCATCGCCGAATCCCCACGAAGATCGCACAGGACCTGACGGCACCGGCGAGCATCTCCGGTATTGAGATCTCGAAGATCTCCAATGCCGAGCCACGTTACATTTACTGTGATTCGCTCGCGGTGTCCAAAGAAAAGCTGAGCCCTCTCACCTTCAAGCCCCAGCCGAAACGGAACCTGAAGCCTTATCGCGGCCAGATCGCCGGACTCAACACCGGTGAAGGCGTACTCCCCTTCCCCACGCGCGAAGAGACCATCCTGCCTGCGAATCATGAGAAGAACTTCAAGACGGAGGTGGCGGCAACAGGGCGCAACCGTTTCGAGTTTCGCTACCAGGGGCGCGATGCCAAACTGCGGTACGTGTACTCGCCGGCGAAGGGCACCCTGGGCGAGATCACTGTTACAGTGGCCGGCCACCCGGCGATCACGCCGCTTGCGGGCGGCGGCATACGCTTTGCCGACACCCCGGAAACGGCCGTTGCCGAGGGCAAACTTGTGTCGGCGCAGGTGAAAGACGACGCGGTCCATGCCCGCTTCCGCTTCGGCGCGCGCACGGTGGATTACGAGTTGCGGATCTGGCAGAAATCGCTTGTGGTCGATGCGTGGTGCGAGGGCGGCGAAGCAGTCGAGTTGAAATTCGGCAGCGTGGCGGGGTTGACGAACGCGAAGCGTATCACCATCCCTTACATCACTTTCGGACGCAAGCAGAATCCCGGCGTGGCGATGTCGGCCGGCTCGCGTCCGCTGTTCGCTTCCGTGTGGTTCGACTGGTACCGCACGAACGGCTCCGAAGCTTATTCTCCAAAGGAACCGCGAGCTACAGAGGACGGGGTCGACGTGAGCGGCGGCGTGCGCTACCTGCCGAAGACCGACGGTTCGCGCAACCCGCTCTACGAACGGTTGTTCGTGACCGTCTCGCCGGTTTACGAGGAGACGCTGCCGACCATCGCCAACCCTCCTTCGCTTCGCCAGAAGGAGGGGCGCCAGGTGCTGTGGACGGTTACCGCGCCGGACTCCTGGGACAAGGACCACGAGACCTGCCGGCGGATCGCGAGCTACGGCATCGACCACGTCATGCAGCACAGCCACGAAGTGACTTGGCGCGATGAAGGCGACAGCTTCACGCTGCGCCTGAAGGCCGCGCCGCAAAAAGGCGGCGACGCGAAACTGAAATGGTACGTGGCGCAGCAGAATGCATTGGGCTGGCTGCAGGGCACCTACACGAACTACACGGACTTTGCCGCCGTGAACAGCAACTGGAGCCCGGACTACGTCCAACGGCTTTCCGACGGAGAATGGCGCCGCGCCTGGGCGCGCAATTATGCCCTCAAGCCCGCCAAGGCGGTGGAGTTCGACGATTATTACGCGCAGCGCATCAAGGCCAAGTATGGGACAAAAATGTCCTATACAGACGTGCACACTGCCGTCTCGCCGTGGCAATACTGCGATTACGATTCCCGCGTGCCGGGCGCGGGGACCATGGCGGCTACCTTCTACGCTTACGGCCAGTTGCTCCTCAACGACCAGCGGGTCTACGGCCCTACGCAGAGCGAAGCCACCTACCAGTGGCTCTACGCCGGTCTTGAATCGGGCAGTTACGGATGGGTCTACACGGACGTGAACCTGCTCACGCATCCAGTGGACGTCGCTTTCAAGCTGATGAAGATGGTGCCGCTCGAGGCCGGCTACGGCATGGGTTACACGTTCTACTATCTCGAGCAGATCGACAAGGAGTGGACCAAGTCGCCGCGCCGCCGCGAGTACGTGGACCTGTTCCTGGCCACTTCCATCGCATACGGGAACATGGGCTGGTTGGTGCGGGAGTTCGGCGAGGACGCTTTCGGCATCGAAGCGCTGACCCGATCCTACTACATGATGCAGCAAGCGCAGCAGCAGTACGCCTTCCAAAGGCCGCGAAAGATCGAATACGCGGACGAGCGAGGGCGCTGGATAACGCCGAGCGCGGCGCACGCCTCGGGCGCCATCGCCGAAGGCCGGCTTCACGTGGTCTATGAAAACGGGACGGAAGTTTATGTGAACCGCAACCCGGCGAAGCCGTGGACGGTAAAGGACGAAAACGGGGACGACGTCCAATTGCCGGTTTCCGGCTGGCTGGTGTTCAATCGCGCGGCGAAGTTGCACGAATTCTCCGCCCTCGCCGGAGGGCGCCGCATCGACTATGTGCTGGCGCCCGATTATGAGTTCCTGGACGGACGCGGCACCTGGACCGAACGCGGTGACCTGGCCTCCACCGGCAGCGTGGTGAGGCGGCACCGTAGCGAAGGGGTCCTGGAGCTCATCGATCTGTACGGGAACGACCGCATCGCGTTCCAGTCCGCCAAAGATGGCGTGCTCACCGCATACGATGCGGATGGGAAGAGCTTGGGTAAGGTGGAAGTCTCGACAGCCAAACCGGGTTGGCGCGAGTTCAAGCCCGTCGCGAAGGGGCGGAAGTACGTTTACGCGCCGTCAGCCGGAAAATGAAGTCCTCCACGATCACGCGGTCGTCCGGACGCGCATCGCGCAGGTTCCTGTCGGTTTCAAAAATGGCGCGCAGCCCGGCTTCCAGTTGCTTCTTGGAAAACGCCGTCACGGTCTGCTGAACCTGTTCGGCACGCGAGCGCCACATCGGGGTGCCGCTCGACGAGAAGTGGGACTGTATCTGTTGCGCGGTACGTAACCCGGCTTCCCGGGCCACCAGCGCCAGTCGGAACTGGGTAGCCAGGAAGGCCAGCGCCAGCGGTAGGTATTCGCCCTGACGCACCAGCGTATCCAGCACGTCAAGCGAACGGGCGCGATCTCCCACCGCCAAGGCATTCACTAGAGCGAAAATGTTCGAGGCGCGGGCATCCGGCACCAACTCGAGGATGTCGTCCACCGTGATCTTCTCGCGGCCGGCGGCAAACAGGCGCAGTTTCTCGATTTCCGCAGAGATGCGCGAGGCATCCGCGCCGAGAGCTTCCACCAGGAACTGCAGCGCGTCGCGTCCCATCGGCAGCGCGGCTTGCTTGGCCAGATCCTGCGCGATCGCCGTGGCCGCGCGCGCGTCCAGACGGGGGAACTCGACCACCGCCGGAACGGCAGCGAAAAACTTGCGGACGCGCTCGACCTTGGCCTTGTCCTCACCCTCGAACTCGTAGCGCGCCACATCGAATACCAACGTGACGCCCGGGGTGGGGCTCGCAATGTAAGCGGCCAGAAGTTCGGCCGGGGAATCGCCCGCGGCTGCGCCCTCATC
Source organism: Terriglobales bacterium (assembly GCA_021372245.1). GTDB lineage: Bacteria > Acidobacteriota > Terriglobia > Bryobacterales > Bryobacteraceae > JAJFUV01. Next base: position 16,697 of record JAJFUV010000261.1, read on the forward strand.
GCTCGCGGAGGCTTTCCCGCGCGGCAGAGCGGCCTCGGCGCGCGAGACCAGGATCAGGCGTTTCGAGCTGAACAAAGACAACGCCCGCGCGTCGTCGAGGACAGCCGCCAGCGGAGTCTCCTCCAGGTCATGATGGACAAGGCCTTCTTCGCGCTCCTCAACCGTGAGCAAGCTCTCAATGAGGGCACGCCGCGCGCGGTCCCGATGATACGGCTCAGGGCCCAAAAACAGGCAGACCGAAGGGATGCGGCCGCCGCGTACGGCATTGATGAATTGATCGGCGGTCATCGCGGTCAGAAATTCTCCAGCACGGCACTGACCACCGAGCGCGCCACGCTACGACTCAGGCGCTCCAGGGCAATGTCGCTTTCCTCGAAGTAGGCGCGCTGATCGGCGGCAATTTCGTAACGTTCGCGCACTTCCATATTGGGACGCGAAAACAGGACCTTCCCTGTGGACCGGTCGGTGAGCGAGACCTGGAGGTTGACCACCATCTCGATGCCGCTGGCGCGCCCGTTCTGGACCGTGGTCGTGTAGTAAGCGTACGTAAGCACGGCGCCGTTCAGGACAGCGTCTGCCTCGGCCGGATCCGCCACCACGTTGTAGCGCGTGCGTCCGATGAACTCGCGCCCGATCGCCTGCGGCAAGCTACCGCTGAGCCGGTATCGCATGGTGTTGTTCCCGAACGCGGGCACGGCGATGCTCTTGATCCGCTTCGGCAGCAGATCCGCATGACCGGAGGTGTGATAGCCACAGCCGCAAAGCGCGGCGACGACGAGGCAACCAGCAGCGGCCTTTGCCAGGAAGCCGCTCATGCGGCCTCCGCGATGAGCGAGCGCGCGATGCCGATGGCATTTTCGGCCACCAGCGTGTAGTTGTCGGCGGCCATGAACAGCCAGGCGGCGCGCGGTTGATTGCGGTCCGTCGAGATGGCGCCGACGCCGATGCCGCTCACTCCGGCCATTCCGACATTCGAAGGCGGATCGAAACCCGCGCCGCGCACGTCGATGTGTTCCGAGGCCAGCGTTTTCTCGATCGCCTCCGCGCCGGGGTTGGTTTCAAACTCCACACGGATGCTGGCGCTGTAACCATGAAATACGGGGGCCTGGATCAACCGCAGCGAGGGCGGCGGCACTTTGCCTTCGATGGCCAGCAGGCTGGCGAGGTGGCGCTCGATGCGGAGTTCGGCGTCTTCGAGCGACTGCAATGCTTCTTCGCCGAAACGGGCCAGGATATTGAATCCGAGCTGCGCGTCGAAGACTTCCTTCGGCAGCGATTTGAAAGAGAGCAGATTGATGGTCTGCTGATGGAGTTCGTCGATGCCGCGCTGGCCGCGCTCGCTGGCGGGCTCGAACAGGTGCACCACCGACGAGCGGATGGGGTGGGCGGCGTGCAGGCGCGTAAGTACCATGGCCAGCGCAATAGCGGCCGGCTGCGCCACAATGTGGATGGCGCCGGATGGCACAGTGTAGCTCACCGGCTCGGCGAACGGCGCCCTAAGCCGCGCGTTTGGCGCATCTTCGAGACCGCCGGTGACATCGATCACGACCGGAGCGGGTGTGGTGCGCGAGATCAGATCGAAGGCGTTGCGGCTCGCCTTGTGGGAACCGGCCAGAAAGACTACCCGCGCCCCGGTCAGATTATCTTGATCGAGTGAGCTGACGACAACCGGTTCGCCGTCCTGCTCCGTGATAGCGCCGATCTCTTCGGCGTCCGCGCCGATCAGACGCACTTGCGCCGGAAAGCGCTGCTCGCTCAGCAGGTTCCTTATTTCGCGTCCCGCAAGCGACTGTCCACCCACTATTGCCAGATAGGTTTTCGACATCCCTTTCCCACTCCTCAAGCGTGCCGCGGCTCGACGGAGCCATGACGGAACCGGCGCCGCACAATGCCGCCGATTCGAATCACGATGCCGCTCCCGACATAAGTGATGGCCATGGCGAGCAGCACCGGGTGCGAGTAATTCCAGATGAGATAGATGAGCGCGCCATACAGGATCACCGTTAGCGGAGAACGCGGGCTGGTGAGGTTCAGGTCCTTGAAGCTGCGGTAGCGCCACGTGCTGACCATCAGGTAACTCAGTATCGCAAGCGTCGCCAGCCAGCAGAGCGACAACGGCCACAATCGCAGGGGCGCGGACCCGGCGGCATACACGATGGCGGCAACCATGCCCGCCGCGGCGGGAATCGGTAAGCCGACAAAATACTTCCGGTCCGGCCGCCCGGGATTCTTCGGAATGGGATTCTTCTGCACGTTGAACCGGGCCAGGCGCGCCGCGCCGCAGAGCAGGAACAGGAAGGTGAAGAAGTACCCCGCGCGGTGAATGTGCTCTTCCAGCAACCCCTGCCAGTTACCGTCGACGAACTGGAAGCCCCAGGCGAAAGCGAGCACGGCCGGGGCGAGACCAAAGCTGATGGAGTCGGCGAGCGAATCCATCTCGCGGCCGAAGTCGGAGGTCGTGTTGGTCATGCGGGCGATGCGTCCATCGAGGCCATCCAGGAAGACAGCCACGCCGATCATGATGGCCGCGGCCTCAAAGTGAGGGTTATAGCCATACGAACCACTGGACGCCATCATCGCCCCTTCAAACGCTTTCATGATGGCGAGGAAGCCGAGGAATACGTTGCCCGCGGTGAAGATGGTAGGCAGCGCGTAAGCCGCTCGGCGCGGACGGCGGTCCGGTGAACGCGGATCGATCAGCCGTTCGGAGATGCTGAAAGCCCTCATGCGTCGTGCCTCCGGGCGATGATGCTCGAACCAGCCGCCACCCGCTCGCCTACCCGAGCCGTAATGTCCCATTCGGGACCGAAAATAACGTCCATGCGGGAACCAAACTTGATCAGGCCGATGCGTTCGCCGAGCGCGACCTTGTCGCCCGGTCTCTTCCAGCAGACCACGCGGCGGGCGATCAGGCCGGCGATCTGCTTAAACACGATCCGCGTGCCCTCGCCCTCAACCGTAATCGTGTTCATTTCATTTACCGTGGAGGCCTCCTCGCGGCTGGCCACCAGGAAGCGGCCAGGCTGGTAGACCACGCTCGATACGGTACCGGCTACCGGGGCGCGGTTCACGTGCACGTCGAAAATGTTCAAAAAGATGCTGATTCGCTTTTCCGTGCCGTTCAACCGCGCGATGGAAACCACTTTGCCGTCGGCCGGAGAGACTGCCACGGGGCCGGAAGGAATCTCGCGCTCCGGATCTCGAAAGAAGTATAAGCAGAACGCCGCCAGGACAAACAACGGCACCCCGAACACCGGCTTTGTCATGTAGGAGACAAAGCCACCGCCCGCGGCGAAAGCCAGCGCGTAATAAATCCCATCCGCGACCATTCGATCCCTTTTATTTTCGCAGCGTTGGATACAGGTGAGCAAATCGGCGGGCGCGGCCAACAAGCCCGGAAGCATTTCTCACCCTGAACAATACGACCGCGGTATTGGTCCTCCCGCATAGTCGTTTGAGCCGATCCTAACATGTCTGTTCCTTGCCCGGGGCTGGAGTTCAGGGATATGATTGGTCGGAACACGAACCCGGCTGTCCGGCAAGCCGGTGCGTTGAACGCGGACCGCCCGGTGAACCTGGATACGATAGAGAGGCTAATTATGTCAAAGCATCCCGATAATCCGGAGCTGAGAATAGTCAATGACCTTTCGCGACGTACCTTCTTGTCCCGCTGTTCGGCTTGCGCCGCTGCAGCGACGTGCGCCGCCACCGGCGTGGTCCCCGCTCTCGCCGCCACCGATAGCGGCAAGGTCAAGCTGCGCCTGGTCTTTACCCATATCCCGCCCGAGAAACCCACGTGGCCGAACGTGGGGTACGACTACGAAGGACGCAAGAAAGTCCTGACCGAGAAACTGCGCCAAGCCTGTCCGAACGTGGACTTCCTGCCCGCAACAGCCATGAACGCCGAGGAAGGCCGAAAACTCCTCGACCAGGACTCCGAGGTGGACGGCTACCTCGTCTACATGCTGGGACTGTGGACCGGCGTCGGCCGCATCCTGGCGGACGCCGGCAAGCGCTGCATCTTCGTGGACGATCTTTACGGCGGTTCGGGTGAGTTCCTGGGCTGCTACGCCGCCGCGCGCCGCAAGGGACAGAAAGTGGTGGGGGTGTCCTCGACGCGCTTCGAGGACGTGGCGCGGGCCGTGCGGATCTTCGAAACCATTCGCGCACTGCGATCCGACGTCATCCTCGACGTACTCAACCGTGATCCGGGCGCGACGGCGAGGGCCATCGAGGATGTCTTCGGCACCAAGGTCCGGCAGGTGACAGGCGACGAGATCAACGAAGCCTACCGGAAGGCCGATGTGGCCGAAGGCAAGAAGATGGCGCAACTCTGGATCAAGGGCGCGCAGAAAGTCGTTGAGCCCAAGGTGGAGGAGATCGAGAAGTCCGGGCGCATGTACGTGGCCATGAACAATCTCATGGAGCAGTACAAATCCAGAGCCATCACGATGGACTGCCTGGGGCTGTTCTATGCCGGCAAGCTGGAGGCGTATCCGTGCCTCGGCTTCTTCCACTTGAACAATGAAGGCAAGGTGGGCGCCTGCGAGGCCGATCTGCGCTCGACCATTTCGATGCTGGCGATGGGACACCTGGTGGGGCGGCCCGGCTACATCTCCGACCCGGTCATCGACACCTCGAAAAACCAGATCATTTACGCGCACTGCGTGGCGCCGAGCAAGGTGTACGGTCCCAACGGCAGGAGCAACCCGTATCACATCCGCAGTCACTCAGAGGACCGCAAGGGAGCCGCGGTGCGTTCGCTGATGCCGGTCGGCGAGACCGTCACCACGATTGAGACCAATCCCGTCACGCAGGAAATCGTGATCCACACGGCCAGGACGGTGGCCAACATCGACGAAGACAAGGCTTGCCGCACCAAGATCGCCGCCGAAGTGAAGGACATCGATAAACTGCTCGGCGAATGGGATCGCTGGGGTTGGCATCGCGTAACGTTTTACGGAGACTACCGGCGCCAGGTGGCGGACTTCGCCGCTCTCGCCGGTTTCCGCATGGTGGAAGAAGGCTAGGAATTCCGAAAGGGAGGTTCTCAATGAATCGCAGGGATTTCATCGCCGCTTCGGCGGCTGCAGCCGCGGTGGGGGAAAGCGCGCCGCGCTTGGCCGCGCAAGGCGGCGCACCAGTGCGCGGCACACCGCTGCACGGCAATTTTTGGGGCGTTCAATATTACGACGGGCAGGAACGCCAGATGGTGCTCGATGTTCTCGAAACCGGCCGGCCGTTCCGGTGGTACGGCCCCGGCAAGCCCCCGGACAAGGTGGCGGCGCTCGAGAAGGAATTTGCCGCACGCATGCAGACCAAGTACGCGCTGGCGGTCACCAGCGGCACCGCGGCGTTGCAGTGTGCCATGGCCGCGTGCGGGATCGGCCCCGGCGACGAGGTGATCCTGCCGAGCTGGACCTGGTATTCCTGCTTTAATGCCGTGGTGCTGGCCGGAGCGCTGCCCGTGTGCGCCGAGATCGACGAGACCTTCAACCTAGATCCGTCGGACATCGAGCGCCACATTACCCCGGCCACCAAACTCATCATGGCCGTGCACCTGCAAGGCAATCCGGCCGACATGGACAGCATCATGGCCGTTGCCCGCAAGCACCACATCCGCGTACTGGAGGATTGCTCGCAAAGCGTCGGCGCCAGTTACAAAGGCCATCCGCTCGGCTCGATGGGCGACCTGGCCATTTGCAGCATGCAGGCCAACAAGACGATCACGGCCGGCGAAGGCGGCGCTGTCTACAGCAGTGACCCGGTATTGTTCGAGCGCGCCGCGCGGTTCCACGACATCGGCACGCTGCGTGAGCCGTTCCTCAAGAACCTGGGCGAACCACGTACGGCGGCGTTCATCGGTACGAATTTCCGCATGAGCGAATTCACGGGCGGCGTATTGTTGTCGCAGTTGCGGAAACTTGACCGCATCGTCGGCGACGTCCGCACTAACGCGCAGCGGGTGTACAAGGGAATCGCCGACCTGCCAGGGCTCCAACTGCGTAAGCTGCCGGACCCGGCGGGCGAACTCGGAACGGGCGTTTACATCGACTTCAAGACCAAGGAGCGGAAGATGAAGTTCCTGGCCATGATGAAGGCGGAAAACGTACCCGGCAACGGCCCCAGCGGATCCGTGATCCTGCCCATCGACAAGCTCATCGAGAGCAAGGTTACCGCGCATCCGGCCTGGCCAAGCTTCAATACGCCGCGCGGCAAGGCCATCCAGTATGGCGCGGCCTGCTGTCCGAAGACGATCGACATCATCAATCGATTCGGCGGCGTGCTGATGGATCCGAAGTACACCAAGAAGGATTGCGACGACGTCGTGGCCGCCATCCGCAAGGTCTACCCGGCGGTCATGCAGGCTTAGCGCGGCGTCGCGGCGAGCAGGCGGCCGATCTCCCGCATGCGTTCCAGGCGTGTGCCGGAGATCAGGCCGTCACGGTCCGGCGGAACATTCAGGAGGTAGTTCGAACTGCGCTCGTTGGCCAGCCGCACCATTTTGACGATGCTGCCGGCAGGTTTCACGTCCTCAGGGGCGGCGGGGTGCCAGAACCAGCCTTTGCGGTCGATGGTGTCGGCAATCTCCGAAGGAACGCGGTTCCCTTTGGGCGGAAGACGGTCGGGCTTCCAGGGGAACTCGAAGCTCAAAACGTCGGACACTTCGAGGCTGCCGGCGTTGTTGGCCACGACGATCGTGCGCGGCTGAAGCGAGCGGACGAATGCGAGGATTTCCTTCCAGTTCGCCACCGTGTACTTGTTGCTGTACTGATCAATCCAGAGCACATCCACGGGGCCGTAGTTGGTGAGCAGTTCCGCAAGCTGTTTCTTCATGAAGCCCGAGTAGTCCCCGGCGGCTTCGGGCGGAAGCCCGTGGAGATCGGGCTTGCCGGCAGGGATACCGCGCCCGAGAGTTTCGTGCAAGGCAAAGTCTCCGGGGAAGCAGTAGTAGAAACCGACCTTGATGCCGCGGGCGCGGAAAGCTTCGACGAATTCCCGAACCAGGTCTCCCTTGCCGCCTCGGAAGTTCTTGAAAGCGGTGATGTCGTGGGTGGTGTATTTGCTATCCCAAAGGCACCAGCCGCCGGTGTGCTTCACCGTAAGGACGGCGTATTTCATCCCGGCTGCCTGCGCGGCGCCGGCCCATTGGCGGCAATCGAGTTTGACAGGCCGGAAGATACCGGGATCTTCATAGCCGGTGGCCCATTCCCGGTCGGCGAAGGTCGCCACATTGAAGTGCAGGAAGAGGCCGAACTTGAGTTTCAGGAATTCCTGGCGAAACGCGTCACGGCCGTCGTTGACTGGCGCCTGGGCCAGCAGGACGGCCGTCAGCGGGGCAAAGAGCACGATAAAGAGGCGCTTCATGCCTATTGAGTCTATTGCATACGCGACGGACTGGGGATAGGGAATGATTCGCCTTACCCGGTTCCGGCGGGGAGGCGGACACTCTATTTCGACGGCGGATTCTTGATCATGGTCAACAGCAGGACCACCTCGGTCCTGGCCTTGATGCCGTGTTCGAGCAGGGGCGTCATGTACGCGAAGGTGCCCTCGGCGGCCTCCATCTCATCCGCGCCCAGACGCAGGGTAGCCTCTCCTTTGAGGAAAGTGAGAATGGCCGGGAAGGGCGCGGTGTGCGCCGAAAGCTCCTGTCCGGGGGCGAAGCCGAACAGCACCACTTTAGTACGCTCGTCGTTTTGTAGCGTCTGGCTCAGAATGCCGTCCGCTGGAACCTTGGCCTGCTCACGCAAGTCCTTCGAGTAGATGTAGTTGTCAGCCATGCCCCTATTTTCCCACCAAGGCGCCCACGAATCTGTAACCGGAATCACGCCGGCTCAGGGAAGCGCGCGGAGGGCTTCCTTCACCTGGGGATCGCGGGCGATGGAGATCTCGTCCCCTTTTTCGACGCCGAGCGCCTGGGTGATGATCTCTTCCCTAAGCCGGCTGCGGATCCATTCGCGGTCTACGCTCCATTCGCCCACCGATGGACGGATACTGCGCTGCGACAGGTACACCTGAAACTCGTCCAGCAGCGCGCCGCTCACCTCGAAATCCGCCGCCGGCTTACCGTTCTTCCGCACGTACTCGACGGCGAAACTGGTAAAGGAGGCGCTGCCTTCCAGCACGGCGCGCAGGCGCGACACCGCTTCGGGCGACACCACGCGGTCCGGATGAATACCGCCTCCGCCCCTGACTTCCCGGCCGGCATCGGTGCGGTACGCCTTGCCAGCGCTGTCCCGGTGCGCCAACTGGCCGAAGTCGAGCGGGCGTTGAATGGAGCGGCCGCTGGGAGTGAAGTAAAACGCGGTGGTCAGCGCGAGGCCGGTATCCTGCGAAAGCGAGTACACGCTCTCTACCAAACCTTTGCCGAAGCTGGGCTCACCTACGATCCTGGCGCGGTCGTGATCCTGCAGCGCGCCGGCAACGATTTCACTGGCGCTGGCGCTCTTGCCATTCACCAGCACGGCCAGCGGAAACTTGTATGCCAGCCCTTGTGCGGTGGCTTTCTCCTGCTTGCCGGCGACAGCCCGGCCTTGCACGCTGAGGATGATCTGTCCGGGATTCAGGAACAGGGACGCCACTTCGAGAGCCGCGGGCAGGACGCCGCCGGGATTATTGCGAAGATCGAACACCAATCCTTTGAGATTGTCGCCGCCGAGTTTGGAGATGGCCTCGCGAACCTCCTTGCCGGTTTCGACGTCGAAGCTCGCCACACGGACGTAGCCTATGCCTGGCCGCAAGAGGAAGGCGCGGTCCACGCTGGGTGCTTGCATGTCCTCCGGCGTCAGCACGAACTGGAGCAGGCGCGCGTTGCCGGGCCTGCGCACGTCCAATCGTACCTGCTCCCGGCGCGCCTCGCCGAGCAGTCCGATAAGTTGCTCGATTTCGAGCCGATCCAGGCGAATGCCGTTGATGGCCACAATCTCGTCACCAGGCCCGAGGCCGGCGCGGCCCGACGGCGTGCCGGGCAGCGTCTGCAGGAAGATCACGCGGCCGGGCACCACCGACACCACGCTTCCGAAGCCCTTGCTGGTGGACTGCTGCAGTTGCTTTAGCTGCTGGAACTGCCCCGTGTCCATGAACACGGAATGCGGATCCAGGCGGCGCAGCATACCTGGGATCGCGCCTTCGTAGATGGCGCGGGACGGATCGACCGGGTCGGCCGACTCGCGTTCGACGGCGGCATAAACGGAGGCGAAACGCCGCAAAACCTGCTGGACGTCCGGCGCGGAGGCGGGCGCCTGAAGCAACAGGAACGCGGCTGCGAGGGGGAATGTCACGGTCACGGAGGAATCAGTCTTTACTGTAACGCGTGGTCTGGCACGCAGCGTGCCGCTCAAGCGCGAGCCGGATCAGTTCATCGACCAACCCGGAATACGAGATGCCGGAATGTTCCCACATCTTCGGGTACATGCTGATGGAGGTGAAGCCCGGAATGGTGTTGATCTCGTTGATGTAAACGCGGCCGCTGGATTCCTCCAGGAGGAAATCGACCCGCGCCATGCCAGCGCATTCCACCGCGAGCATGCACTCCACAGCCAAGCGCCGTACTTCGGCGGTCGTCTCCGGGGTGAGTGCAGCCGGCAACTGATAGCGGGAGGCGCCCAAAAGATACTTGTCGTCGTAATCGTAGAACTCGCGCGAGGGCAGGATTTCGCACGGCATGGACGCGCGCGGTTTCTCGTTGCCGAGCACCGCGCATTCCAACTCCTTACCAAGAATGGCGCGCTCGATGATGACTTTGCGGTCGTAGGCCGCGGCAACTTCCAGCGCGGATTCCAACTCCTCGCGGCTGTGCGCCTTGGAAATGCCGACCGAAGATCCGAGATTGGCGGGCTTAACGAAAACCGGGTACTGGAAATTGCGCTCCACCTCGTCCGCGTCCAGCGCGCCACGCCACTGCACCAGGTACTCGACCACCGGCAGGCCGCGCTCGTGACACAACCGCTTGGTGACTTCCTTGTCCATGGCGGCGGAAGAACCGAGCACACCCGAACCTACGTACGGCAGGCCGGCGAGTTCGAAGAGACCCTGCATGGTGCCGTCCTCACCGAACGTGCCGTGCAGCACCGGGAACACGACGTCGATGCCAGGATTCGCGCCGGGTTCCGGAAGAATGGGGTGCGGCGACCACCGGCCTTCCTTTCCGATAAAGAAACGTTGAACCTCGTAACGCGCCGGGTCCAGTGCGGCGATAATGGATTCGGCCGAGCGCAGCGAGACTTCATGCTCGCCGCTGCGGCCGCCATAAACAACAGCTACACGCAGCTTCACAAAATTGCCTTTCCAAAAGCGGACATCACGAGTTCGACGGCCAGTGCGGCCGTGCGGTTGCCCTCGTCCAAAATCGGATTCACTTCCACAACTTCCATGCTTCGCATGAGACCGCTATCGCAGATGAGTTCCATGGCCAGGTGGGCCTCGCGATAGGTCATGCCCCCGCGCACCGGCGTGCCGACGCCGGGCGCTTCGCGCGGATCCACGGCGTCCATATCGAGCGAAACGTGGAAACCCTCGGCGCCGGCACCGGCGATCTCGATGGCCTCCTTCACCACGGAGCGCAGCCCGCGCTCGTCAAGATCGCGCATGGTGAATGCGCGCACGCCGGAAGAGCGCACGTGCGGCCTTTCCAGCGCGTCCACGTCCCGTATGCCGATCAGTACAGTCCTGCGCGGATCGATCTTCGGGGCGAAACCGCCCATCCGGGAAAGTTCCGGCGGCCCCATGCCGAGCAGGCACGCCAGCGGCATGCCGTGCACGTTGCCGCTGGGGCTGGTTTCGGGCGTGTTCATGTCGGGGTGTGCGTCGATCCAGATCAGACCAAGCGACTGCTTCCGTTTGCGCCATGCGCGCGCCATCCCGGACACAGTGCCGACGGCCACGGAATGATCTCCACCCACAACCAGAGGAACCTTGCCGGCACCGGCCGCGCGCTCCACCGTACGCATGACGCGCGCGGTCGAGCGCACAATCTGGGCCAAGTACCGCGCATTGCCTGCGCCCTCCGGACTGCTCTCGGGCTGCCCGGCCTCCACGTTGCCCAGGTCTTCAACCCGGTAGCCCAGCGAAGACAGACGCGCATTCAAACCCGCCAGGCGCAGCGCGGAAGGCCCCATGTCGACACCCCGGCGTCCGGCGCCGAGATCCAGCGGCACCCCGAGAATGGCGATGGTCGAATGACGCATAGTCGCGCTGCGGACGCTTACGGCCGCGTCCGGTAAATCATGCGCGGGAAAGCGATGGTTTCGCGCACGTGCTCCAACCCACACAGCCAGCCCACGCAACGCTCAATGCCCATGCCGAATCCGCCGTGCGGCACGCTACCGTAACGGCGTAAATCGATGTACCAGTTGAAGGCTTCCGGCGGCAGGTTGTTTTCCTTGATGCGGCTCATCAGAAGATCCAGATCGTGGATGCGCTGGCCTCCGCCGACGATCTCGCCGTGTCCTTCGGGCGCCAGGACGTCCACGCCGAGCGCCACTTCGGGCCGTTCCGGATCGGGTTGCATGTAAAAGGCCTTCACGGCAGTTGGGTAGCGATCCACCATGACGGGACGATCGAACTCCTCGCAGATCAAGGTTTCGTCGGTGCCGCCGAAATCGCCGCCCCACTGAATCTCGCTGCCTTTCTTCTGCAGGATCTTCACGGCATCGTCGTAGGTGATGCGCGGGAAAGGCGCCTTGACGCACTCCAGCTTACTCACGTCGCGCTCCAGCACAGCCAACTCGGGGCGGCAGTTCTCAAGCACACGGGAAACGACGAAGCTGATCATCTCCTCGGCCACGTTCTTCACGTCTTCGATGGTGGCGTACGCCATTTCCGGCTCCACCATCCAGAATTCGGTCAGGTGGCGGCGTGTCTTGGATTTTTCGGCACGGAACGTCGGCCCGAAGCAATATGTCTTGCCGAAGGCCATCGCGGTGGCCTCGTTGTAAAGCTGGCCGGACTGCGTCAGGTAAACTTTCTCGCCTTCGAAATAGTCCACCTCGAACAACGTCGTGGTGCCTTCGCAAGCGGCCGGCGTGAAGATGGGCGTGTCGACCAGCGTGAAGCCGTTCGAATCGAAGTAGTCGCGAATGGCGCGGATTACCTGGTGCCGCACGCGGATGATAGCATGCTGGCGGCGGCTGCGCAGCCACAAGTGGCGATGGTCCATCAGAAAGTCGATGCCGTGGTCCTTGGGCGTGATGGGATAGGGCTCGGACTCCGGCACGCGCTGCAGAACTCTGCAGTCCTCCACATCCACTTCGTAGCCGCCCGGCGCGCGCGGTTCCGCTCGCACCTTGCCGGTGACGGTGAGCGAAGATTCCTGCGTGAGGTCCTTGATCTGTTCGAAAACCTGCTCGGGCAGGCTGCTCTTCACGGCCACGCATTGAATGATGCCGCTGCCGTCGCGAACCAGCGGGAACGCGATCTTCCCGGAGCGGCGCAAGTTATAAAGCCACCCGCGAATAACGACACTTTCGCCGGCGTGCTTGCCGGCATCCGAAACACGTATGATGACGGGCGAATCCGCCATATTATTCAATCTCCTCCATTCGTTGAAAGACCTGCTTGACGGCCTCTATGGGGTGTGGGATCGAAGCGCTGGCCTTCAATTCAAGCAGTAAAGGAAGCTCTTTGGCCCGGAGCAGCGGGATGATCTTGCCCCAATCGACGGTTCCGCGCGGAGCGAGGAAGGGGAACTGATGAAGGTCCGTAAGCCCGTCGTTGTCGTGCAGGTGCGTCGAGCGGATACGATCCTTCATAAACCGGAACGCCGTTTCCACGCCTTCGCCGATATGGGCGTGCCCCACATCGAAACAGAAGCCCACATGGAGATGCGTCGCGGCGACGAAAGCGGCCAGCCGCTCTCCCGTGGACATGCGGTTGGGGATGTTCTCGAGCAGGATCTCGACGCCCCTCTGGCGGGCGAACACCGTCAACTCTTCCAGGGACGTGAAGGCTGCTTCCAGCTTGCGTTCGTCGTATTCGTCCTCGGGCAGACCGATGTGCTGGATGAAGTAGCGGAACGGAATTGTCTCGGCGATTTCGAGCGCGCGCTTGATCTCGTCCAGCATCTTGACGCGCCTGCTCTTGTCTGTCTCGGTGATTACGAGGAGCGAGTTAGGGCCGGACCGGCCCCAAACGTCGTCGGTGAACAACGGTCCGTGCATGGAGTTCACCTTCAGCTCCGAATCGCTAAAGAAATGTCCCAGATCGGAGATCTGTGCGTGATCGTTGTAATCGATGTGCGGTTTAATGCAGAACAGTTCGATCGCCGGAATACCGGCCTCCCACACCCGCTCAAGCCACACGGTGGTGAGCCGGTGATCCGCAATCAAGTGCGTCGATAGAATGTGGTTCATTCGCTTTAGTACCCGGAAGCCTTTCCCGCGGTTCGCGGGTCAGCCGCTCCCGCGAGCCATTCGCCTTCGCGCGCGATCGCGCTGACTTCGCCGATGGAACCCACGGTTTCGACCTCGTGCCCGCGGGCGCGCAGTAATTTGATCGTGTCCGGAGAGAAGCCCGTTTCCATGCGCAGTACATCCGGCTTCCATTGATGGTGGAAGCGCGGCCAGTTCACAGCGTCCTGTAGGCCCATGGAGAAGTCCGCCATGTCTAGGAAGACCTGGAGAACCGTGGTGATGATGCGTGATCCTCCCGGAGACCCCAGTACGGAGTAGAACTTCCCTTCCCGCAGCACGATAGTGGGAGTCATGGACGATAGCGGGCGCTTGCGCGGCGCTATCCGGTTGACCTCGCCTTGCACCAGGCCGAACATATTGGGAACGCCGGGGGCCACGGTGAAGTCGTCCATTTCATTGTTGAGCAGGAAGCCCGCGCCCGGCACGGTGACGCCGGAACCGTAGCTGCCGTTCAGGGTGTAAGTGACGGCCACGGCATTGCCATTGGCGTCTACGATCGAGTAGTGCGTGGTCTGGTCGCTCTCGTTCCCTTCGGGACGCCCCGCGGCGACCTGATCGCTGGGCGTTGCTCTCTCGGGGTCGATCAAGCGGCGCAGTCCGGCGGTGTAGCGTTCGCTGATCAGACCGGCCACGGGCACGTGCGTGAAGTCCGGGTCGCCCAAATAGCGGGCGCGGTCCGCATAGAAGCGCCGCATGGTTTCGGCCACAAAATGAATCGAAGCGGCCGATCCAGCGCCCTCGCGTTCGTAGCCCGAGCCGTCCAGTACACCCAGCATCTCTAACAGTCCCACGCCGCCCGAACTGGGCGGCGGCGCGGTGATCAGCCGGTAGCTTTTGTAAGTTCCCACCAGAGGCGTGCGTTCCACGGCCTGGTATCCAGCGAGGTCGTCCCGCGTGATTAACCCGCCGTGTTCCCGCTGCGCCTTCACCAGCAGGCGAGCCGTTTCGCCCGTATAGAAATCGCGCGACCCCACCGAGGCAATGCGGGCCAGCGCGGCGGCCAGTTCCGGCTGCCGCATCACCTCGCCGGCCTCATAGAAGCGCCCATCGCGTTGAAATACTCGCCTCGACTCGGCGTCCCGCGCCAAAGCCGTACTCGAACGCAGGCTCCGCGCCAAATCGTACGATACCGGGAAGCCCTCCCGGGCGAGTCTGATAGCGGGCGCGAGCAACCGCGGCCATTTCAAGCTACCGTAACGCCGATGCGCAAGTTCAAACCCACTCACCGACCCGGGCACGCCCGAGGCGCGATAGCCGAATTGGCTTGACTCCGTGGGTTTGCCGGTCGCGTCCAGGTACATATCGGCCGCGGCCGCTAGCGGCGCCCGTTCGCGAAAATCGAGAAACGTTGTGCGTCCATCCGAGAAGCGGATCAGCATGAATCCGCCCCCGCCTATGTTGCCGGCTTGCGGGTGCGTCACGGCCAGCGCGAAGCCCACCGCCACCGCGGCATCCACCGCATTGCCGCCCGCTCGCAGGATGGCCACGCCGGCATCGGTCGCGTGCCCTTCGCGGCTCACGACCATGGCGTGCCGCGCGCGCACTGGCTGCGCCGGCCACAGCGTCGAGAGCAGGAGGAGACAACAGACGAGATACCGCGCGCAACCGCGCATATAAATCAATCTTACTATTTCGATCGCGCCGCCCGCCGGAGTCGCGCGTCCGGAATCGCGGGCTGCTACACTAAGCTGCTTGCGCCGACTGAGCGGAAGTCTCACTCCCGTGATGGTGGCGAGCGCCTTTCTGGCGGTCGCGTTTGTGTGGATGCTGTTGGCGGTCCAGATCCGCTATCAGGGCGATTGGACCGGCCTGTTCCACATTGGTGGCGGCATTGCGCCACCGGCGGAAGCTGGCGGAACGCCGTCCACGCTTCGCGGCGACGACGGTTACGACGGTCAGTTCTACCGCCTTGTCGCGCGCGATCCGTTCCTCACCCGAGGTTATGCGCGTTACGTAGACTCGCCGGAGATGCGCTGGCAGCGGATCCTGGTTCCAGCTCTGGCCTGGGAACTCGCCCTGGGCCGGAGCGGCTGGGTGGACGGAGCTTACATCGCCGTCATCCTCGGATGGGTGTTCGCCGGAAGCTTCTGGGGAGCAACACTCGCCCGCGGGATGGGCTATCCGGCCTGGATGGGCGGCGGATTCCTGCTGTTGCCCGCAACGCTGGCCGCGCTCGACCGCATGACCGTCGACGTCGCCCTCGCCGCACTCCTGTTGGGCGCGCTCTGCGTGGGCGAAGACGGTTCCGAAAAGCGGTTGTGGCTTCTGGCTGCCGGCGCGGCGCTCTGCCGCGAAACCGGCACCTTGCTTGCCGTCGCACTGGTGGCGCGTGCGTTGATGAGGCGGCGCTTTGCACTAGCGGCACGTCTGGCCTCGTCGCTCGCTCCGGCCGCCGCATGGTTCTGGTATGTGCGTCTGAACACGCCGCGGACACAAGAGAACTACCTCAGCTGGATTCCGCTGGAAGGGCTGCTGCGCCGTTTCCTACACGAAAGTCATGTCGCCCCGGACATGCCGCTGCGCGAATTGCACGTTCTGCTTGAGTACCTGGCCCTGTCCGGAGCACTACTGGCCGTGCTGCTGATAATCCAGTACCGACCCGGTTTGAACAGCCTGCAGGGAACCGCAGCCTGGTGCTTCTTGCTGCCCGTGCTGTTCGTCAACCATGCCGGCGTGTGGAGCGAACCATTCGCGTACGGAAGGACCCTGACGCCTTTCTGGCTGTTGATAGCGCTCGAATCGGCACGGCTTCGGCGATGGACAGGCCTATTACCGATCGCGCTGATCGACTTGCCGCTGATGGCGCAATTCGTCTATTACGTCGCCGCGTTCTTGAAGCCGGCCTGAACGCGCGGACTTCAGGAAACCGCCGGCGGAGTTTGGGGATCCGAGGGGGGCGTCGCCGGCGGGGCGGGGCTGCCAGCCGCGGGCGGCTTACTCTTTTCCTTCTCCTTGGTCGTCTTCACCGGGCTGATGATGACATGGATATTGCGCCCCTCCAGCCTCGGTTGCCCTTCGATGGCGCCGTGACCCGCCAGGTCGCCAGCAAATCGCAACAAAAGTTTCTTGCCCAAGTCCACGTGAGCGATCTCGCGCCCGCGAAACTGCACAACGGCCTTCACGCGGTTGCCTTCCTGCAGGAAGCGGATGGCGTGATTCTTCTTGAAGTCGTAATCGTGTCCCTTGGTGTTGGGGCGGAATTTCAGCTCCTTCACCTGGATCACGTGCTGCTTCTTCTTGGCCTCGTGCTGTTTCTTCTTCTGCTCGTATTGCCACTGGCCGTAATCCATGGCCTTGGCCACGGGCGGTTCGGCGGTCGGCGCAATCAGTATCAGATCGAGCCCCAACTCCTGCGCGCGACGAACCGCGGCCGGCGTGGGCATGATCTCGACCGACCCGTCGGGAAAGACGGCACGCACCTCGCGTGCCCGAATGGCTTCATTGACGTTTTCCCGGATTCTCGGGCGTCGGAAATGTATATGTCTACCTGGAATCATCGACTCGTTTCTCTGAGTTGTATGCGCACCTGCAACGGTTGAAATATGGTTGCCGCTGTATGGACTCTCTCATCCCCGTATCGTGTTATTCGTGGCGGCAAGATTAGCGTGTCAGCCCCTACTGTCCACGGGTTGCAGTCTTCTGTCCATCCCCAGACGGCAGACTGGGCTCGCGTTGATCCCACAGAGCCTGTCGAAGAAGTGCATCGGCACGATTTTACCAGATCCGGACAGGAGTCATGCAAGGGGGATGTCTTGGAGGAGACGAAAATAGTCGGAACGGACACCGCCCCAAGCGGGCGATGTCCCTGCGATTACGGAGGAGGACTCGGACGGCGGCCAGGGGTGAGAAGATGGACGTGAGCCCAAACCCATCCTTATAAAATGACGTATCGCCGGTCCGGTCGACGAGGTCGAGTTTACCCTCAGGCCACTGATTTCACAACGCGATGGTGTTATGTCCGCAGACAGACCAGGGGCGTTGGGGTATACTACTGCGAGCGGGTAATGACTCGTCTTGGAAAGAGGTGGGAGTATGTCGTCCTTGCATCGCTTGTGTGCCCTGACCTGCCTAGGTCTGGTGATTGTTCTCAGCGTTCTCGGACAGTTTGAAACAGCGTCGGTACTCGGAACCATCCGGGATCCTACCGGAGCCGTGATTCGCGGCAGCAACGTCACGCTTTCCAATACGAAGACCGGCATTTCGGTCAGTACGCAGACTGACGGCGCCGGCAATTACATCTTCCTCAACGTCCGCATCGGTTCGTACCGTGTGAAGGCGGAGTCTCCCGGTTTCAAGACCGCCGTGGCCGAGGATTTCACGGTGACCGTGAGTGCGCGGCAAAGAGTCGATCTCACGCTCGCGGTGGGCGACGCAAGCCAGAGCGTCGAGATCCGTGATGCTGCCGCCGCGCTCGAAACCGATTCGAGCGATCGCGGGCAGATTGTACGACGCGAGACTATCGTGAATTTGCCCTTGAACGGCCGTTCCTATGCCGACCTTGCGCTGCTTACGCCCGGCGTGCGCAAGTCCGCGCTGGGCATGGATCAGACCAACAGCAATTATCGTGAATCCTCGTTCAACGTGAATGGGTTGCGCAGTTCTCTGAATAACTTCCAAGTCGACGGTGTCGACAACAACGCTTACGGCACCAGCAACCAGGGCTACTCGAACCAGGCGGTGCAGGTCAATCCCGATGCCGTGGCCGAGTTCAAAGTTCAGACCAACAACTACAGCGCTGAGTACGGGCGCGCCGGCGGCGCCATCGTCAACGTGTCGGTGCGCAGCGGCACGAATGAACTCCACGGCGCCGCATGGGAGTTTCTCCGGAATACCAAGCTCAACGCCGTGGGATTTTTCAAGCCCAGCGCAGGCAAGCCCGTGTTCCAGCAGAACCAGTTCGGCGCGGCGCTGGGAGGCCCCGTTCGCAAGAACAAGACTTTCTTTTTCGCCGACTACGAGGGCATGCGGCGCATCCAGCGGACCCTTGTCTTCGCCACCATTCCCACGATGGACCAGCGGAATGGCATCTTCACATCCGCCGTCAGGAATCCTTTTTCCGGGGCCGTCTATCCGAACAACACGATTCCGCAGTCCGAACTCACGACGTTCGCAAAGAAAGTCTTCAGCCAGTTGCCCGCGCCGACCCGTAGTGGCATCTCGAACAACTTCGACAACCTGCCGCGCATTCCCACCAGCGACAACAAAGGCGATGTGCGCATGGACGAGTACTTTGGCGGAAAGGTCACCGCATTCTTCCGTTACAGCCATCGCGAATACAACCAGAGCGACAATCCCCCCATCCCCTTGCCTCTCGGCTCGAGCGGCAGCAACGGAAACGTCAACATCGTCAACAAGCAGGCGGCGGGAGGGCTCACCTATACCCTCAGCCCCACGGCCCTGGCCGAGTTCCGCCTGGGCATCACGCGCACCATCGGCGGCAAGTGGCCGCTTCAGGCGGGACTGCCCAACATGGAGCAAGAGTACGGGATCAAAGGGCTGCCCACCGACCCGGCCCTGGCCGGCGGGCTCAATACACAGGAGATCAACGGCTATATAGGCCTGGGGCGGCGCAGCAGCACCCCGCAGTTCCAGAATCCCCTGGCCGTCAATCCGAAGGTCAACCTGTCAAAGATCCACTCCCGCCACACCATGAAGTTCGGATGGGAGTTTCAAACCATTCATACCGAAATTCTGGATTTCAGCCCGCAGTATGGTTCCGACGGCTACAGCGGCCAGTTCAGCCGGCCCTCGACTGTCAGCTCCAACACGGCTTACAACGTCGCCGACTTCCTCCTCGGCGCACGCAGCTCCTACTCGCTCGCCAACTGGGTGGTGGTGGATTACCGCCAGCGCATGAACTTCTTCTACTTCCAGGACGACTGGAAAGTGAACAAGAAGCTGACCATCAACTTTGGCGTGCGTTACGAGTACGCCACGCCGCAGTGGGAAGCCCAGAACCGTCTGGCGAACTTCGACCCGGTAGCGCTCAAGCTCGTGCAGGCGCCGGGCGGCGGGATCTATGAGCGCTCCATGGTGCGTCCGGATCGCAACAACTGGGCGCCGCGGTTGGGGTTCGCCTACAATCTCACGCCCAAGACGGTCATCCGCAGCGGTTACGGAATCAGCTACATCCACTTCAACCGCATGGGTGGGGAGAACATCCTCTCTTACAACGGACCCACGGTGATTAACGCGAGCATCAGCCAGCTGCCGACCAACCCCGCCTGCGCGGCGGATGTGGCAGCGACCAACTGCTTCCGTACGACGATGATGGGTTATCCGGACAGCATGGTGGCGCCCGACAAGTTCAGCACGGCCATTACACGCACCAACTACATCCCCGCCGACTACCGCACTTCGTATGTGCAGAGCTGGCACTTCACCGTCCAGCGCGAGATCGGCAAGGGCTGGATCACCGACCTGGGCTATGTAGGCAACCGCGGCGTGGGGCTCATGATTCTGGGCGACTACAACCAGGCGCGCCCGAACAACATCGGCGAGAATGTCGTGCTTCAGTCGCGGCGGCCTCTTACGGCGTTCACCGACATCCAAATCGCCTGGGGCGGCGGGTTCTCGACCTATCACGGCCTGCAAACCAAAGTTGAAAAGAAGTTCTCCGGTGGTCTGTATTTCCTGAACTCTTTCACCTGGTCGAAATCGATTGACAACGCTGCGGGCCACCTGGAATCGGCCAATGGCGACAACTCGCGCGTCAACTTCCGGGATCTGCGGAATGAAAAGGGCGTCGGCAGCTATAATCAACCGCTCAACATGACCACTTCGCTGGTCTATGACTTGCCATACGGCAAGGGCCGCAAGTTCGGTTCTTCCGTCAACCCGTGGGTCAACGGGCTGGCGGGGGGCTGGCGGCTGACCCTCATCAACACCATGACCAGCGGGCAGCCGGTGAACCTGAATTACAGCCCCTCGTCGCAATTCTCCGTCAGCGGCTATCCGACCTACCGCGCCAACGTTCTGGGCGACGTGATGGCGCCGGAGAGCCAGCGCTCCATCGACAATTACTTCAACACCGCGAACGTGGTGCTGCCCACCGACCCGCGCTTTCCCTTCGGAAGCGCGGGGCGTAACATCGCGCGTGGCTACGCCTTTCACCAAGCCGACATGGGCCTCCACAAGGATTTCCTGCTGGGCAGCGAAAGCCGCCACTTGGAGTTCCGGGCCGAGTTTTTCGACCTTCTGAACAAGACCAACTTCGGGGCGCCCAACAGCACCCGCAGC
>JAJFUV010000277.1 GCA_021372245.1 Terriglobales bacterium
GCCGCCATCTCCGTCGAGTACATGCGGGCTTTATCCAGTTTGGGCACCGCGATGGCCGCGATAATGAGGATGATCGCGATGACGATGAGCAACTCCATCAACGAGAAGCCTCGTCGTTTCCTTTGCATGGCTACCTCCCCGGGAGACACGAACAACATCTCATTGTAGAATGACGCGCTGCCGGCCGGATTCGTGCAGGCCGCATTTCACGACGCGAGTCCGTCCCGCATCTGGTCCACCGACTTGATCAGGCTGGCAACCTGTTCACCCTTCGGCAGATATTCCATGGCGATGTACCCGGCGAATCCGCTCTTGGCGATGGCTTTGTACACCTCCGGGTAGTTGATCACGCCGAGGCCGGGATCGTTGCGGCCGGGCGCGTCAGCCACGTGGAACACGCAGGTGTAAGGCGCGGCTTCGGCAAGAATGCCGAGGACGCTTCCGGTCTGCACCTGTTCATGGTAAATGTCGAACAGCAGGCGCACGTTCGGATTACCTGTTCCTTTCACCAGCTTCAAGCCCTCGGCACAATTCGTCAGAAAGAAGCCCTTGTGGTCCTTCTTGGCATTGAGCGGTTCGACCAGCAGCGTCACGCCGGCATTGAATGCAAGTTCGCCTGCGCGCTTCGCTCCTTCGAGCATGCTTCGATACTGCTCTTCATGTGTGCGCCCGGCTATCTCATCGCCGCTCATCACGATGATGTAGGGGACCTCGAGCCGCTGCGCGTAAACGATGGCCTGCCTGACATCCTTGAGAAAGTTCTCGCGCTGGGCCGGATCGAGCATCGAAACCGGGCGCTTCTTCCAATCCGTCTGGGCGAGGATGGTGTCGAAACCCATGCCGAAGGAACGGACCAGTTTCTTGTAACGCCCGGCTTCCGCATCGCTCCACTGGACGTGTTCGGAGACCAGTTCCACCGACTGTATGCCGGCCCTGGCCGCCGCTTCGATGCGCTCCTCGGTGGTGCCTTTGAGGGTCCACAGCATGACCGAAGAGGTGATCTTGGCCTTCTTCGGAGGCGCTATCTGAGCTGCAGCCACACCCGCAAGGGCCACGGCCGCGCCGCTCGCGCGCATGAATTCCCGTCTAAGCATGATGTCTGACGCCACTATAGCGGCGGGGCCGGACAAGCGTCAACCGTGCGTTACCTGCTTTTCGCTGCCAGGCTGGGAAGCGGCAGTGCGCAGAAATCCCGCCACCACTTCTCGATGGCGGCGGGCGCGGAGATGCCCGAGTGCACGTAGAGGCCGTAGCGCAGCCGCAGCGATTCGCCGCGATGAAGGATTCGTTCGCCGTCGAGCGTGAACGATGAGCCCATCCAACCGTCGCGGCGAACGTGGAAAGCGGTGGGGTGGTTGGAATTCGAGGGATGGTCCATCAGTGTGATGCCATCGCTCACACCCGGCGCGATGGGACCTGAGTAATCCACCCAGCGGGCCCGTTTCCGGAAAATCTTCGGCTCGTCAACGGCGCCTTCGGAGTTGCGGATCACGCCGCCTCCGTCGTCCACTCCAATGGTCTTGGCCATGCGGACGCCGATCAGGCCAAAAGGAGTCTTGCCGAAGGTGACATCTTCACCCGCCGGATCCAACAGCATGTCGATGAGCAACAGCCACTCGCCGGCGGGCAGCAGGCGCACGCTGGTGAGGCGGCGCTCGTTCATGACGACCTTGCCAGTGTGGGCCGTCCACGCATTGACAGACAGCACCGAAGCTTCGTCCCCTGAGTCGTCCAGTCGCTCGATCCGCTGATGAATGACGCGTCCCGTGCCTGTGCTGTCAGCCCAGAAGTTCACGCCGCCAACGCTCGCGTGCGAGATCCAGACCGAATTGTGATGGCTATGCGTTACCGGATCGTGCGGATGGCCCATGCGCGTGAGAGAGCGCCCCGCGGGGCCAATGACGGGGAAAACGAATGGGCGGTTCCACGCCGGGTTGAACCAGTAGCGCGCGATATCGAGGCCGTCGCGCTGGAACGATACCTGGTAGTCCGGCTGCGGAACGGCCTGGGTGCGGGGGACTGGCTGGGGTTTGACTTGAGCCGCCAGGGAGATCGCGGTGGCGATGAAGAGCAGTAACCGGAGCATCCGCTCCTCATTGTGGCACGGGATAACGCGCTGCACGCGGCTGCTACTGAGCGGCGGCCTGGGCTTCCGGCGGCGACAGCGTGGCTTTCACTTTTTTGAGCAGAGCGTCGAGCGAAAAAGGCTTCTGCAGGAACACAGCGTCTTCCGGCAGGTCGGAGGCCAAGGCAACGTCCCTGCTTGTATAGCCGAACACGTAGATCGTTTTCAACGTGGGCCGCGTCTGCTCGATCTGGCGGGCCAGTTCGAGTCCCGTCGCTCCCTGCAACGCCATCCCGGTGAGAAGAAGATCGATCAGGCCGCGGTGCGCATCCGAGATGCGCTGCGCCTGCTCCGCACCGGACGCTTCCAGCACGATGTAACCGTTGCGTTCCAGGATCTTGCGCACCAGGGCGCGGATGCCGCCTTCCTCCTCGACGAGGAGGACGGTTCTGAGCTCGATGGCCGGCTCCGCTACGGGCGGAGCTTCCACTGCCACGGACGGCATTGGGGCGGCTGCGGGCGTGACGGACGCCGCGCTTACCGGCATATGGATTCGGACTGTGGTGCCCTGCCCAGGAGTGCTTTCCACCTCGACGTCGCCGCCAGACTGCTTCGCCATGCTGTGGACGAGCGCGAGGCCGAGACCATCGGCGCGGGCCGGATCCTTCGTTGTGAAGAACGGCTCGAACAAGTGCTTGCGCGCTTCCTGATCCATGCCACGGCCGCTGTCGGCGATGGTCAGGGTAGCGTATTCGCCTGGGACAAGCGCGGCGCCTGCCTCGGCGGAGATCGTCGATCGCCCCGTGGCGATGCGCACTTCCCCGTGATCGGCGATGGCTTCCCGTGCGTTGGTTGCGAGGCCTACGATGGCCTTCTCCAGTTGCACCGGATCGGTCTTGATGGAACCGAGCGCCGGGTCGAGCGACATCTCCAATTGGATCGCATCGCCCAGGAGTTCCCGGAGCCGGCTCTCCAAGGCGCGCAGCATGGCGTTCAAATCGACGTCGCGGAGTTCCACCACCTGCCGCCGGGCGTAAGTCAGCAGGGTCCTGGTCAGGCCGGCGGCGCGATCCGCGGCGCTGAGGATCTCGCGCGCGTCGTCGCGCAGCGGATCGCCCGGTTTCAGTTCGCCGGCGATCTCCTGGGCGTAGCCGGTGATCACCATCAGCTGGTTGTTGAAGTCGTGAGCCATGCGGCCGGCCATGCGCGACAGGGCGTCGAGTTTCTCCTCGCGCGAGGTCTGTTCCTGCCGGAGACGCCGGCCGGTCACATCGAGCATCAATCCGCGCAGCCGGACCGCCTTGCCGGAATCGTCGAGCGAAGGCGTGATGATTTCCCGAAGCCAGAGAGTGCGGCTATCCGCGGCTGTCACGCGATACTCGCATTCCTGCGTAGCGGCGTGCGCCGCGGCCGCGCGGTGGAACGCCGAAACCAGGTCCCGGTCTTCCGGATGCACTCGCCCCGCCCAAAAATCGGGCGTTTCCACCCATTCTTTGGCGGGGAATCCAAGAATCTCCTCGCCGCGGCGGTTCACATAGGTGAATTGGAAGGTGGCGGCGTCGCATTCCCACACAATCGCGTCGAGGCCATCGAGCAGATCCTGGTAGCGCGCTTCAGCGCGCTTCGGAGCGGCCGTCAGACCACCCGCCGCGCTCAAGTCTTCGATCGCCAGCAACACGCCCGCTTCTTCGCCCTCCACGGGCTGCAGAAGACTGATTCCCGCTGCCAGCGGCCGCGCGCCGGCCTTCTCTGGGACGTCCAGCAGGATATTGCGCTGCGGCGCTCCGGACTTCAGAACCTCGGCGACTCGACTCGCGAGTTCGGCAACGGGCAGCAGGTCGGCCAGGCGGCGTCCCAGGACGTCCTCGCTCGGGAGGTTGAGAACCTCGAACGAGCGCTCGTTTGCGGAGACGACGCGCAACTCCGGCGAAATCACCAGTAGCGCGCTGGGCAGTCCCGCGACAATCTGCTGATAGTAATGGCGTTCGGTCTCGACCAATGCAAGAAGTCGGGAGACCTCGCGATTTTTCCAGATCTGGCGGTCGGCGCGAATCATGCCGGATGTCCCTGTGTTCAGTTTTACCCGCGAACCGGCGCACGGCAAGGTCTAGAGCGCAGTACTTCGCAGCGTGTCTGTAGCAGTACTTTAGTCCCAAGGGGCCATCCGGGCACCTCTCCCGCCGTATGATGGTAGATGAAAGGACCTGTTTTCAGAATTCCTATGAGTCAAAAGGAAATGTTCTCACTGGAGGGCAAGGTCGCCGTCGTAATCGGCGGTGGCGGAGTCCTGGCCGGCGAGATCGCCATGGGCCTCGCCCGCGCGGGGGCCGACATCGCCGTCTTCGATTTCAACGGTGCGGCCGCTGAAGCAAGGGCGGAAGCCGTTCGCGCGCTGGGCCGCAAAGCCCTCGGCGTGCAAGGCGACGCGACCAAGAAAGCCGACCTGGAGAGAGCCTTGAGCGAAACCCAGGCCGCGCTCGGCCCGGTCACCATTCTGCTGAACGCGGCGGGCATCAATTCGAGCACGCCGTTCTTCGAAATCACCGAACAGGAATACCAGCGCATCATGGATGTGAACCTGAAGAGCGTCTTCCTGGCTTGCCAGGTGTTCGGCAAAGCCATGGTGGATGCGGGCAAGGGTTCCATCATCAACATTTCGTCGGCTTCGAGTGGGCCTCCCCTTTCGAAGGTTTTCACCTACAGCGTTACGAAGGGCGGCGTGAACCAGGTGACGCAGTTCCTGGCGCGCGAGTGGGCCACCAAGGGCGTGCGTGTGAATGCGATCATGCCCGGCTTTTTCCCCGCCGAACAGAATCGCAAGATCCTCACGCCGGAGCGCACCGCCTCTATTCTCGGCCATACCCCCATGGGCCGCTTCGGAGACCCCTCCGAACTGGTGGGCGCGGCAGTGTATCTGTCCTCGGAGATCGCGTCCGGTTTCGTGACGGGCACCATCCTCCGCGTGGACGGCGGCTTCACGGCAATGACGATCTGATAAACTGGCCCTCCAGGAGAACCTGGATGAGCGAAATGAACGTGAGCCGCCGCTCGTTTGTAAGCGCGGCGGCAGCCTCCACAATCGCCTGGGGGGCCAACGATCGGATTTCTTTGGGCCTAATCGGCACCGGCGGCCGCGGCGGCGCCCTGATGAAGGCCCTGGAAAAGAACAAGGACCTCAACTTCGCCATTACCGGCGTGTGCGACGTCTACCGGCCCAATCGCGAGCAGGCCGTCGCGCGTGCCGCCCAAACGTATGGCGTCACTCCCCGCGCCACCACCGACTACGAAGAGCTGCTGAGTTGGAAGGACATCGACGCGGTTTTGATCGCCGCGCCGGATTACTGCCACAGCATCATGCTCAAGAAGGCCGTCGAGGCCGGCAAGGACGCCTATTGCGAAAAGCCCATGGGCGTGGTGTTCGACGACGCCAAGGCGGCGTACATGGCGGTGAAGCAGAGCGGCCGGGTGGTGCAGATCGGCACCCAGCGGCGCAGCGATCCGGCCTGTATGGCGGCAGCCAGGCTGGTGCAGTCCGGCATCCTGGGTAAGGTGACACGCGTCGATGTTTCGATGAACTTCCAGCAGCCGCGCTGGCGCCGCAACGATAACGACAAGGTGAACCCGGCGGATGTCGACTGGAACAAGTTCATGATGGGACGTCCGGCGCGGCCCTTCGACGCGCGCCTGCTACGCGAGTGGCAGTTGTTCCGGTACAACACCAACGGCATAGCCGGACTGTGGATGTGCCATTTCATCGACATGGTGCCGTGGTTCCTCGAAGACCTGTACCCTTCCGCGGTGGTTTCGGCCGGCGGCGTATATCTGTGGAAGGACGGCCGCGAGACCTCGGACGTCTTCCACTCGTTGCTCGAATACCCCAAGGGCTTCCTGGTGAGTTTCGCCATGAGCCTTACCTCGAATGCCGGCACCCGCAACCAGTGGCTCGGCACGCGAGGCACGCTGGACATGGATAAGTATCTGATCACGGGCGAAGGCAGCTCCATGCCGGATAAGATCGGCAAGCCCATCGAATTCAAGCCGGAACCGGGCCAGCCGGATCCCACCGTCGCGCACATGAAGAACTTCCTCGAATGTCTGCGCAGCCGCCAGACGCCGCATGCCGACATCCAGGCCGGGTTCTGTCACGCGGTAGCTGGTTGCATGTCCGCACGCGCACTCGAGACGGGCCGGCGCATACGGTTCGACCGGGAGCGGCTGGAACTGGTCTAGCGAGTCTGGCGCGGCTTGTCAGCGCCGCACGAGGTACACGGCCACTTCGGCCATCAGGTTCGGCAGGAGGCTTCCGCGGTGATGGCCGGCAAGGAAGTAACGACGCTCGATCTTCCAGCCTTCGCGCGCGACTAGATCCTCGAAATCGCGCACCGTGAAGAAGTGGATATTCGGCGAATCGTACCAGGCGTGCGGAAAGATGCGCGTCTTCGGCGCCCGGCCGCTTATCAGGTGCGATAGGCGCACGGACCAGTGGCCGAAGTTGGGGAAGGCCACCACCACGTTGCGGCCGACGCGAAGCATCTCGCGCAGCGCGGCCAGCGGCTTGCGCGTTTCCTGCAGCGTCTGACTGAGGATGACGTAGTCGAAACTGTCCGCCGGGTAATCGGCGAGGCCTTGATCGATGTCGCCCTGATAAGCCGAGACGCCCCGGGCGATGGCGCGCTGCACGCGCGTACCGTCCAGTTCAACCCCGCGCCCGGTCACGTTCTTGTTATCCGCCAGCCACTCGAGCAGTTCGCCTTCGCCGCAGCCCAGGTCAAGGACGCTCGTGTCGGGCTCGATCAAGTCACCGATGATGGCGTAATCGCTGCGTCCGAGGACTTCGCGGACGAAGGGCTTGCGGCGAGCCGGCGCTGAAGTAGTCACTGGTGCGAAACCTCCCGGTAAGTGCTGGCCAGGAAGCCACGCACCACTTCGGTCTGGGCTCCGATATCCACCAGAAAAGCGTCGTGCCCGTAGTTGGATTCAAGTTCGCAATAAGCCACGTCTTTGTTCAGGCCGCGCAGGGCGCTGACCACTTCGAGCGACTGATAACTCGGGTACAGCCAATCGGAGGTGAAGCTGATGACCAGAAACCTCGCCTGGGTCTTTTCAAACGCTTTCGCCAGGGAGCCGTATCCGTTGGCCAGGTCGAAATAATCCAAGGCCTTGGTGATGTACAGGTACGAATTGGCGTCGAAGCGGTTGACGAACTGCGAGCCGCGGTAACGCAGGTAGCTCTCGACCTCGAAATCCACCGAGAAATCGAAGCTGAACGTCTCTTTATCGCGGAGCCGGCGGCCGAACTTCTGCTTCATCGAATCGTCGCTCATGAAGGTGATGTGGCCCACCATGCGAGCCACGGCCAGGCCTCGCGCCGGCGGGTTTCCGCCGTAATAGTCGCCATTGTTCCAATTGAGGTCAGCCATGATGGCTTGCCGGCCTACCTCATTGAAGGCGATCTGCTGCGCGCTATGGCGCGCCGTGGTGGCGATGGGGATGGCCGAAGCGACCATTTCCGGGTACATGACGGCCCACTCGAGCGCCTGCATACCGCCCATCGAACCGCCGGCTACGGCGAGTAGACGTTCGATGCCGAGGTGCCGGACCAGCATTTGCTGGAGGCGCACCATGTCGGCGATCGTGACGCCGGGGAATGACAGCGCATACGGCTTGCCGGTGGCCGGATTGATGGAAGATGGACCGGTGGTTCCGCGGCAGCCGCCCAGCACGTTCGAGCAAATCATGAAGTACTTGTTGGTGTCGAAGGCCTTGCCGGGGCCGATCATGTTGTCCCACCAGCCGGGCTTGCCGTCCTCGGGGCAGATGCCGGCGGCGTGCGCATCGCCGGTGAAGGCATGCACGATCAGGATCGCGTTGTCGCGCGCGGCGTTCAGGGTCCCGTACGTCTCGTAGGCGACCTCGACGGGCGCGATGCGGGATCCGATGTCGAGATCGACCTCGTCGAAACGCGCGAGCTTTGTTTCTACTGTCATGCCGGAAATCCGTTGAGTAGCAGGAAGGAGGCCTCCTACCTGCGCTACAATACAGGTTACACCTTCCTGGAGGACAATCGTTTGGATAAGGCAGTGCTCGCCCTGGAAGATGGGTGCATCTTCGAGGGCAGTAGCTTTGGTGCGCGTTCCGAACGCTCGGGAGAGGTAGTCTTCAATACAGCCATCACCGGCTACCAGGAAGTCTTCACCGACCCGAGTTACGCAGGCCAGATCGTTATTCTCACGTATCCGCAGATAGGCAATTACGGTTCCAACCGCGGAGACGATGAGTCCGCTCATCCTTTCATCGAAGGACTCGCCGTGCGTGAGTTTTCGCCCCTGGTGAGCAACTGGCGCAGCCAGGAACGAGCAGACGAGTTTCTGGCGCATCACGGCATTCCCATCATTAGCGGCATCGATACTAGGCGCCTGGTGCGGCATCTGCGGACCCGCGGCGTGATGCGCGGCGTGCTTTCCGGCGGCTTCAGCGGCGATCCCGCATCTCTGGTCGAGAAGGCCCGCAACATTCCCTCGATGACTGGCCTGGATCTGGCCACGCGCGTCACCACGAAGGATGCCTATGACTGGACCAAAGGCCTCGAACCCTGTTCACCGTCCGAGCACACTGGCCGTGACGCCGGGCAGGAGTTCCGCGTGGTGGCTTACGACTTCGGCATCAAGCACAACATCCTGCGGTGCCTGGTGCATGCGGGCTGCTCGGTGCGCGTGGTGCCGGCCGGGACCCCGGCCGAAGACGTGCTCGCCCTCAATCCGGATGGCGTGTTCCTGAGCAATGGCCCCGGTGATCCCGAACCGCTCGAGTTCCAGGCGGCACAGGTGCGCAAACTGGTGGGCAGGAAACCGATTTTCGGAATCTGCCTGGGGCACCAGATCCTGGCGCTGGCGCTCGGCGGTAAGACCTACAAGCTGAAATTCGGCCATCGGGGCGCCAACCACCCCGTGCTGAACCAGATCACCGGAAAGGTCGAGATCACCTCGCACAATCATGGTTTTGCGGTGGATCCGGATTCTCTCAACGCGAACGAAATCGAACTCACTCACGTCAACCTGAACGACCATACCCTCGAAGGATTCCGCCACCGCAAGGAACCGGTTTTCTGCGTGCAGTACCACCCCGAGGCGGCGCCTGGGCCTCACGATTCGCATTACCTTTTCGACGACTTCATACGCCTCATGCGCGAATGCAAAGGAGGCGAATAGCCGATGCCGCGACGCACTGATATCAAACGCATTCTGATCATCGGCTCCGGCCCCATCGTCATCGGCCAGGCTTGCGAGTTCGACTACTCCGGCACCCAGGCCTGTAAGGCGCTGAAGGCCGACGGCTTCGAAGTCGTGCTGGTGAATTCGAATCCGGCCACCATCATGACGGATCCGGATCTCGCCGACCGTACGTATGTCGAACCGCTGAGCGTGCCCTTCGTCGAAGAAGTGATCCGCCGCGAGCGGCCCGATGCGCTGCTTTCTACCGTGGGCGGGCAGACGGGCCTGAACCTCGCTGTCGAACTGGCCGAGGCCGGCGTCCTTGATCACTACGGCGTGGAGTTGATCGGAGCGAAGCTGGATGCCATCAAGAAGGCCGAGGACCGCCTTCTGTTCAAAGACGCCATGCGGAAGATCGGCCTAGAGACACCGCAGTCGGCTCTGGTAAACGATCTCAAAGGCGGCATTGCCTTCAGCGAACGCATCGGGTATCCGGTGATCCTGCGGCCCAGCTTCACGCTGGGCGGCAGCGGCGGCGGCATCGCCTACAACCGCGAAGATCTGGAAGAAATCCTCGAACGCGGGCTGGATTTGTCGCCCGTGCACGAAGTGCTCATCGAAGAGAGCGCGCTGGGCTGGAAAGAATTCGAGCTTGAGGTGATGCGCGACCTGGCCGACAACGCCATCATCATCTGCTCGATCGAGAACTTCGACCCCATGGGCGTGCACACCGGCGATTCCATCACAGTGGCCCCAGCGCAGACCCTCACCGACCGCGAATACCAGATGATGCGCGACGGCGCGCTGCGCTGCCTGCGCGAGATCGGCGTGGACACCGGCGGTTCGAACGTGCAGTTCGCCATCAACCCGCAGACCGGACGCATGGTGATCATCGAGATGAACCCGCGCGTGAGCCGCAGTTCCGCGCTGGCCTCGAAGGCCACCGGCTTCCCCATCGCCAAGATCGCGGCCAAGCTGGCCGTGGGCTACCGGCTGGACGAGATCACCAACGACATCACCCGCAAGACGCCGGCCTGCTTCGAACCCACCATCGACTACGTGGTGGTGAAGATCCCCCGCTGGCAGTTCGAGAAGTTCCCCGGCGCCGAAGCTGTGCTCGGCACGCAGATGAAATCGGTCGGCGAGGTAATGACCATCGGGCGCACCTTCCAGCAGGCGCTGGCCAAGGGCTTGCGTGCGCTGGAGACCGGCAAATCGGCTGCCGCGGAGGTTTACGACGAGGCGCAGATTCCGCAGAAGCTCATCACGGCGAATCCGGACCGCCTCAACTACATCCGCTTCGCCTTCGATCGCGGCTACACCGTGGAGCAGGTGCAGGAAATGACGGCGATCGATCCCTGGTTCCTGGAGCGCGTCCGCTCGGCGGTGCTCTCGGAGATGGAACTCGCCGCACAGAAGCTCGATACCATTTCCCGCGATCAGATGCTCGAGGCCAAGCGCGAGGGTGTTTCCGATGCCCGGCTGGCGCGGAGTTGGGGCGTCGATCAGCTGGAGGTGCGCAAGAAACGAACCGACTGGGGCATCCGCGCCGTGTTCAACCGCGTGGACACCTGCGCCGCGGAGTTCGAGAGCTTCACGCCGTACCTTTACTCAAGCTTCGAGTCCGAGTGCGAGGCGAATCCCTCGAATCGGAAGAAGGTCATGATTCTGGGAAGCGGGCCGAACCGCATCGGGCAAGGCATCGAGTTCGATTACTGCTGCTGCCACGCGTCGTTCGCTCTGCAGCATTTCGGCGTCGAGTCGATCATGGTCAACTGCAACCCGGAGACCGTTTCGACCGACTACGACACCAGCGACCGTCTTTACTTCGAGCCCCTCACCCTCGAAGAAGTGCTCAACATTTACGACACGGAGCGCCCCGACGGCGTGATCGTGCAGTTCGGCGGCCAGACGCCGCTGAATCTGTCGCTTCCGCTGAAGCGCCAGGGTGTGCCGATCATCGGTACCGATCCGGCGAACATCGACCTGGCCGAGGACCGGAAGCTGTTCGGCGCCCTGCTGGACAAGTTGAAGATTCCATCGCCGGCCAACGGCACGGCTACCAGCGTCGAGCAGGCCTGCGAAGTCGGGCGGCGTCTCGGCTACCCGGTGCTGGTGCGCCCGAGCTACGTGCTGGGCGGCCGCGCCATGGTGATCGCCTACGACGAGGAGACCGTCCGGCGGTATATGCGCGAAGCGGTGGTGTTCTCGCAGAAGCGCCCGGTGCTCGTCGACCGGTTCCTGGAGGACGCCACTGAGATCGACGTCGATGCGTTGTCGGATGGCGAGGACGTTCTCATCGCTGGCATTATGGAGCACATCGAAGAAGCCGGCGTGCACTCCGGTGACAGCTCCTGCGTGCTTCCGGCCATTTCACTCGGCGAGAAGGAACTCGCCACGATCAAGGACTACACCACCAAGCTTGCGCGGGCGCTGAAGGTGATCGGCCTGATGAACGTGCAGTACGCCATCCAGGACGGCACCGTGTACGTGCTCGAAGTGAATCCGCGTGCCTCGCGCACCGTCCCTTACGTGAGCAAGGCTACCGGTGTGCATCTGCCGAAGATCGCTGTCGGCCTGATGCTCGGCAAGCGCCTGAAGGAGTTCACGCACCTCACCGGCGGTATTTCGAGCGGTGTTCTGTCCGTGCCACAGTTCTTCGTGAAATCGCCGGTGTTCCCGTTCAACAAATTCCCGGGTGTCGATCCGGCGCTGGGGCCTGAGATGCGCTCGACCGGTGAAGTGATGGGTGTGGGCAAGAATTTCGGAGAGGCCTTCGCGAAGGCGCAACTGAGCGCTGGAACGCCGCTGCCGGACAAGGGACGCGTCTTCCTGAGCGTGAACGATCATCACAAGCCCGAGGCCGTGGAAGTGGCGCGCCGCTTCGCCGAACTCGGCTACCAGTTGGTGGCTACGCGCGGCACCGCGGCCGCGTTGCGAGCAGCGGGCCTGGACGTCAAAACTGTTCTGAAGGTGAACGAAGGCCGCCCCAATGCGGTGGACTTCATCAAGGGCGGGTCGGTGCAGCTTGTCATTTACACGACCACCGGCGCGCATTCATTCACGGACGAGAAGGCTATCCGCCGCACGGCGGTCTTCTACCGCGTACCTTGCATCACGACGCTAAGCGGCGCCAAAGCAGCCGCCGAAGCTGTGGTGAGCCGCCGCCGCGATCCGATCCGCGTCTGGAGCCTCCAGGAGATCCACGCGAAGTAGGGACCTGGCTGCCCCACAAAACTAAACCGTTTGGCAGGCGGGGTCGGTGTGGCCGATCAGTTCGGCGACGCGTTCGCGCAACATTGCGTTCAGCCGCCCGCGGTCGCGCACGTGCAGTCCCTCGGTGGGAATCGGATCCCCGATGCGGAGCCGCACGCGGCGCCCGCGAATGTTCAGTGAATGCATTGGCAACACCTGGTAGGTTCCGACCAGGCCGATGGGCACCAGCGGCGCGCCGGCCTTGATGGCCATGTATACCGCGCCTTCCTTGAAGGGTTGCAGGATGCCGTCCTCGGCCCGTCCGCCTTCAGGGAACACCAGCACCGACAGGTTCTGCTGGCGTATTACGTGCGCGGCCTGTGTCAGCACTTTGAGCGAGGCCCGGTTTTCACCGAGCGGCACCGCGATGTGCCCCGCGTGTCTCAGGTGATGGCCCAGAAATGGGATCTGGAACAGCTCTTCCTTGGCGAGGAAACGGAAGGGAACCGGCATACCTCCGAGCAGAACCGGCGTGTCCATGTAGCTCAAGTGATTTGGGGTCAACACGTAACAAACGCCGGGTTTCAGCTTCTCCGCGCCCTCCACGGTGATCTTCACGCCGCCGATGTGCAGCAGCATTCGCCCCCACGCGCAGGCGATCTTGTGGGCCAAAGCTCCGTCCTTCTCAAACAGCGTTGCCGTTACCGACAACGTGGCCATGAACATGGTCGAGAGGGCGATCAGCGGACATTTGACCAGGATGGAATAAGTATGACTGAGCGACATGATGCGGCTAGTATTGCGCCTATCTTCATTTTACGAACAGCGGGCGCATTTCTCCTACCAGGTAAAGCGAACCGGTGATCAGAACCACGTCTTCGGGCGGACATTCAGCGATCAGGGCGAGTGCGTCGGCGGTATGCGGTGCCACGCGCAGATGGGGATGCCCGGCGATTTCCGCGATCACCTCGGGGCGCACCGCGCGCGACTGATTCGGGGCGGTGGCGATGACCTGATCGGCCAGTGGGAAAAGGATACCGGCCACCTCGGAGACGGCTTTGTCGCGCATGGCGGCGTAGACCAGCCACAGGCGCCGGCCCTCGCGGAATCTCTCAACGTACTTCGCCAAGGCGCGCGCGCCGGACGGGTTGTGCGCACCGTCCAGGAGAATGTCCGGGCGTGTGCCCACGTATTCGAGCCGGCCGGGCCAGCGGGTGGTCCGGATGCCGTCCTCGATCGTACGTTCCGGCAAGCCCAGTGAATCGAGCGCGGCCGCGGCCGTGACCGTATTCGCCACCTGGTGTTCTCCCGCGAGCGGGCATTCGATCCGTAGCTTTCGCCCGTTTCGCATGGTGAAGCGGCTACCGCGCGCCGTTACTTCCAGATCCTCCACATGCCAGTCTTCCGCCGTCGTGAATGGGGCGTGGACCTCGTGAGCGGCTTCCTCAAGAACCTGCTTCACCTCGGGCCGCTGGGAGGCGAAGACGGCCTTCACGCCGGTTTTCAGGATGCCCGCCTTCTCTCCCGCGATGGCCTCAAGGCTCCTGCCGAGGTAGGCCTCGTGGTCAAAATCGACCGGCGTCACCACGGCTAGCTCCGGAAGCACGATGTTGGTGGCGTCCAACCGCCCGCCCAGTCCGACCTCCACAACCGCCCATTCCACCGCGCGGTCGCGAAACAGCACGAAAGCCATGGCTGTAACGGTTTCGAAGTACGTGGGATGGAAATCGATCGCACCGTCGCGCAGCAGTTCCTCCGCCGTGCGGTGCACGCGATCGAAAGCAGCGGCGAATTCGTCCCGCGAGACCGGCTCGCAGCCGATGCTGATGCGCTCGGTCGGTTCCACCAGGTGCGGAGAGGTGTAGAGTCCCGT
The DNA here is from genome assembly GCA_021372245.1 of Terriglobales bacterium. Lineage (GTDB taxonomy): Bacteria > Acidobacteriota > Terriglobia > Bryobacterales > Bryobacteraceae > JAJFUV01. Next base: position 14,345 of record JAJFUV010000277.1, read on the forward strand.
CTTCGCCCCCCAGGCTTTGAGCGAGGATGCGACCATCGCCGCGGTCGAACCCTTGCCGTTGGTTCCAGCCACGTGTACTATTCGAAACGACCTCTCCGGATTGCCGAGCGCGGACGAGAGCGCGCGCATTCGGTCCAGGCCCAGTTTCGCGGTCTTGACTTCATTACCCAGCGAATAAAGGTAACGAACCGAATCGGGATAGGCGGGAGATGTCATCGTTCTTGCGGATACTTGTGCACGTCTGGAGACGTTGGGTTATCCTGACTCTCACAATACATCATGCCGGAATTGCCTGAGGTCGAAACCACGGTGCGCGCCCTGCGGCCGCACATCACCGGAAGGACCATCCTGGAAGCGCGCTTCTTCAACCCCCGCGTTCTCGGGCGGAAGCCCGAACCCGATCTGGCAGGGCGTACTATCGCGAGTGTCGGCCGCCGCGGCAAGTACATCCTGTTGGATCTGGGCGATGACGTGCTCTCGATTCATCTCGGGATGACCGGCAAACTGCTGGTGAATGCGCCGCCTGAAACGCACACCCGCGCTTACTTCACACTCAACGACGCCACCCTGAATTTTGTCGATCCGCGCATGTTCGGGCGTATCGAGCTGAATCCCGCGCGCATCGCCAAGCTGGGTCCGGAGCCGCTGGAAGTCACCTTCGAGGAATTCCGCCGGCGTCTGAAGACGCGCCGCACGCGCATCAAGGCGTTGCTGCTGGATCAGGGATTCCTGAGCGGGGTGGGAAATATCTACGCCGATGAATCGCTGCACCGCGCCGGCATACACCCTTGCGCCATAGCCGCGCGTCTTGGTCCGGACCGCGCCCGGCGGTTGTACAAGGCCATCCGCCAGGTGCTCACGGAAGCAATCGCGAGCGGCGGCTCGTCAATTTCCGATTATGTGGACGCCGAGGGGCGCAAGGGCTGGTTTCAGATCCGCCACCGCGTCTACCAGCGCCATGGTGAGAAGTGCCTCCGCTGCGGAGCCATCATCCGGCGCATCCTGATCGCCCAGCGCGGGACACACTACTGCCCCAAGTGCCAGAAACGGTAAGCGAAGCTTGCGCGGCTGTCAGGCGCTGATGTGCGGCGTGAGCAGTTTCTGCAAATCGGTCTTCCCGAGTGCGCCCACCCGCTGATCCACTACCTTGCCACCTTTGAACACGAGCAGTGTGGGAATGCTGCGGACCTGGTAACGCATGGCTGTGTTGCCGTTCTCGTCCACGTTCACTTTCCCGACCTTCAATCGCCCGGCGTACTCGTCCGCGATCGCGTCGATCGTGGGACCGATCATGCGGCAGGGGCCGCACCACTCCGCCCAAAAGTCCACCAGAACCGGGACATCGGACTGCAGCACGTCCTGCTCGAAGCTTGCGTCGGTGAAATGTAATGTATTTTGGCCCGCCATTTGACTCTCCATTTTACAAGATGCAGAAACCGGCGGGAGGTTTCAGCCTAACAGGTGGCGGTAGAGCGCCGAGTACTCGGCGGCGGATGCGTGCCAGGAGAAATCCTTGGCCATTCCAGCCAGCATCATCTTTTTCCAACGCGGCCGATCGGCGTAGGCTTCCAGTGCGCCGCGCACAGCCCCCAGCAGCGCATCGCCCGAGTATTCGGCGAATTTGAACCCGGTCTCCTCGTCTACGCTGTCGTCGAGCCCGCCTGTGGCCCGCACCACGGGGATTGTACCGTATCGCAAGCTGTAGAACTGGTTTAGCCCGCAAGGTTCGTAACGGCTGGGCATGAGGAACATATCGCAGCCGGCTTCGATCTTGTGCGCCAGCGGATCGTTGTAGCCGATGTGCACGCCCACGCGATCGGGCCGGGCCGCTGCAAGATCCAGGAACAGCTTTTCATACTGTGGATTGCCGGAACCGAGCGCCACCAGGTAAAGGTCCTCGCTGAGCAACCGGTCCGCCGCGTCCGCGATCAGGTCAAAGCCCTTTTGACCCACGAAGCGCGACACGATACCGGCCAGCGGTTTGTTCAGGGCTTGCTCGGGCAAGCCGACAGTGGCCAGCAAATCCCGTTTCGCCTCCCGCTTGCCCTCCAGGTTGGCGTCGGAATAGCGGGCGGCAATGAGCGGATCGGTTTCCGGATTCCAGGTGCTGTAATCGACTCCGTTTAGAATGCCCTTGAGCACATCCGCGCGCTTGCGCAACAATCCGTCCAGGCCAAATCCCAGCTCCGGAGTCTGGATCTCCCTGGCGTAGCGCGGACTCACGGTGGACAGCGCATCGCTCATCTCCAGCGCGCCTTTGAGAAAACTGGCCTTGCCATAGAACTCCATCGCGTCGGGATGAAGCAGCGAGTCGTCGAGCCCGATCTCGGCCATCGCGGCGAGTGGGAACAGGCCATGGTAGCCGAGATTGTGGATGGTGAACAGGGTCCTGGCACCGGCAAAAGTCGGATCGCCCCACAGCGTGGACTTGAGCAGGACGGGGACCAGGCCGGCCTGCCAGTCGTGGCAATGGAAGACTTGCGGCCGGAACAGGTGGCGCGCCACGGCAAGCACGGCATGCGCGAAAACGGCATACCGGACATAGTTGTCCGGGAAGTCCTCCTTGCCGTCTCCGTAAATCCCTTCGCGGTCGAACAACGCGGGCGAGTCCACCAGGAAAAACGGCACGTTCTCGTGTTCGGTGCAATAAATGTCCGCCCGGAAGCCATCGGCGCCAAGCCAGACTTTCAAGCCGTCGAAGACGCGCCGCGCCCCGTTCAGGCGCATACCGCGATAGCGCGGCAGCACAACGCCGACATCTTCGCCGCGCGCCCTTAGTGCCACCGGCAAAGCACCCATGACGTCCGCAAGCCCGCCCGTTTTGACGAACGGCACGGCTTCGCTGGCGGCCATCAGAATGCGCGGCATGGTATCTGCCCTATAATATCAACCCGCCCACGCTTTCATGCCATCCTGAAAGAGAATGGCTGTTTTGCTCAGTTGCGCCACACTTTCCAAATCATTCGGGCTGCGGACCCTCTTCGAAGATCTCTCGCTCACGCTCTCCGACGGGGACTGCGTGGGCCTGATCGGACCGAACGGCAGCGGGAAGACCACCCTGCTCGAAATCCTGGCTGGCAACCAGTTGCCGGACTCGGGCGAGCGCGCCCTCCGCAAGCAGGCGCGCATGGCTTACGTGCCACAGGATTCGGTCTTTGCGCCGGGGGACACCGTGGGCTCCGTACTGTCGGCCGCGGTTGCGACGTTGCAGGTGGAAGAGTCCGAGAAGACCAGCCGCGCGGAGGTGATGCTGGGGCGCGCCGGTTTCAAAGACGCGAGCGTGCCGGCTTCCGCCCTTAGCGGAGGCTGGCGCAAGCGGCTGGCCATTGCGGCGGCCCTGGTCGCGACGCCGGACCTGCTGCTGCTCGACGAGCCCACCAACCACCTGGATATCGACGGCATCCTTTGGCTGGAGCACGCGATGGGCTCGGTCAACGCCTGTCTGGTGGTCACGCACGACCGCTATTTCCTGGAAAACGTGGCCACGCGCATGGTGGAGCTGAACAAGCGCTACCCGCAGGGTTCGCTCCAGGTGAAGGGAAACTACAGCGAGTTCATCGAGCGGCGCGCCGAGATGCTCGAAAGCCAATCCAAGCAGCAGGAATCGCTGGCCACGAAAGTGCGGCGCGAGGTGGAGTGGCTGCGCCGCGGCCCCAAGGCACGCACCGGCAAATCGCGCGCGCGCATCAACTCCGCGGAACGCCTGATCGGCGAGCTTTCCGGCGCTACGGCGCGCAGCGTGACCGCGACGGCGAAGATCGACTTCACGTCCTCCGGCCGGCGCACGAAGCGGTTGATCGAAACCAGGCGGATCGGCAAGAGCCTGGGCGGGCGGCGGCTGTTCCAGAATCTCAACCTGGTGATCTCGCCTGGCGTGCGGGCCGGCCTGGTGGGAGCCAACGGCAGCGGCAAAACCACGCTGCTCCGGATTCTCGAAGGCAGTCTGGCGCCCGACGAAGGAACCATCCGCAGAGCCGAGAACCTGAGTATCGTGACCTTCGCGCAGGATCGCAACGAGCACCTCGACCTGACGCAAAGCCTGCGCCGTGCGTTGTGTCCGGAAGGCGATTCGGTGATTTACCGCGGCCGAACCATCCATGTCGCCGGGTGGGCCAAGCGCTTCCTGTTCCGGGAAGAGCAGCTCGACATGCCGGTTTCGAGCCTGTCGGGAGGCGAACGCGCCCGCATCCTGATCGCGCGCGTGATGCTCCAGACCGCCGACGTGCTGCTGCTAGACGAGCCCACCAACGACCTCGACATCCCGACGCTCGAGGTGCTGGAGGAAAGCCTGCTGGATTTCCCGGGCGCGCTGGTTATAGTGAGTCACGACCGCTACCTGCTCGACAGTGTGAGCACCATGGTTATCGGGCTCGACAGCGAGGAGACCGGCACCTTTGCCGACTACTCGCAGTGGGAGACCGCCCGCCGGGAGCACGCGAAGGAGAAGGAACCGGCGAAGGAAACGCCGCGCTCTGCGGCTCCCGCCTCTCGCGGCAAGAAGAAGCTGTCGTATAACGACCAGCGCGAATGGGACGGCATGGAGCAGAAAATCCTGGAGGCGGAGCAGGAACTCGCCACCTGGGAAGCCCGGATGCAGGAAGCCGCGTCCGATGCCGAGCCGCTGATGGAGGCCTGCCGCAACGCGGACGCCGCGCGGGTGCGAGTCGACGAACTTTACGCGCGCTGGGCCGAACTGGAAAAAGGAGTAGAGGATTAGAAATGCGACTCATCGTCATTCTCGCAACCTTTCTGCTGATGAGCCCTGCCCTGGCCCGGGAGCGCGCCTTCACCGCCCGTGACACGGTCACGGCTTTCGAGATGGACCCCGGCGACGTCGTCCGGTTCCGCCTGCGAAACGGGCAGGTCCGGACGATGGTTCTGGAGAGGACCAGCGCCCGCGTCCTGGCGACGAACCTCCACGAACCGCGCAAAGCGCAGCGCGATGGCGGAACACTGTACGAAATACGGGCGAAGGTACGGATCGACGGTCATCCAATGACCTTGCTCCGCTACGTGGGGTCGCAGGAAAGTTTTGCCGAACCGTACGTGATCAACGGCATGCGCCTGTGGTTGGACGCGGCGAGCGACGCGCTGCAACTCATGTCCGACAACCACGGCGGTACGGCCGGCTGCGCCATGGCCCGGCGCGCGCGCTTTGCGGCAAATGACGCGAAGGATGCGCTGGCGCCCGTCGCGCTTCGCCCCTGGACGCCGTTCCAGCGTCTGTCTCTCGACATTGCGGAATGTTACAACGGCGACGATCCCTACATGGGCGCCTATCAGGGCGCGGAGTGCCACGCCGGCCTGGACATCAACCAGCCCAAGGGCGCGCCCCTGTTTGCGCCCATCGACATCGACGACCACCAGTTCTTCAACTCACTCGCCAACGGCGACAACAACAATCGATGGCGCGGCGTCCACCGCTGGCCGAACGGCGACACCTGGACGCTGCAATCGCACCACCTGGTGGCACTGGTTGTGCCCGAGCACACGCCCATCCCAGCCGGCAAGCTTTACGCTTCGACCGCGGGCGTGTTCGTGGGCTCGCACGAACACACCCACTTCATCTTCCGCACGCGCCGGCCCGGCGAAGAAGACCTGATGCTCGATCCATGGATGCTGTTCTGGCAGATCTTCGAGCAGGAGAAGACGCGGACGGGCGGAATTCGCGCCGTCGTCGAACCCTTCGGCCCGGCGCGTACCGGACACACGGTGCGGTTTTCGAGCGAAGGAACGCGCGCCGGACGCTGGGCCTTCCGCGCGAACTATCAGTGGACCTTCGGGGACGGAGGGTTTTCGCTCGACCGCAATCCCACACACGTTTTCGCGCGGCCGGGCGTTTATCCGGTGACGCTCACGGTGGAGGATGGCGTGGAGCGCGCCAGTGCGACCCACGTCATCACCGTCGATGGAGATGCTGCTGGGCAGCCCGCGCTCGCGCTGAGTTCCTCCGATGATGTGTCATTCGTCGAGCGCCGCCCGGAAGCGCGCGACACCTATGGAACTGCACCCGCGTTCGACCCGCATCTTTTGCGGTTCACCGCGCGCTTCGGAAGTCCGTCGTCCGCGTTCAAGCGGGTAGTCCTGAATAACAGGGGCGGCGGTGAACTGCGCGCTGCACGAACGCCGTCGATTCGCTACGAAGGGCAGGGAGGATGGCTGGAAGTGGGTCCGGAACCGGACGGCCGGGCTTTGCGCGTGCAGGCTTCCTCCGGAAAACTCACGCCCGGCTTGTACTTCGCCACCGTGCTCATCGAGTGCCCTGGAGCGCTCAACTCGCCCCAGCCGTTCCGCGTGGTGCTGGACGTCCGGCAGAATCGTCCTCCCGCCGAGGTGGTAGTGGACGATGCGGACCAGGGCTTCTTCGCGACACCGTACTTCTGGGTCGGCCACCGGTTCCATCTGTGGCAGCGAAAGGGCTACAAGGATTTCTACCGCACCAGCGGCGGCCGCGCGGATGAGGGCGAGTTCGCACGATTCACGCCGAACCTGCGAGCGGGCCGTTACCAGGTGTCATTCGTTGACGAGACGCCGTTCGAAATGCAACCGGACACCCGTTTCCG
>JAJFUV010000283.1 GCA_021372245.1 Terriglobales bacterium
CGAGATCAACCCGGATTTCAACAACGACGGCCAGCCGGATCTCATCTGGCGGAACTATGCCACGGGCGCGATCGACGTGTGGTTCATGAACGGCGTCCAACGGACGGGCGAGGCCTTCCTGCCCACCATCTCCGACCTCAAATGGAAGATCGCGGGCACCGGCGACTTCAATGGTGACGGCAAAGTGGACATCCTCTGGCGTAACTATGCCACGGGCGCCAACGACGTGTGGTTCATGGATGGTGTCCATTGGACGGCAGAGGCGTTTTTGCCCGCCGTGGCGGACCTCAATTGGAAGATCGCGGCCACCGGGGACTTCAATGGCGACGGCAAAGTAGACATCCTCTGGCGTAACTATGCCACGGGTGCGATCGACGTGTGGTTCATGAACGGCGTCCTACGGACGGGTGAAGCGTTTCTACCCACCATCCCCGACCTCAACTGGAAGATCGCGGGCACCGGTGACTTTAATGGCGACGGTAAAGTGGACATCCTCTGGCGGAACTATGCCACGGGCGCCAACAACGTGTGGTACATGAACGGCGTCCAACGGACGGGTGAGGCGTATTTGTCCGCCGTGACGGACCTCAACTGGAAGATCGAGGGCACCGGCGACTTCAATGGTGACGGCAAAGTGGACATCCTCTGGCGCAACTATGCCACGGGCATGAACGACGTGTGGTTCATGGACGGCGTCCACTGGACGGCAGAGGCCTTCCTGCCCGCCGTGACGGACCTCAACTGGACGCTGGGGCCCAAGCCGTCAGAGCCCTCGGCGGACACGCTGGCCCCCACGCTGGCCATCGTCAGCCACGCGGATGGGCAAACCGTCGTCGCGGCCAGCGTCACGGTTTCCGGCACGGCCACGGACTCGGGCCGCGGCAACTCGGGCATTTCGACGGTGACGGTCAACGGCGTGACGGCCAGCGGGGGCACCGCCACGGGTTCGGCCACCGCCACCTGGAGCGTGACTGTGCCCCTGGCGCTGGGCGAGAACACGATCACGGCGGTGGCCAAGGACGCCAGCCCGGCGCAGAATAGCACCACCCGGGTCATCAAGCTCACCCGCAGTTCCACGGCCATGGACTTCAACGGCGACGGCAAAGTGGACATCCTCTGGCGCAACTATGCCACGGGCGCGATCGACGTGTGGATCATGAACGGCGTCCAACGGACGGGCGAGGCCTTCCTGCCCACCATCTCCGACCTCAACTGGAAGATCGCGGGCACCGGCGACTTCAACGGTGACGGCAAAGTGGACATCCTCTGGCGCAACTATGCCACGGGCGCCAACGACGTGTGGATCATGAACGGCGTCCAACGGACGGGCGAGGCCTTCCTGCCCACCATCCCCGACCTCAATTGGAAGATTGCGGCTACTGGGGACTTCAATGGCGACGGCAAAGTGGACATCCTCTGGCGCAACTATGCCACGGGCATGAACGACGTGTGGTTCATGGACGGCGTCCAACGGACGGGCGAGGCCTTCCTGCCCACCATCCCCGACCTCAACTGGAAGATCGCGGCCACCGGGGACTTCAATGGTGACGGTAAAGTGGACATCCTGTGGCGCAACTATGCCACGGGCGCCAACGACGTCTGGTACATGAACGGCGTCCAACGGACGGGCGAAGCCTTCCTGCCCACCATCTCCGACCTCAACTGGAAGATCGCGGCTACCGGGGACTTCAATGGTGACGGGAAAGTGGACATCCTCTGGCGCAACTATGCCACGGGCGCCAACGACGTGTGGTTCATGGACGGTGTTCACAGGACGGCAGAGGCGTTTTTGCCCACCGTGACGGACCAGAACTGGAAGATCGCCACGGGCGGCCAGTGACGCCAGTCCGCTGACAATATCACAAAGAGCGTACGATGCGCAGAACTTCACTTGATTCAGTTGCTGGCTTCCAGAGAGCCTACTTGCAGCGAACAAGCGTTATTCCCTGGGTGTCTCAGCAACGGTAGTGATGAACCGGCCGTTGGTGGTGGAGAAGGAGCGGATCAATTTCGACGCTCCGCCGGACGATTCCAACGCAACGAACGAATGATCAGGCCGATTCCTCACTTGGCGGCAGTGGGATCGCCGATCCGCAGCAGCACCCCAGCACCGGGGGCGAGCCAGTTGGACTCGCCTCCGAAACCGCCTTCCTTGCCCGAGGCGGGCGACACGCGGTAGATGACGGCGCCTTCCTTCCAGGTCTCCGGCCTGATAGTGACGGACTCTTTCAGACTCTTGTTCACCAGCATCACGTAAGGTCGCCCGCTTGTGTCCACGAACTCACCGACGATCAGTTTCGCGCTGGTCTTGAGGTCCTTCAGCAACGGCGTGCCGGCGGCGGTCGAAACCGGCCAGTGGTAAACGCCGGTGCTGCGCAACTTCAGGATGGTCGGAGCGAGCGCGTGGATCTGGTTGTTGATACGGCGCATCGCGTCCCAGGTCGCCGTGCGGTTGCCAAATGGATCAACGGCAGCCAGCCGGTAATTGCCGTTGTCGGGCGTGAAGTAGGTGAAGTACTCGATGCCTCGCCCTCCATAGGCCAGCGTGCCGTACACCTGCAAATTGAACGTGGCGTCCGAGGGCTCCAGGTATCGGAACATCGTTGTGGCCAGAATGCAGTTCCAAAAAGGAATCCTGGCTTTGAGGGTCAGCCTGCGCACGATGTCGAGATTGTCATAGAAACTCGGCTGCATCTCTCCGTCGGAGAGCGAATAATTATCCCAGCTCAAGTACGGCAACTTGATGAATTCCAGATACGCGCGCAGGTGCGCCTCGTAGCTATCGGTAGCAAGCTGCTGGCGGTTGGCGTAGTTGGGAAAGAGATTCACGTAAGGCAGCTTGGTGGGCATGGCTTTCAGCAGTGCAGCCGCGAGGCGGCCGATCATGGGCATCTGCTTGGCACTGGGCTCGTCGCGCAAGTACACGCCGAACGCCGCCGGGTGCGATCCGATGCGCGCGGCCAGGGCCGACACCGCTTCCTGAATCTGCGCGTCGGTGGTTTCGGGCTTGTCGACCATGGCTTCGAGCGGCGTGCGCGAGACGATGCAAGTCAGGCCGGCATCGCGCACCTTATCGAGTTCCTCCACGCGGCAGAAGCCGGTCACGTTGAGTCCCGCTTCCTTCATCAGGCGCAGGCTCTCGGCGTCGCTGGGCGAACCGCTCCAGGCGATGATGGGGAATTCGTTCGCGCTGACGCGCACCGGGCGATGGGTCCAGTCTTCAGCCGAGGCGGAGAACAGCGCCAGGGCAAGCAAGGCGAAAAGCAGTCGGGGCATACAGGGAATCATAGTCGAAGGCGTGCGTCCAAAGGTACCTCTCCCGGAAATGCTAGAATCTCCAAGGAACGCGAGAAAAGCCATGAACCAGAACCAGATCACCCAGGCTTACCAGATTGCCAAAGACGCCTACGCCGCAATCGGCGTGGACGTGGACGCCGCGCTGAAGAAACTGGAGACCATCCCGATCTCCCTCCACTGCTGGCAGGGCGATGACGTGGGCGGCTTCGAGAAGGCCGGCGCTCAACTCGAAGGCGGCGGCATACAAGCCACCGGCAACTATCCCGGCAAGGCCCGCAATATAGAGGAGCTGCGCGCGGACTTCCTGAAGGCGCTCAGCGTGGTCCCGGGCAAGCACCGCATGAACCTGCACGCCTGCTACCTGGATCACGGCGGCAAGCGCGTGGAGCGCAACGAAATTGAGCCCAAGCATTTCCAGAGTTGGATCGATTGGGCCAAGGCCAACCAGTTGGGCATGGATTTCAACCCCACCTACTTCTCGCATCCGAAGGCGGCCGACGGGTTCACGCTCTCGCATCCGGACGCCGGCATCCGCAATTTCTGGATCGAGCACGGCCTCGCCTGCCGCAAGATTGCCGCCGAAATGGGCCGTCAGTTGGGTTCGACGACCGTCACCAACCACTGGATTCCGGACGGGTACAAGGACATCCCGGCAGACCGTATAGGTCCGCGCGAGCGCCTGATCGATTCTCTCGACAAGCTTCTGGCTGCGCCTATCGATCCGGCCCTCAATCTGGACGCGGTCGAGGCCAAGCTCTTCGGCATCGGAGCGGAAAGTTACACCACGGGCTCGCACGAATTCTATATGGGCTACGCGGTGTCGCGCAAAACGCTGCTCACGCTCGACGCCGGCCACTTCCATCCGACCGAGATGATTTCCGACAAGATCTCCTCGGTACTCCTGTTCTGCCCCGGCCTGCTGCTGCACGTGAGCCGCCCGGTACGCTGGGACAGCGACCACGTCGTGATCCTCGACGACGAACTGCAGGCCATCGCCAAAGAACTGGTGCGCAGCGGCAAGCTGGACAAGATCCACATCGGGCTGGATTACTTCGATGCCAGCATCAACCGCGTGGCGGCGTGGGTGATCGGCACGCGCAACATGATCAAGGCGCTACTCATCGCGCTGCTCGAACCCGCCGCATCGCTGAAGCAGGCCGAGCTGAAGATGGACTACACGGCCAGGCTTGCATGCATGGAAGAGCTCAAGTCGCTGCCCTGGAGCGCAGTGTGGGATTACTACTGCGTCCAGAAGGGTGTGCCCACCGGCATGGCCTGGTTCAATGAAGTCCGTCGCTACGAAGAGCAGGTGCTTTCCAAGCGGTAGCCGGACAATTTCACGCCAGATCTACACTGAGCTTCGTGACCGAAGCCGGCGGGAACGTGTGCGTGATCGCGTTTCCCTTCCCCGTAACGGCGGCCGCCTTCGGCTCAACCGCGTTGGGGTGATCCCAGGTGTTGTGCGCATGCACGTCGGCGGCGGCCAACACCGTGCCTGAAACGGACTTCACCGTGCCGCCGCGTAGCGTGATTTCGGCGACCGAAGCCTGCGTCATGTGCGGATTCGTCACCGTGACCGTCAGGCGCTTCCCGTTGATCGAAGCCGAACCATTGAGGCCGGGAATGCCGGCGGGCTGTCCGCCGCGCTGGAACGGCACTTGGGGCGAGGCGAATTCGGCGCGCACGGCTGTGGCCCCCTGGTGCGCCGAGTACATGTCGAAGACGTGATAAGTGGGAGTGGCCGCCAGACGGTCCTCGCGCACCAGGAAAAGCGCTTGCAGGTTATTCACGAGTTGCGCGATGTTGGCCATGGCTACCTTGTCGGCATGACGGTTGAAGATGTCCAACGTTAGCCCCGCCAGCACGGCGTCGCGCATGGTGTTCTGCTGGCCGAGCAAAGACTCCGGCGTGGGCTCAGTGCCGGGCGCGTACCAGGCGCCCCATTCGTCCACCACCAGGCGCACCGCGTGTTTCGGATCGAATTCGCCCATCACGCCCCACTGCGAAATGATGAGCGGCTCCATGCGGCCCGCTTCGCTCAGGATCGCGTAGTATTGTTCGGTGTCGTATTTGAGGGCATCGCCTTTGCCGCGATACCAGTCGCCATTCGCACCGCTCACTGCTTTCCACGAGTAGTGGTGGGCAGCCCAGCCCCACAGATTGCCGAGCCCGTGCCCGCGGGTCATCTTCTCGAAGAAGCGGCGCGTCCAGTCCCGCGAGTCGCCGTTGGGGCCCGATCCGACGAGCGCAAGCTTGACGCCGTAGCTGGGCACCCAGGTGGCGTAACGGCGGAACTCGGTGGCGTAATCCTCAGGGGTGAACTCTCCGCCGCAGCCCCAGCTCTCGTTGCCGACGCCCCAGAAGCGCACGTTCAGCGGCTCGCGTTCGCCGTCGGCGGCGCGCTGGTCGGCCAGTGTCGTGGAGCCCGCCGGCGAATTGCAGTATTCCACCCATCGCCAGAATTCCTGGGGCGGCAGACTGCGCAGGTTGGCGGCGAAGTATGGCTGCGCGCCCGCCAACCGGCAGAAGCGCGCGAACTCGATGGTGCCGAACTCGTTGGGATCGTAGCGCTGCGGGCCGGTCTTGCTGGCGTTAGCCGGCCATTCTTTGGCGTCCACCCAGAAGTTCGTGCGGCGAGGGCGCTTGGAGCGCGGTCCGATGCCATCGCGCCAGTCGTACTGGTCCGCAAAGCATCCTCCCGGCCAGCGCACTACGGCTGGCCGCACCTTGCGCAGCTTCTCGACCAGTTCCTTGCGAACACCGCCGATGTTGGAGATCTTCGATTCCTCGCCAACCCATACCCCGCCATAGACCACCGTGCCGAGGTTCTCGACGAAGTGAGAGTAGATTTCCGGCGCGATCGTCGCGACAGGTTCATCGAGAAGGATCTCGACGCGCGCTTCAGGCTCCTGTGATCGAAGGGCAGGCGCGATGCCGGCCCCAGCGGCGCCACCCAAGAAGAGACGGCGGCTTATCAGTCCGGTTCGAGATGTTCGGTTCATGTTAGTCGAAGGTACTGTCCGAGTATAAGAACAATCGCCTGGAGTTTCCATCGCAACCATCGCCAAGGCGCGGCTGGATTACCAGTGGCGCAAGTACTCGGCCAGTGAATGCAGTTGGTCGACGTGATCGGGCGCCGAATTGCCCGCGAACCCTACCAGGCGGAAGCGGCCCTTCCGCACATCGCTGAGCTGTTGGGTGCCCATGGGTCCCCAACGAACTACCGCTTTCCGGCGCAGGCCGAGCTGCGCCAGCAGATAGTCGGTGGTCTCCGTGGTGCTGGCAAACGTGCCGGGGAATATTTCGGAGTGGGTGACGAGCATACGCTTGCGTCCGGCCATGGCATCGCGCGCGAAACGGACGAAAACCTCCAGCGGTGCCGGATCGATGGTGCTTTCCTGCGGCCCGGGTTTGCCGGTCGGGTAACTAGCGTGTATCCCGTCAATCAGGATGATGCGCTGAACGCGGGCGTAGTTCTCCGAACCAAGCAGGATGGCGCGCACCGCACCGCAGCCGGCGCTCCATCCACTCAGAGTGATCGTGGAAAACCGGACATTCGCAGCGGATTCGGCTTGCTGCACGAGAGCAGTGAACCGGCCCGGGTCCTGGAACGGCCTGGCGTAAGTGGCCGAGCCGGAACCCAGTTGCGCCGTAATTACGGCGGCTTTGCCGTAACGCGCGGCGGCCACTTCCGGAAGCCACGTGCCGCCGTGGAAATGGACCAGCAGGGGCAACTCGCGGCGATGCTCCAGGCGCGCCGGGATGAACAGCGTTCCGAGTTCCAGTTTCAGGTGGCGGCCAGGGGGCGCGGACTGAACGGTGCGCGGGTGCGCACGTGTGTGCTCCACCATGGGAGACGGATTCTGCGATTGCTGGGCCAGCAGGGGCACTGCGAACAAGACAAGCAGATAGCGCACGCAAGAATGGTAACTCACCGGGTCACCGGGGGCAGGAAGCGGACATCGTCCACGTACTTGCCGATCCGAAGGTTTGCTTCTTCCGCGTTCGTAACGAGCCGCCCGTTGAAACGAAGGTTCTCGATCGTGACTTCGCGCACGTCGTGCGTGGCATCGTAGCCGGTAAAGGACGAGCGTAGTACGGGCTTGCCGGTGACCGAAATGTCTTTGAAGACCACGTCGCGCGCAGTGCCTCGTTCCTTGTCCGTCGACCATCCCCCTTTGCGGATGACGATCGTCATCAAAGACGGCACATAGCCAGGTTTCGCGTTCGGGTCGTACTTCGCGTCTCGCGTAGCCTGGATAGTCGGCCGGGGATTGAAGTCATCCACCTCGACTCGAATGTTCTCAAACCGGATTCCATGCACGGCGGCGCGGTCGCCGTGTTGAATGTCCATGGCGATGTGGCAGGTCCGGATAATGTCGATGTCCCGGAACTCGATGCCGGTCATCTCCGGCGTAGCCGTTTCGGCGCCCAACTCGAGCGCCCGTCCCCAATCGCACCACACGACCAGCCCGCTCGCCCGCACATTACGCACGGGCCGGTCTGTGTACGGTTGGCCGTACAGTTCGCCCCCGGCGCCCATCCCCTTCAGCACAATACTGTCGTCGAAAGCGCGGACGAACGAGTCGCGGATCGTCACGTCTTCCGAATTGCAGATATCGATGCCGTCCGAGTTATAGCGCCAGAGGCCGATCAGTTTTACGTTGGAGATGTCCACGCGCCGGCTGCCGAACGCGGTCAGACACCACAGATCCGGGTCCCTCAAAATGAGGCCTTCGACCTTTACATCCGAGCTATTTAGAAACCGGATTGAGCCGGGGCCCCGGTCGCGTTCGAATTCGCTGGTGTCCACAACGCCTCGTCCGAGAATGCGCACGCCGGAGACATCCTTGCCATTGATCGCCGTGTAGACCACCGCGCCGCCCGCGATGTAGACGGTCTGCCCGCTCTTCAGCAGGATCTTGCCCGGCCGGTGCACGCCAGGCCCGAAGTAGAGAACATTGGGATCACTCGCTTTGGGGGCGTCGACTTCGGGCGGATTGGCGAACAGGTGCAGCGCATGGTGCGGGCCGTCGAGTTCCACGGTGTACTGTCCCGGCCGGGGCAGCACGAAGGTGATCGTCCTTCCCTTCACCGCCGGATGGATGCCGCGCGACGTGGGCCTGACTGCGACAGTCTGGAACGGCCGCTTCACCCGGATTTCCACTTTAACGGCGCGCGCCATGCCCCAGGTGGCGAAGCCCGCCAGTTCCGTCTGATCGAGAGGGCGCTGATAGCCCGGCCAGACCTGGTTGAACGGCATGGCCGAAACACGGCAGGAGTACACCGGCACTTCCTTCCCATTCAGGCGTACGGTGTAATCGCTGTAAAGCTTCTCACCGGCTGGCGCCTTCCAGATTGTCAGGCCGCCATCTTTCGACCTCGCGGGGTCCGCGGCGGGCTTACCCTCCATGGGCGCGATGGCAGCAGCGAGAAGGGGCACGAACAGCAGGATGGCTCTGGACGGCATAGCCGCCAGTGTAACATCCGGCCTAGTGCAGGCTGGCGTGGCGCTTGAGGATCTGTGGAAGGTTCTGCGAGAACGCCGAGCGGGCCATCACCATGTCGCAGCCCGTTTCGTGTGCCTTCTGTTTCAGTTCGCCTTCAACGTGCGGCAGGTAACCGATCAGGCTGAGCGGCTTGGTCTCCGCATTGCTCTTCAACTTGCTGATCAATTTGAGCGGCTGCAGAGCCGCGAAGCTCAAGTCCAGGATGATCAGCATGGGCTTGTTTTTGGCTTGTTCCAGAAGGTCCTTGTCGGACTTCACGAAATCGACTTCCAGCCCCATTTTCTTGGCAGTGTCGCGGATCTTGATGGTGAAGAATAGGTCTCCAATGGCCGCCAAGATCTTCCTCTTGTGATCTTTGTACATACAATCCAGCAATTGTTAAAACAGATTTCTTTCGGTTGCTTCCAGTTCCAGTCTGAGTTGGGAAACTGGCTTTCGGGAGGTATTACTAGTCTATCTCATTTCCTCCGTCTAGTGGCAACCGGCCCCGGCTAGTGGAGTTTTACCAGGCGATGGGCCAGCCCCTCGGCCATCCATTGGAAGCCGAGATCGTTCGGGTGCACGGTATCGACGAATCCCTCCAGGCGATCCGGCCCGATCAAATCGGTACCCTCAACGATTTCGATGTGCTTATCCCCGGCCGCGATGCGCTTGGAGGCCACCAGGCGGATGTGTTCGCGCATGGCTTCCAATTCGCCCTTCCGGTCGGCGAGCGCTTCGCGCGCGCTTGAGATGGGGGTGATTACATAAATTTGCGTCGAGGGATGCTTCTCGCGGAGCGTATTTATAAAGGGTTCGTACACTTTGCTCAAACTCTCGACGGTCCTGTTGTTTTGCGCGAAATCCAGCACAAAAGCAGCGGCATCGATCTCGGCCACCATCCGCGCCACCTCAGGCTCGCCCCTGCCGTTGCCGGAAAAACCAAGGTTCACGAAGTCCAGGTTGAGCATGCGCGAGAGGATCGCCTGGTAGCTCATGCCCGGCCGGCTAGCGCAACCGCCCTGCGTGATGGACGTGCCATAGAACACCACGGGGCGAGCAAGCCCGTACGCCGGCCCGCGCCGGATCTGCGCCTGCTTGTCCACACCGATAGAGAGCAGCTTCGCCGCCTTATACAGCGGCAGGTAGAGCGTCACCGTCCGCTCCACGCGAGGCTGCGCGCCCAGGTCGAAATAGACGTGCTCGACAGGCACTCCAGTTTTCGAATCTTTCTTCGCCGTCGCGGTGCCGCGATAAATCCCGTCCAGATAGAGGTCCACGCCCGTCTGCCCGAAGGCGTGCATGTTCGCCATGTCGGGTGCGGAGTCGTATTCCACGCGCACGGCGAGCGCATTTGAATCCGTGCGGAATCGCACGCGAGCGCCGCTCGGTGATCGTCCCAGGTTCCAGACCGCCTTGGGCAACGTGTCCTTCAATCGAACCGGCAGGCGGAACCATTCGCCGCCGTTTTCCGAAAACCACGCCAGTCCGTTGATTTCCATGCGCCCGTCAGTGGGCGCGATCCAGTTCAGGTC
>JAJFUV010000047.1 GCA_021372245.1 Terriglobales bacterium
ACCCGAAGCCGGCATCGACCTCGAAGTGGACACGCCGGACCAGCGCTTCGTGAATTGTGTGATCCGCAATTGTGTCTTTGCGAACAACTCCGGTCACGCCATGCTGATCTACCTGAAGCCCCTGGACCATACATCGGCTCCGGTTTCGATTCGGTTCGAGAACTGCCACGCACGGATGGGCTCGGCCGGAATGAAACCGGAGGATTTCAAGGACATCACGCAGCGCGGTTGGGCTGGCATGGCGGTGGGCGCCATCAAGGATGATGGCCCGCAGGGCTTGATCGAATTCGTCAACTGCACTAGTGAGAACACGGGCAAAGAAGGCGTGCGGATCTTCGACAAATCGTCCACCGGCGTGAAGGTGCGCTTCGTGAACTGCAGTTGGAGCAATCCATGGGTTTCGGCACACCGCAACGCCCCGGAGCCGCGCGTGCCGATCCTGATCCAGCAACGACGCCGCGAAGTAGCCGCGCGGCCCGGCGGATTCGAATTCGTCAATTGCTACGTGTTTGACGACGTGCCGCGCGCGGCGGTTTTCTATGACGATGACTCGGGCTCGTTGCCGCTCTCGGAAATCCACGGCTCCATCATCGTGCGCAACCCGCGAGGCGCCCGCGCGCGTCTGGGCGCTCAGACCACCAACGCGGACCTCAAGCTGGTGGAAGCACCAAAGTAGCCTCAAAATACCTGAACGCTCTACGCGGTTCCCCGGTCTTAGCTAATGTAAGGCGATGCGGTTCGATGGGAACGAGCGGAGTTCGGGAGCGAACGGTTGCGATCGGAGATAGAGGCGGCGAGCGAAGACCGGTTCCGGGAACTGGTCGAGCGGCAGTCTCGCTTCGTTTTCCGCGTAGCTTACGCCGTTCTGCGCAACACCTCCGACGCCGAGGACGCCGTCCAGGAAGTCTTCCTGAAGCTGTACCGGAAGAGGGCCTGGGAAAGCATCGAGGACGAACGGGCGTTCTTGGCTCGCGCCGCCTGGCGCACAGCGGTAAGCAGGCTTCCCAAAGCGCACCACGAAGAGCCGGATGTCGAATTGCCGTACTCCGGGGCGAACCCGGAGGAGGCGGCGATCGAGGCGGACTTCAACGCCCGCCTGCACCAGATGGTGGACGCCCTGCCCGAGGAGTTGCGGCAGCCGCTCGCGCTCTCGACGGTGGAGGAGATGACCTCGCGCGAGATCGCCGTCGTGATGGGCATCGCCGAGGGAACCGTGCGTACGCGCCTGATGCGAGCACGGGAGTTGCTGAAAAGGAAGTTGGCCGCATTGGTGGAGTGCCGTCATGAACGGTGACGAGAGAGGCGAACTCGACCGAAAGCTAGATGCGGCGCTGGCGGAGTACGCCAACATCGAGCCGCCAGCCGGCATGGAGCAGCGTATCCTGGCCCGTGTCCGCGAGGCGGGCGGGAGCGGCCGCATCCACTGGTGGCGATGGGTGGCGGCGGCAGTTCCGGCACTGGCGGGTTTGCTCGCGGTGTTCGTGTATCGCGATCTGCCGCCGGTCGCCCCCCCGTCGCCTGTCGCGCTCAGCGTGCCGCAGGCGCCGGCGCTAGTGCGGCCTGTAGTGAAGAGGGTTTCGCGGCCGAGACCGGCACCGCTGCCCAAACGCGAGGTGTTCCCAACGCCTACGCCGCTGTCGCCTGAGGAGCGGGCACTGCTCCAACTCGTGGCGCAATCGCCGGAGAAGGCGCGCGAGGTGCTGACACCGGTCGAACCGAAACCGATTGAACCGATCGTAAT
Source organism: Terriglobales bacterium (assembly GCA_021372245.1). Taxonomy (GTDB): domain Bacteria; phylum Acidobacteriota; class Terriglobia; order Bryobacterales; family Bryobacteraceae; genus JAJFUV01. The sequence continues at coordinate 1,742 of JAJFUV010000047.1, forward strand.
CGAACCTTTGAATAATGGCGGATGACGCCAAGGAGAAGAATTGTCATGAAAACAAAGTACAAACTGGCGTTCGCGGCGATCCTGACTACAGGCCTGCTGCTGGCTCAGGCCGACAAGCCGGCCGCTCCCGCCGCCGAACCCGAGTACTTCCATCTGGACTTCGTCGTAAAGGAGGTCGAGCACGGCAAAGTGGTCAACAGCCGCAACTACTCGACGATCATGCTCGCAGGCGGAAAAGACCGTGCTTCGATTCGCACTAGCACAAAGATGCCGATCCCGACGGGGCCTCCGACGGGGTTTCCGGACACACGGCAGTTACAATACGTCAATGCAGGAGTGGACATCGACTGTACCT
>JAJFUV010000309.1 GCA_021372245.1 Terriglobales bacterium
GCAGAGCGAAGAGCAGGCGCGCAAGAAGATCGCCATGCTCGACGCGCGCATCCGCCAGGGCGAGGACTTCACCATGCTGGCCCAGAACTTTTCGGAAGATCCGAACACTACGCCGAACGGCGGCGACATGGGCTTCATCCCCGAGTCCGCGCTGGAGAAAGCCAACGTCGAACTGCGCAAGCTGGTGGTGGAGTTGCACCCAGGCCAGTCTTCCCGCATCATCCGGACGCAGGAGGGCTACCAGATCCTGAAGGTCATCTCCAAGGAACCTGCCGGCCAGCGCGAGTTGAACGATCCGCGTGTGCAGCAAACCATTCGCGAGACTTTGCTCAACCGCAAGGACCAGCTCCTGAAGGCCGCCTATTTCGAAGTGGCGCGCAACGAAGCCAAGGTGGCAAACTACTTCGCCATGGGCATTTCGGCGAATCCTGCCCAGAAATAGGACGGGCGGTGGACTCCGCCTTGTTCGATTGTAAGAAGCTGCTCAACATTGATCCGCCCGCAATTACTGAAGCGGCAGTGTGGGAAAGAGTCGGGGGCGATCCCATGCCCCTGCTCGATACGGCCGAGGGCCGCGAGAGGCTGGCCCGAATCTATAGCGAATACGCCGATGCCGCTGCCCGGGCAGATCTTCCGATTATCCTGTTCGCGCCGACCTGGCGCGCCAACCGGGACCATGCCAACGCGTCTGTCAACGCGGCGGCGCTCGATTTTGTGAGGCGGTTCTCCCGGAACGTGGGAGCGCTCATGGGCCCTCGCGGGGATTGCTACTCTCCCGCCGCCGCTTTGACCCGGGACGACGCACGCCAATTTCACCGTTGGCAGGCCGAACAACTCGCCACGGCCGAGTTTGTGCTGGTTTCGACCATGCCGGCGGTGAGCGAAGCTCTGGGGATCGCGGATATCCTGCCGGTCCCCTGCCTGGTGAGTTTCGTGATCACCGCTGAGGGGAAACTGCTCGATGGGACGCCGCTCGCGGACGCTATCGCCCGTATCGACGACGAGGCGCTCCGTACTCCGCTCGGGTACTGGATTAACTGCGTTCATCCCGAAACGGCCATACAGGGTCTGGAGGCCCTGGGCGACTCGCCGGCAATTGGCCGCATCGCGGGCGTGCAGGGCAACACTTCACGCCGCGACCCCCGGTTGTTCTCTCAAACTGTAGATTTTGAGGCGGATCCGGTTGCCGACTTTGCGGACCGGATGGCCGAGATCCATCGCCGCTTCTCCATCCCCATCGTCGGCGGCTGCTGTGGAACGCGTAGCGCCCACATCGAGGCACTGGCACAACGTTTGCGTTCTTGAGCCGATACAGGGAGACGTATGAGCGGGATTATTCCTGAGCTGGCATCTGCTGTTCGGATTCGTGCCAGGCGCTGATCTTCAGCCGCCGGCAGACCCAACATAGGCCTTCCGCGGAATTGGGGGCCACGTCGGCGCCGCAAACGCTACACTTGCGCGGCGGCAGCCGGTCGGTCTTCAGGCTGCGCTTCGCCCGCTCCAGAATCTCCGTGGGAACCACGGGATCCGGTGGTGTAACGGATTTGCGCTTTGTATACCCCACAATTCAACTATAAACCACTGTCCGGGCTGGCGCGCAAGGCAAATGGGTACTACGCCGCCCGTTCTAGCCGGACTACATATCCGGCATCCAGACTGGAAGCGCACCTCTGGCATTTCTGGCCAGGTTTCACGCGCGAAGACCGGCGCGTCGAAATCACGTCGGCCTCCACAGTGTGGGTGCAGATCGGGCAATAGACAAGGCCCTTGGAAGCGACCGCAGGGTTTGGGGTCTGTAGTGTAGTGATCATCGTCTTCCCCTTCCACCACAATTGACGATCCAACCCTGTCCGAAGTTTTCAAAAAATACGCTAAGAATTTGTGAAGACCTTCCTGGCCTCGATCAGTCGCCCGTGGCGGGCGCTTCGGCGGCGGCTGGACGGCGGCGCGCAAGCCACACTTTAGCGTCCTCGACCAGCGAGTAGCCGACCGGCACGACCAACAGCGTCAGCAGAAGGCACAACGTCTGGCCTCCGATGATGGTGACGGCGATGGCCGAGCGCTGGCCGGCGCCGGCGCCGATGCCGATCGCGGTCGGGATGAGACCCGCTACGATCGAGAACGTTGTCATCAGGATAGGCCGCAGGCGCACTCGATTGGCTTCCAGGATGGCCTCATGCATGGGTCGGCCCGTGGCTCGCAGCCGGTTCATGTAGTCGATCTGCAAGATGCCGTTTTTCTTCACGATGCCTAGCAGCAGCAGAACTCCCAGCGCGCTGAACAGGTTCAGGCTGCGGCCGGTGGCGATCAACGAAATAAGCGCAAAGGGAATGGACAGCGGCAGTGTCAACAGAATGATGAACGGGTGTACCAGGCTCTCGAACTGCGCCGCCAGAACCATGTACATGAAGATGGACGCCAATCCGATGGCCAAAATCATGTTGGCGGTCGTCTCTTCGAGGATCTTCACCTGTCCCGAGAAGCGCAGTTGGTAACCGCTGGGAAGCCCGATGTTATCCACAAGGGCTTGCGTGTCGGCGGCCGCCTCGCCCAGGGAGTGGCCCGGCGCAACGTTGGCGTAAATGCCCACGGAGAACTGCCGGTTGTAGCGGTCGATGCGGCTGGGGCCCAGGCCGCGTTCCAGCTTGGCGATTGAATCCAGACGGATGAGGCCAAGGCGTGCCGAGGGAACCAGCAAACGGCTGAGCGCAGCGGGATTGTCGCGCTGGCCAGGCATGAGCCGCATGGTGACCGGGTACTGCTCGGAGCCTTCCTTGTAAGTCGAAATCTCGTCTTCCCCGCTCATTAGCAGGCGCACAGCATCGGCAATGTCGGAGACGCGCACGCCAAGGTCGCTCGCCAACTGCCGGTCGATGTTCACCTGCAACTCGGGATTGTTGAGGTTCAGGTTCACTTTCGCATCGGCAATGGAGGGAGTGGCCTGCATGTCGCGCATGATCTTCTTGGCGATGTCCACCAGCGTAAGCATGTCCGGACCCAGTAGCATGGCGCGGATCGGCGCGAAAGTATCGCGCCCGCCCAGCGCGTTCGGGAAGGAAACCCGCGGCCGCGTGTAAGGGTAGTCACGCAGGATCTTGCGCACGTGCTGGCCCATCTCCACGATGTCGTCGCGCTCACCTTGCGGAGCCAGCAATATGGTGGCTTGAGACATGGTCACTCGGCCCAGAAACCCGGACGTTTGTGGAACCACGGCAACTACTCCGGGTATCTTCTCAATCTTCCGGGCAACCTCCGTAGTGACCTTGTCCGTGCCCTCCAGCGAGGTGCCCTCGGGCATTTCCAGGCTCACGGAGAGTTCGCTTTGATCGTCCTGCGGCATCCAGTCGCGGCCGATGTAGCGATTGACCACGAACGTAGAGGCGAAAGTCACGGCACACAGCAGCATGATCGCCCACCGGTGCCGCAAGCTCCAATCGAGGGTCTTCAGGTAGACCGGATCGAAAACGGTTCCTTCGTGGTGTTTGCGCGGTGTGCCGTCGCGGTTCAGGCGGCGTTTGAGCAGCCGCGAGC
>JAJFUV010000310.1 GCA_021372245.1 Terriglobales bacterium
GTCCCAAAGTCGGCAACCTCTTCCGGCGTGTAGACGCCCTGGTTCACCTGTGGGCACATCACCCGGACGCTGTCCGAAACCACGCGCGCCCAGAGCATCTGCATCCTGGACCGCGGCGTCGCCCAGTTCTTCTTCAGCACCTTCTGCTTCGTTTCCTTGTCCCACGCCCACACGAACGGCTCGGCCTGGGCCTCCGCCCACGTAAGCCCGAACTCCTGCTTCTGGCCGGCAATCTCCAGGGCTATCTTGGCCTCATCCGCCGTGCGCGCCTGCACCTTGTATTTTCCGCCCAGCTTCGAGAACTCCGCCAGCATCGCCTCGGCCTTCATCGCCGGATTGCCCTCGATCAGGTGGTAGCGCGCCCGGAACTCCAACGGCGTCATCCCGCTCAGGTGGCAACTCATCGCCAGCACCAAGCCCTGACCGCGCTTGTTGCAGCCGAACATCCCGCTCTGCTCGAACAGTTCCCCGATCGTCTGTAGGTCCTGGATAGACCCGATCGGCAGCGTCGGCCGTGTCACTACCGTTAATGCCTTCTCGTTGTCCATGTCCCATCTGTCCTTTCCTGTTAGGCCACCCATAGGCGGCCAAGCCTCAAACTCATAGAGTCAAACTCGGTTGTCGTCTCAAATCCCAGGTCTTCAGGCTGCAGCCGCAGCGACCTGCAGATTTCCGCCATTATCTCCGGCTTGTTCCTGTGGTTTACGCTCTCCGTTCCCAGGTATCGAAGCAGCGTTCGCCTGGAGATCCCGCTTTTCCTCGCCAGCGCGCATTCCGTCAACCCGAGCCGGCGCAACGCTCGCTTGTACACGAGGCGCCGGTTCCAGGCCTTCTTGTTCCATTCCTTCTTCATGTTCCCTTCCTTCCTCTTCTCAACCGTCCACGCCCCTGGTCACCTGTCGCCTTCCTCGCCTTCGCCATCCCCGTCGCCGTCCGGATCATGGTCCTGTTCGACGTCCTGGTCCTGGTCATCTTCCAACGGCAACGGCAGCAGCATTTGCCGTTCCCCGGACGTCAGGTCACGCTGCCGGACCAGTGCCCCGGTATCCTCGCGGATGATCGCCACGCGGCCGGTCTCGAAGTCCGGGACCTGCCGGCACATCACGTTTCTGACCTCCTGTCGGTAGAGAATGGCCAGCTTTAGAGTGGAGGCGAGAGCCTCTTTCGCTTTCTCATCGCGGGCCGCTGCCTTCTTTCGCGATTCGGCTGACTCCATGAGTTCTATGGCTCGCGCCAGTTGTTCGCCGCGCTCCATCACCTCGGCGTCAGTCATGACGCAGGTGAGTTGTTCCGTCACGCGCTCCATGGTGACCTCGACGGTTTTGCTTTCAGTATCACTGGCAGTGGTCGTATCGGTGAGTTCCTTTTCTTCGAGCGCAAAAGATGGGCAACCGCACATGTGGCCGTTACACCGCGGGTTGTGTTCGTTACGCTTGTGCCCGCAAAGGCAGAGAGCTTCGCCATCCTCTGTCGGCCCGGCCGCCAGCTCGAGCCCCGGCTGCTGCTGTTCCTGTTCTTTCTGCTTCCGCTTTCCCATGGTCTGCTTCCTTTCCTTTTCTTGTGTTGCCGCGGCCCTGTACCGCGGATTGGTTTCGAGTTGCCACCATGTTGGCCGCTGGTGGCGCCGGCTGCCAGTTTCGGTCCAGGCCTCACCTGGTATCGGCCCCGTTCCCGGCCGGTGGTAGTTCCTTTTCAAGGCCCCTCTGGCATTCGCCGCCCAACAGGGCGGCAGTGTGGGCTTCGGCGCCAAAGAGGCCTGGAAAAGGGCGCAGGACGGCGGGAAGAAAGAGGGGGGGGGAACCGCCCCGCGCCAAAGGGCTACAGAAACGCGATGACAATCCCGCAGGCGACCCCGGCGACAAACGCCAAGACCGTCCACGTCGCGCGACGATGATCCTCGTGGCGCAGCCGCGTTTCGAGCAGGCGACTCTGGATGATTATCCCCGTCAATCCCGTTGAAGTGTTCATTGCAGGTCCCTTTCTTCCTTCTCCGTCTTACCGTTCCGCGCACTCCGGGTCCGCCCCGTGCGCCACATCCACCGCTCTGACTTGGAGCACTTCGATCGCCGCCGCCGTCAGCAACCCGGTTGCCTCGGCGAGATAGAACCGAACCTTCTGCCAGTCCGGCCCGCCCGCCTCACTTGGCAGATTTAACCTTCCGGCCAGCGTTCGCAGCTCCGTTGCCTGCCGCAGCACCGCTCGATATGCCTCGTCGCGCACCATGTTCTTTCCTTTCCATCTCTTCCCGCGCGTACTGGATCATCAAGTCTGCCAGCACATCCTCGGGCGTCTCTCGCGGTACATTCATCGCTCCGCCTCCTTCTCGTCTCCCGCCGCCGCATTACCTTTATTGCATCCCGAATTGGCAAAGAGGACTCGATGCAATGCAACTACCAGAGGACAGCTTGAAACAGACGCGGAAATCAATGGCGCGGTATCAGAAGCAGAAGTACAACTGGATTCGGTTCCTGTTGACTCTGGCTGCTGGAGCTTTGACGCTTTTAGTCTCGCTGCAGGGCAACTACACACTCCACAGCAACACGGCAGCCTTCCTGCTGCGCACAGCCTGGGCGTCAATAGGTCTATCAGTTCTAATTGGGCCAATTGTCCTTCAAGGCGAAGTTCATCTTGCCAAGCTTCGTGCTGCATACGTATTGGAGCAATTAGAAAATCTCGCAGCCGACAAAACGCCCGAACCGTTCCGCTGGATGCACCTTCCCAAGCTTTATGCAGCCTGCGAAACCCTCTTCTATGCCATGCTTCTGACATCCGTCACCGCCTTAACCCTGTTCGCCATCGTCAACGTCAAAATCGATTAACTCGCCCCGCCCCCTTCCCCGCCCCAGTCGGCGCGCCATTTGTTGCGCACGGACCCAAAAAAAAGACCAGGCTCTGACGCACCAGTCCTGACACTGGCATCATGCGCCGCCTGGCCTCGCGCTTCACCCAGTCTGCGAACTCCGCATCCAGGTACATTCCTACGAACACCTTACCCGGCCTGTCTCGCTTCGCCATGACTTTCCTCCTGCTGTTACAGATACAGTACGCCACATTTGTTGCGTCGTCAATGCCGGGTTTGCACTTTTTTTGCCCGCGTGGTATCTTCCCTCTTAGGAAGTGCTATATGTCATTCAACAAGGACAATTTATGTCGAGCCCGCGAGCTTCGCAGCCTGAGCAAGACCGACCTGGCCAAGCTCGTGCGGACTACGCATCAGAATGTCAGCAACTGGGAATCCGGCGCCCGCGTTCCCAAGGTGGAAATGGTTCGGCGCATGGCCCGTGCCCTGGGCGTGCCTCTGGACACGCTCGACCCTGACTTTGCCGCCGACCTGGCCACACTTCCCGGCCTCGGCGCCGCGGAGCATAGCGCAGCAAGCCACCCTTGTGCCGGCCGTCCGCCCTGGTTGACCGAGTTGTGCCGTCATTGGGACCAGGTTCCCTATGCAACGCAGAAGGTTCTCGAAGCGGCCTCCCTGGCCGCCATCGAAAAATCTACCCGAGAAGTTACGCACAAA
>JAJFUV010000053.1 GCA_021372245.1 Terriglobales bacterium
TGCTCCTCGGCCGGCAAGGCGGGCCTGATTGCCTCTACTGGCTTCCGTTATGGAACGGAGCCCGAGCAATTCCGGCATTCGCGGCTCATCTTGGCCTGGGGCGCCAACATCATGGGCACGAATGTCCATCTGTGGCCCTTCATCCAGGAAGCCAAACGCAACGGGGCGCGCTTCTATGTGATCGATCCGGTGCGCAACCGGACCGCGGAACTGGCCGACCGCCACTACGCCATCTATCCGGGCAGCGACGCCGCGCTGGCGCTCGCGATGATGCACGTGATCATCGCCGAAGAGCTTTACGACCGGGACTACGTGTCACGCCACACGCTGGGTTTCACGGAACTTGCCGAACGCGTGAAGGAATACGCACTGGAACGTGTCGCGCCACTCACGGGCATCGCGGCGGAAGACATCGCCACGCTCGCGCGCGAGTACGCCTCCACGCGCCCGGCCGCCATCCGCCTCAACTACGGCGTGCAGCGCAGCGAGCGGGGCGGCATGGCGGTGCGGACCATCTCGCTGCTTCCGGCTCTCACCGGATCCTGGAAAGATGTGGGTGGGGGAAGCCTGCTCAGCACCACGGGCGCATTCCAGTTCGATACCGGCGCCGTCGAGCGTCCGGACCTCCAACTTGCTTCCCCCCTCGGCCGCGAAGCCCGGTCGGTGAATATGATCGAGCTGGGACGCGCACTCACCTCGCTCGACAAGCCGCCCATCCAGGCGCTGATGGTCTACAATTCGAACCCGGCGGCGGTGGCGCCGCTGCAGAACTTGGTCCTCCAGGGCCTCGCGCGCGAGGACCTGTTCACCGTAGTGCATGAACAGTTCCAGACCGGCACGGCCGACTACGCCGACATCCTGCTGCCGGCCACGACGTTTCTCGAAAACACGGATCTGTACCTTTCTTACGGTCACTATTACGTGCAACTGGCGCGGCCGGCAGTTCCCGCCCCCGGCGAGGCGAAATCCAACGTGGAGGTTTTCCGCCTCCTGGCCCGGCGCGTGGGGTTCGCCGAAAGCTGCTTCGACGATTCCGAAGACGACATGATCCGCCAATTGCTGGCTTCCGGCCATCCATTCCTGGACGGCATCACGCTGGAACGGCTGGAACGCGAACACTTCGTACGGTTGAACGTGGCTGCCGGTGACGAGCCGTTTTTGCCATTTGCCGATGGCAATTTCGGCACTTCGTCGGCCAAATGCGAGTTTCGTACGGAGACTCTGGGCTACACGCCGCCTGTGGAGTCGCGGTGGGGCGATGCGGAGTTGCGCGGCCGGTACCCACTCGAGTTGGTTTCGCCCAAGTCGGACCAAGGCCTGAATTCCACCTTCGGAAACCGTCCGGAGGTGGTTGCCGCGTGCGCGCTGCTGTACATGAACGCGGCGGACGCCGCCGCGCGCGGGATCACCGATGGCGATAACGTGCGCCTGTTCAACGGGCGAGGGGAGTGCCGCCTGGTGGCGAGCGTCGGCGGCTTGGTCGCCCCCGGCGTAGTGGCCGCGCGCTCCGTGCCCTGGAACAAGCCGGCCGCCTCGGGGCGCAATGTGAACGCCCTGACCTCGGACCGTTGCGCCGACATGGGCAAAGCCGCGGTGTTCTATAGTTGTCTTGTTGAGGTTCAAAAATGTTACAGTTGACCCGTTCTGCAACACTCGTGTTCGCCGCCTTTTCCCTCGTGCTCCTGGCAGGGGGCTGCAAGCGTAAGTCGAAACAGCAAGTTCATGTAGTCGAAGAAGAGAAGAGTTCGATCAGCACTTTCGTGCATGTGGCTGATCCGCGCGCTTCCTCGCAGTTGGGGTCCGGTTTTTATGATGTCGAGCAAGGCTCCTGGCGCTGGACCGGTAAAAAGTTCTCGGTCCTGCTTGCAGTGCCAGAAAACCCTGCACAGAAGAAGATCTCCCTTGTTTTCAAGATGGCAGTGCCCGAACCGGTGATCCAGCAGCTCAAAACCGTTACCTTGAGCGCCACCGTGAACGGCACACCGCTCCCGCCAGAGACCTACCGGAAACCGGGCGAGTACGTCTTCAGCAGGGAATTGGACGCCAAAGTCCTGGGCGGCTCCTCCGCGCAGGTGGACTTCACCCTGGACAAGGTGCTGCCCCCCGGGGCCAATGATTCCAGAGCGTTAGGCCTGGTCGCCACCAGTATCGGCTTCGACTGGAAGTGACCCGGGACCACAAAAGTTAAGCGAAGGTTGAAACTTTTGCGAGGAATCGGCGTCAATACATTTACGCTCTAATCCGCGGCTGGGAAACCGCCGATAGATGGGCGCTGGGTTGGAAGGCCGAGATATTGGCCCCAAGATTGCTTGACAAGCGTGTTAAGATACTTGGGGCTGAAGGTTCGACCAGAAAGGCAGAGGGGTGCGGTTGTGATTCACACCAGAATCTCAGATCTTAGCAGACGCTGCTCAGATTTTCTGGAACCTTCCGCTGTAGATTTACGTCTACTCTGTGTCTGAACGATTATGGAGGATTTGATTCGGCTTCCTTGGCGTCGAGAGCGATAAGAGGATTTGAATTGATTTCGCACTAGGAAGTGGAAGAGAGGTGTAACATGACCAAGACCGAGCTCAACAAGTTCCGCGAGATACTCAAGGCCAGGCAGGCTGAGCTCGCAGAGGTCTTGCGGAATCGCGATGGAATCACCATCGAGAAGAGCCCTGACGCGCTGGATGAAGTGCAACACGCCGCTGAGCGTGAACTCGCCATTCGGAATTTGGACCGCGAGTCCCACATGTTGCGTCATGTACGGAATGCTTTGCAGCGCTTGGACGAAGGCAGCTACGGTGTGTGTATCCATTGCGACCAGGAGATCAGCCCAAAGCGTTTAGCCGCTGTACCCTGGACCGCACTGTGCATCCAATGCCAGGAAGCCGCCGACAGCAACCAGCAGGACTCCGCGGACGCTTTCGACGACGAGTTAGTCAACGCCGCATAGAAAGTTCTGCAGTAACAACAGGGGCGCGAGTTGCAACTTGCGCCCCTGTTGTCTTCAAGAGCGTACACCGATGGCTGTCAGCATCCGTCCGGCCCGCTCTCCCTCGCGGCGGAACGAGTAAAAGTCCTCTGCGCGGCAGCGGGTGCAGAGCCGGGCGGCGTGAATCTGCGCTTCCGGCACACCGGTGCTCGCCAGAATCATGCGGTTGATTTCTGGAAGGTCGAGGTGTGCCGGGCCACGGCAATCGGCGAGTTCCGGGACCAGGCCGGCGAACTTATTCGCCACGTCCGGGCCGACCTCATAACAACAGGGGCCGATGGCCGGACCGATGGCGGCCACAAGATCGGAAGGGCGGGTTCCGAATTCGCACGCCATGGCTTCTACGGCTCGTGCGGCGATGCGGGCGACCGTTCCTCGCCAGCCCGCGTGGACGGCGGCGACGGCGTGCCGGAGGGGGTCCGCCAGCAGGATGGGAACGCAGTCGGCCGTACGCACTCCCACCATCAGGCCGGCGACGTCCGTAATCAGTGCGTCCCCGGCCCCCAAGCGGCCGCGGTTTCCTTCGGCCTTTACCACGATGTCGCTGTGAATCTGATGGAGCGCGGCGTGTTGGTCCTCACCCAGCCACGGGCCGGCCGTCCGGGTGCCGAAGCCGTGGTCCAGCCAGTCGAATTGCGCGAGAAGCTCGTCCTGGTACAGCTTGCGGATGGGATCGAAGATCACGCCGGCCTAGACAGGGTTCTTGACCTGGGAGATCATGACCCGCTTCTTGAAGTCCTCGAGCATGGACAATTCCAGGCGCACGTCCGTGGGACGCTTGCCGTCCCAGGTCATCTGGTCGATTTTGTCCTGCAGCTTCATCAGGCCGTAAAACAGGTTTTCCGGCCTCGGCGGGCAACCGGTGACATAGACGTCCACCGGCACCACCTTGTCTACGCCCTGCAGCACCGCATACGTGTTGAACGGTCCGCCCACGCTCGAACACGCTCCCATCGCCAGCACCCACTTGGGTTCCGGCATCTGCTCGTAGAGGCGCTTGAGTACGGGAGCCATCTTGAGCGTCACCGTGCCGGCCACGATCATGAGGTCGGCCTGCCGCGGGCTGGGCCGGAAGACCTCCGCGCCGAAGCGGGCGATGTCGAACCGGGCGGCGCTGCCGGCGATCATCTCGATCGCGCAGCAAGCCAAGCCGAAAGTCAGCGGCCAAATACTGGACTTGCGCGCCCAATTGAAGACGTAGTCCACCGAGGTCAGGATGAAACTACGGTCGTGGTCATTCTCGCTGTAGGTCATGGCACCCCCTACGACTCCAATTTTATCAAAGCGCCTCAGTGGCCGTGTTCGCGGTACCAGGCCAACGTTCTCCGCAGACCTTCCTCCAGGCTGAAACGCGGTGCGTGGCCAAGGTCGCGAACCGCCGCCGTGGTGTCGGCCTGCGAATCGCGAACGTCGCCTTCGCGCGGAGGGCCGTACTTGGGAGGGATATCGACGCCCTCGATCCGGGTCAATGTGCTCCAGACCTGATTGAGCGTGTACCGGTTTCCATTGCCGGCGTTGTACATCTTCCCGGCCACACCCTTCGCCCGCGACGCCTTCAGGCACAACTCGACCACGTCCTCTACGTACGTAAAGTCGCGGGACTGCTCGCCGTCGCCGTGGATTGTGGGGGTGGTGCGCTCAACCACCGAGCGCATGAAGATCGAGATCACGCCCGAGTATGGGCTGGTCGGATCCTGCCGCGGGCCGTAAACGTTGAAGAAGCGCAGGCACACCGTGTCCAGGTTGAAACAGGAGTAAAACACGCTGGCGTAATACTCGCCGAGCAGCTTTTGCACCGCGTATGGAGACTTGGGGCGCGGCGCCATCGTTTCCACTTTCGGAAGCACTTCGGTGTCGCCGTAAGCCGACGACGAAGCGGCGTACACGACACGGCCCACCCCTCCTTCCGAGCAGGCGCGGAAGACGTTGAACGTGCCGTCGGCGTTCACTTCGTGCGACGGTACAGGTTCGCGGATCGACCGCGGCACCGAGGGGATCGCCGCCAGGTGGAACACCGTCCCGGCACCGCGCACGAGTGGTGCGATAGCATCGTAGTCGCAAATGTCGACCCGATGGAGGTCGACGCCGTCGCGCACTTCCGCCAGGTTCTCCTCGTGGCCGGTCAGCATGTTATCGATGACCGTGATCTTGCCTACTCCTTCACGCAGCAGGCGCCGGACGAGCATGGAACCGATGAAGCCGGCGCCTCCGGTGACAATGTAGCCGCTCATTTACCGATCCTTCCGATCTCCGCCTTCAGGTGGCGGATCGTTTCACTGGCGATCACTTCGGCGCCGGGTTTGAAATCGAATACCTCGGCCGAAACCCAGCCTTGGAAGTTGCGGCGCTGGAGCACTTCGAGCACCGGCTTGAAATCGTAGTTGCCCGCCCCTGGGTAACGTCCATCCATTTCATTGACGTGCACGTGCTGGATGAGGTCGAAGTACTTCTCGACCAGCACGGCGTGCGGCTCGGTTTCGTCGTTGGTGTTGTGTGTGTCGAACATGGTACGCACCGCCGGGCTGCCTACCTCGTGCACCACCCTCACTGCCTCCGCCAGCGTGCAGACGATGTCGCTTTGCACTTTCGGCAGCGCTTCCACCAGGATGCGCACGCCGCGTGCGGCCGCGTGCGGAGCGACCTTGGCCAGCCCATCCACGAAATTGCGCGTCGCTTCGGTGCTGGAGATGCCTCCGGTCGTCGAGCGCTGCTTGGGAGAACCGAAGATCATCACGCCGTCCGGGCCGAAGTCGGCGCAGAGGTCCACCAGCGAGCGGACGTACTCCCAGCTTCTCTCGCGCAGGGTACGGTCGGGAGTCGTCACGTGCAGGTCCTTCGGGCTCACCAGGAGCCAGTGCAGGCCCACGAAGCGGAGACCTTCGGACTGCATGATGGACCGGTACTGGCGTCGTTCGGCCGCCGGGATCTTGGCAGGGTCGTCGGACAGCGTGAACGGCGCGATTTCGATGCCCCCATAGCCGGCCTTGGCCGTCACCTTGGCCGCGTTGGCAAACGATGCGCTCTGGAAGGCCTCGTTACAGAGGGAGAGCTTGAACTGGTAGGACATGTCGGTAATAAGTTTAGCAGGAGGCGGCAATCCGTAACCGGCCGTCCATCTGCTATTCTTGGTGGTATTCGGGGATTACCATCACGATGCCGTTTCAAGTAAGACCACTCCGTGAACTGCTTGTTCGTCCTATTCTGCCGGAGCCAATCTCTCGTCTCAGCGAGCTGGCCAACAACCTGCTGTGGAGCTGGGATCACAATCTTCGCGCCTTGTTCCGGCGCCTGGATCCCGCGCTTTACAAAGCGTGCCAGCGCAATCCCGTACTGTTGTTGGGGCAGTTGCCGCAAGCCACGCTCGAACGCTTCGCGGCAGACCCTCGCTACCTGGCGCTCTACCGGCAATGCCTGGAGCGCTATGACGGCTATATGCAGGCGGCGCAGAGTGCGCCGTCCGACAAACTGATCGCCTACTTTTCCATGGAGTACGGTTTGGCGGAGTGCTTGCCGATCTATTCCGGCGGCCTCGGCGTGCTCTCCGGAGACCATTTGAAGGCGGCCAGCGATGCCGTGGTTCCGCTTGTGGGCGTCGGGTTGATGTACCAGCAAGGCTACTTCCAGCAGTCGCTCAACCCTGACGGTTGGCAGCAGGAACGCTACACGCCCAACGATTTCTACACGCTGCCCATTCAGCCGGTAATGTCGGACGGTAAGGAACTGCGTGTCTCCGTGAGGATGCCGGGCGGCATGGCCCAGATCAAGGTCTGGTGCATGAACGTGGGGCGCATAAAGCTGTATCTGCTCGACACGAACATTGAGGAGAACAGGAATCCGGAGTGGCGCGATATCACGGACCGCCTCTATCCGGGCGACCGCCCGACCCGCATCCGGCAGGAGATCGTGCTCGGAGTGGGCGGCGTGCGCGCGCTCGCCGCCATGGGTTACACCCCCACGGTCTTCCACATGAACGAGGGGCACTCGGCGTTCCTCTCCCTCGAGCGCATACGGTCACTCGTCACTGACCACGGGCTGAATTTCGAAGAGGCCTTTAACGCCTCGCGCACCAACAATGTCTTCACGACGCATACGCCGGTGGCCGCCGGCATCGACCTGTTCGATCCCGGCCTGATGCACCAGTACCTCGAACCTTACAGCCGCGACGTCAGCGTACCGTTCGACCGCCTCTTGGAATTGGGGCGTAGCAATCCGTCCGACCACGGGGAGCACTTCTCGATGGCCGTTCTGGCTTTCAAGACGAGCGCATATCGAAACGCGGTGAGCCACCTGCATCGAAGCGTGTCGCATGCGATGTGGCAAGGCCTGTGGCCGCAACTGCCGACCTGGGAAGTTCCCATCACCTCGATTACCAACGGCGTGCACCTGCCCACCTGGATCAACGGCGACCTGGCCAGCCTGTACGACGCTTACCTGCAGCCCGATTGGCGCGAGCGCTATCCGGATCCGAAGACCTGGGCGCTCATGGACGAGATCCCGGACACCGAATTGTGGGAAGTGCGCCGGCAACGAAAACGCGCCCTGATCGGGTTTGTGCGCGCGCGGGCCAAGGCCTGTGCGCTGGCGCGCAACGCGGCGGCAAGCGAATTGCGGCGGGCCGCGGAAGTGCTGGACCCGGACGCCTTTACCATCGGCTTCGCGCGCCGCTTCGCCACCTATAAGCGCGCTACATTGATTTTCCGCGACGTGGAGCGCCTCAAGCGGCTGCTCACCAATCCAGCGCGTCCAGTGCAAATGGTGATCGCCGGAAAGGCCCACCCGCTCGACGAGCCCGGCAAGATGTTGATCCGCGAGATCGTGCAGTTCTCGCGCGACCCGGAAGTATCCAGGCGCGTGGTATTTGTCGAGGACTACGGCGTGGAGGTGGCGCGTGAACTGGTTCAGGGCGTGGACCTGTGGTTGAACAACCCCGCCCGCGGCGAGGAAGCTTGCGGCACCAGCGGCATGAAGGCCGGCATGAACGGCGTCCTGAATATGAGCATTCTCGATGGCTGGTTCGACGAGGCCTATGAAGTCTCCGGCGGCTGGGCCATTGGGGAGCGCGCCCCCTACTCGCCCGATCAGGACGAAGTGCACGCCCGGGCCATCTATTCGCTGCTCGAGAACGAGATCGTGCCGCTTTACTACCACCGCCGCGAAGACGGCGTCCCGGCCGAGTGGGTGCAGCGCGTGCGCCAGTCGGTGCGCGCGCTTTGTCCTCTGTTCAACTGCCAGAGGATGATCGACGAGTACATGAACCAGCTTTACACACCGGCTCACGATGCCTACGCCGAGATGCGGAAGGACTCGTTTGCTCGCGCCCGGGAACTGACGCGATGGAACCAGGGCGTGGATCAGGTGTGGGATCGCGTCCGGTTTGTCGACGCCGGAGCCGCGGCATCCGAGCCGGTTTACAGCGGGCGCGGCGTAAAAGTGAGCGCGGTGCTGGATCTGGCCGGTCTCGTCCCGCAGGACGTTCGCGTGGAAGCCGTGTTCGGGCGGATCAGCGCGAACGGCGACCTGGCGGACACCGAGGTGGTTACGCTTTCTCCGGGCGAAAACACCGGCACGCAGTACGCCTTCTCAGGGGAGTATGCGCCCCGGCAGACCGGCAGGCTGGGGTACGCCCTGCGCGTTTGTCCGAACCATTACCACGATCCACTGACGCGTCCGTGCGGCACCCTGATCAAGTGGGCGGCGGGTGCATGAGGTAAAATAAAGAGTGGAAACCGGCCGCGTTTCGTGATACATAGGTATTTAAGACTTGCGGCGGGGTTGTACACCCGCCGGACCGCGAGCCGGGACGACCCCGCGGCTTTCCCAAGATCATCTACCCAGAAACGGAAATCGTAATCGTTCCTTATTTGGGACGATGGCCAGACGTCATGTGTGGAATGCCGAGAAGTGAACAGGGGAGACATCCGCCTGTAGTGAGTTCTCCCCAGGAGTAGTGAGATGGAAGGCGATCGCAAATACAGACAACGCGGCTATATGGACGTTGACGGAGACCGTCCGCGCGGCGAAGCCGAGCGGGAACGCCCGCGGCAGCAGGGTCCGCGCCCTCCCATCGATGTTACGGGACCGCGTCTGCCGCGCCTGGTGCAGACGGTGACCGCGGCGCGGTGTTGGAACTGCGCCACGACGCTGCCGCCCGGGACGGACTTCAAGGCCCTGTGCCCCAAGTGCATGGCCCCACTGCACTGCTGTAAGCAGTGCGCCCACTTTGAACCCTCCACCCGTTTCCAGTGCCGCAAGCCTATTCCGGCTCGCATCGCGGGCAAGGACCAGGCCAACGAGTGCGAGCTGTTCGCGCCCCGGGTGACCGTGGCCCGCGACGTGTTGCCCACCAGCTACTCGCCCGCGGCTTACGTGGATCCGACGCCGCGCAAGCCGAGCGACGCCCGCGCCGCATTCGACAATCTCTTCAAGAAATAAGGTCCGCTCCATGCGCATTGCCAGGCTGTTGGCGCCGCGCCGGTTCGAGCTGAGCCAGGGCGAACCGCCGCGCCCGCAAGCCGGCCAGCTATTGGTGCGCGTCAACTCAGTGGGCGTCTGCGGGTCGGACTTGCACTATTACGCCGAAGGCCGCGTGGGCGACATCGAGTGCGTCTACCCCCAGGTGATCGGCCACGAGCCGACCGGCACCGTGGTCGAGGCAGGCCCCGGCGTGACGGGTTGGAACTCAGGCGACCGCGTGGCTCTCGAACCCGCCATCTACTGTTACCACTGCGAGTTCTGCCGCCGCGGCCTCCACAATCTCTGCACGAACCTGCGCTTCATGAGCATGCCGCCGGAGCCGGGCTACTTCCGCGATTACGTTACCGTGCCCGAAACCAATGTCCTGGCGCTTCCGAAGCCGCTGGACCTTGCGGTGGGGACGCTTTTCGAGCCCTTGGCCGTGGCTCTGCACTCGATGAAGTTCGCGGCCATTTCGACGGGCGAGACCGCCGCTGTCTTCGGCGCCGGTCCCATCGGCCTGTTGACCATCGCGGCGCTGAAGCTGTCCGGCGCGGGGCGCGTTTGGGCGGTCGAGCCAGTCGCCGCGCGGCGGGAGATGGCGCTCGCGATGGGTGCGGACGCGGTGTTCAATCCCGACAGCGGCGATCCCGTGGCGTGGATTCTCGGCGAGACGCACCGGCGCGGCGTGGATACGGCTATCGACTGCGCGGCTAAGGGCAACACCATCAACCAGTGCCTGCGCATCGCGCGCATGGCGGGCCGGGTCGTGATCACCGGCATTCCCTCGGAAGTCCATGTGCCTCTCGAGTTTCACGAGATGCGTCGCAAGGAACTTGCGTACTTCACCGTGCGGCGCTCGAACCACGAATCCGAGCTGGCTCTCGACCTTTTGGTTCGCCATCCCAAGCTGTTCGCTCCCCTGGTCACGCACTGCCGGCCCGTGGAGCAAATTGCCGAAGCCTTCGATATGCTTGAACATTACCGCGACGGCGTCGGCAAGCTGGTGATCAGTTTCGCTTGAGCGCGCCTCGGCGCTCCGGCAAATTACGCGCCCGCGGCTCAAGGAGGCGCGTGTCCCTGCTGAGACTCATGGATGGCCGGCTGCGATGGCTCCTGGTTTTCTGGTTGTTCGTATTAAGCGCGGTGGCCTACCTGGACCGCGTCAACGTCTCGATCGCCGCACACTCGATACAGACGGCCCACCGGCTCTCGAACGTGCAACTGGGCTGGGTATTCAGTGCCTTCGTCGCCGGCTACGCGCTGTTTCAGGCTCCCGGCGGGCGCCTGGCGGACCGCTTCGGGCCACGCGTGGTGATCGGCTTGGGCGTAGCCTGGTGGAGCGTTTTCACCACGCTGACGGCATTGGTGCCCGCCGGCGCGGCGTTCTCACTGGCGCTGCTGATCGCTGTGCGATTCCTGCTCGGCGCCGGTGAAGCGGTGATCTATCCGGCGGCGAACCGCATGGTCGCCAACTGGATTCCCTCGGCGGAGCGCGGCCTGGCCAACGGCGTGATTTTCGCGGGAGTCGGCGTGGGTGCGGGAATCACTCCGCCGCTGATTACCTACGTCTTGCTCGAGTGGGGATGGCAGTGGTCATTCTTTGTCTGCGCTTTCCTCGGCCTGGGGGCTTGCCTGGTCTGGTCCCTGCTGGCCGGCGACACTCCCGCGGCACACCCGTGGATGGGCGCGCGCGAGCTTGCGCACATCCAGGGTGGAATCACGGCCCCCGTCACCGGACCCGGGGCGCCTGCGAAGAACTGGCGCGCCATCGCCGGCGACCGGAACCTGCTGGTCATCACGGGCAGCTATTTTACGGTCGGTTACGCCGCCTATATTTTCTATACGTGGTTCTTCTCGTATCTGACTCGCGTGCGCGGGCTGGACATGAAATCGAGCGCGGCGTATTCGATGCTGCCGTTCCTGGCGATGGCGATCTGCTCTCCACTGGGAGGCTGGGTCTCGGACCGCATCGCCAAGCGCCACGGGAAGCGCGCGGGCCGGTGCGGCGTGGCGGCGTTCGGCCTCGGCGTGGGAGCGACGTTTCTGGCTGCCGCGACTCAGGTTGGCAGTCCGCGGATGGCGTGCCTGGTGCTGGCGGGAGGCGCCGGGACCATTTCCCTGGCGCAGAGTGCTTACTGGGCCGTGACGGCGGACGTCGCCGGCCGCTCTGCGGGGGCCGCCTCCGGCATCGTAAACATGGGTGCACAAGTGGGTGGAGTGCTGACGGCTTTGTTGACACCCTGGATCGCGGACCGCTTCGGCTGGACGGCTTCCTTCCTTGTCGCGGCGACACTCTGTTTGTTTGGCGCCCTGGCCTGGTTTGCCGTGGACCCGTACGCCAGCTTCGACGATTCTGCTGAAATGGATTGATATGGACACCTCGAAGCCGCGTGTCGCCATCGCCGGTATTCTTCATGAATCGAACAGCTTCTTCCGGCGTCCCACCCGGCTGACCGATTTCGATATTTCCCGCGGCGATCAGGTCCCTGCGGCGTATGCTGCCGGCGCCAGCGAGATAGCGGGCTTTCTCGATGGTGCCCGGAAGTTCGGATTCGAAGTCGTTCCGGTGTTGGTCGCCTGGGCCACCCCCGGCGGGCCCGTCGAGACGCAGGCGTTCGAAGCGCTCACTACGGAACTCATCGGGACATTGAAGGCGCAGCCGCACTTGGATGGCCTGCTGCTCGCGCTGCATGGCGCCATGGTGAGCGACGAGTTTCCCCACGCGGATGCGGAAATCGCACGCCGCGTGCGCGAGGCCGTGGGCCCGGGCTTCCCCGTTGTCGTCACGCACGATTTCCATGGCAACGTGGCGCCGGACATGATCCGGTACACCGACGTCCTGCTGAGCTACAAAACGAATCCGCACATTGACCAGCACGAGTGCGGCACCAAGGCCGCCCGCATCCTCCATCAGATCCTCACGGGCAGGGCGCGGCCAGTGCAGGCCATTGCCAAACCGGCGCTGCTTTACAACATCCGCTTTCAGAACACGAACCTCGAACCGCTGCGCTCGATTGTGGACGAAAGCCGGATGCTGGAAAGGGACCCGCGGGTCCTAACCGTCTCCGTGCTGGGCGGATATCAGTACGCCGACACGCCGGCCATGGGAGCGAGCGTAGTCGTTGTTACCGACAACGAGCCCGATCTTGCCCGTGCTGAAGCCGACCGCCTGGGGCGGATGCTGTGGGACACCCGCGACCGCTTGCGACTGGATCTTCCGGATGCCGCTGCCGCCGTACGGCAAGCCTGTGCCTCCAGCTAATTCCCCGTGGTACTGGTCGATATGGGCGACAACATCGGCGGCGGTTCGGCGGGGGATTCCACCTTCTTGCTGGCCGAGTTGCTCGCGCAGAAAGCGCAAGGGTGGGTGATGGTTCTCGCCGACCCCGGCGCCGTAGGCGAAGCCATTCGTGCCGGTGTGGGCAACTTCTTCGAGGGGATGGTGGGCGGCAAGACCGATGACATGCACGGCGAGAGTATCACGGTCCGTGGCCGCGTCAAGGCCGTCTATGACGGAAAGTTCATCGAGGCCGAAGTGCGCCACGGTGGCGCGCGTTACTACGACCAGGGCTTGTCGGCGCTGATCGAAGTGGATGGCGGCACCCGCGATTTCCCGAACCTTCTGTTACTCACTTCCAACCGCCAGCCGCCATACAGCCTGCGTCAACTGGAGAGCTGCGGCATCGATTCGCGCAGGCAGAAGATTCTGGTGGTGAAAGCGGCCATCGCCTTCCGTGCCGCTTATGAGCCCGTTGCCCGGCGCATCATCGAGGTGGACACGCCCGGTGCCACGGCGGTGAATCCGGCGCGCTTCAACTACCGTTACGCGCACCTGTAGGGGCGGTATATATGCCGCCCTTGCGGTGGAACGGGCGAAGGTGTGTAGGGGCGGGATATATCCCGCCCTTGCGGTGGAACGGGCGAAGGTGTGTAGGGGCGGGATATATCCCGCCCCTACGCCACCCGGTAGCTGGTCAATTCGACGCCTGCCCGCGCCAGCGCTTCGCGGACTTCGGTTGAAACAAGCGCGTTCAATTCCCTTTCGCGGCTCTCCTTGAGCCGCGTCCGCGCTGCGCGCAACTCGTCGGTGCAGTAGCCCGGATGGCACATGAACTCTGTCACGCCGACGGGGAGCCTTTCGATCAGTCCGGCGAGATCCGCCGTCCCGAACGTCCCCGTCATGCCGAATCCGGCGAAGCGGTCAGTGACCTTGATACCCTTCGCCGCGACCTTGCGGCGGAAGTCTGGCGCCAACAGCCTGAGCGCGCGAACCTTCCAGGATTCTCCGGCCGCCGGGTAATCGAACGGCGCCCGTACCCATGCTACGCCGAACTCCCGTGCCACGCGCAGCACGGCATCGAGGACGCCGGGCCACAGGTGCGTGTGCTTGTGTGTGTCCAGATGCGTAGGCGCAATACCGGCGGCGGTGATGCGGCCTAGTTGCGCGGCAAACTCCTCGTAAGCATGGACTCGACCGAGAGCCAGCTCCTTGAGCAGTGCGGTCACCGTCGGCGGCTGCCCCGGCCCTCCGACCAGGGTAAGGTGCGCCCCCACGTCGAGCGATGGCGTTGCCCGAGCCAACTCTACGGCATCTTCAAAAGCCGCGCCGTTCGCCATCAAGGTGGTAGACGTGAGGATCCCGCGCCGGTGCGCATCGATGATGCCGCGGTTCACGTCACGAGTAAAGCCGAAGTCGTCGGCGTTGACAATGAGACGCCTGGAGGCGCTCAAAACAGCGCCACCTTGATGCGCAGGAACTTCTTCGGGTTGGCCCGGAAGTCCTTCATGAAAGAGTGCATTTCCTGCGTCGCCCCGTTCAGCGATTCGTACAACTGCGGATTCACAAGCAACTGGCCCATGGTGCCCTGGCCAGAGTTTAGCTTCTCAAGCGTGGTGTCCAGCCGGGCCACCGCGCTCTCCAGTTCGCGATGCAGTTTCTCATCTTTGAGGAATTTGCCCGCGGTACCCTTGCCCGCGTTCAGGTCCTCCATGATGCGGCGCATTTCGGCTACGCTCTTGCGGGCATCGTCGTACAGGGAGGGATCGCGAATCAGCTTGCCGGCAGTGCCGCGTCCTTCCTGCACATCCTGCAGCAGGTCGTCGACACGTGCGACAGAACTGCGAAGCTCCTCGTACAAGCGCTCGTCGTAAAGCAGCCGGCCAATGGTGCCCCGGCCGCTGCCAACCGCTTCCGCCACCTTCTGGGTCTCGGCGATGGTGGCCGTCAGGCGGTTGTAAAATTCGTCGTCGACCAGAAACTTGCCGATGGTGCCCTTACCCGCTTCCACCTGGGAGACGATCGCGTCGATGCGCTTCAGCAGTCCTTGTGCTGAAACCATCACGTTGTAACCGGACGCCACCACTTCGTCGAACTCGCGCGTGTCGAGGCTGCGGACTTCTCCGCCGTTCTTTACCGTTACGGGACTGTGGCCCATGCGGATATTGATGTACTTGGTGCCCAGCACGTTCTCGGCGCTGATGGCGGCCACGGAATCCACCGGAATCGACCTGAGCCGCTCGGGTTCGACCTCCATCTGGACCCGCACAATACGTTGCGGAGTGCTCAAGCCGGACAGCTCCACTTTGCTTACATTGCCGATCAAGAGGCCATTCAAGCGCACGGGCGATCCTTTTGCGAGGGCAGCCGAATCGTCCATGTACGTGTACAGGATCGCCGGATGGGCGAAGAACTTCTTGCTCCCCGTCAGATAAAAGATGAGAACGCCCAGGATCACCATGGCGGCGATCGCCATGATCCCGACCTTCATTTTCGCCCAACTGACTTTCTTCGCCGATGGCATAGATCAATGCTCCGATCGTTTCACGAACTTCGACACGTATGGGTCTCTCACACTTTCCAGTTCGTCTTGCGTGCCTTCGAACACCAGGCGGCCTTCGCGCAGCACCATGAACACGGTGCTTTGAAACGCGCGGTCTCCATCCGATCCGGTGGGTTCCGCCTGCCCGGTGCGCGGGTTGTAGACATAGTTTGCCATCATGTCACCGTCTTGATAGCGGTGCGTCACGATCATGCAGGTGGTTCGTTTGAGATCGCGCTGCTTCAGGATCAAAGCCATGATGGTGTAAGACGTAATGGGATCCAATCCCGCGGTGGGCGAATCGTAGAGCACCAGCGGGGGTTCGGTGACCACGGCCCGCGCGATGCCCACCCTCCGCCGCATGCCTCCGCTGAGTTCGCTGGGAAACTTGTCGAGCGTATGCTCAAGTTCCACGAAGCTCAACGACTCTTCCACCTTGGGCCTCACCTCTTCCGGCGGGCAATGCAGCACGCGCTGGTTGAGCAGTGGATAGGCGACGTTCTCTTCAATGGTCAACGAATCGAACAACCCACCCTCCTGAAACACCATGCCGATCCGGCTGCGCAGGTCGAACAATTCCCGCTCGCCCAGCTTCCGCAGATCCTGCCCGAACACGGATACGGAGCCGGAATCCGGTTTCACCAGGCCCAGCGCCACTTTCAGCAGCACCGTCTTGCCGCTGCCCGCCGCGCCCAAAAGGATGCGCGACTGCCCCGGCCAGACCTCGAAGGAAATCGAGTCCAGAACCAGTTGGTCGTCGAAGCGCAGCGAGACGTTTTCGAATTTTACGACGGGCTGTCGGACTGTCTCCATGTTGACAGGTCACAGGCTCACGAAGATCCGGGTAATGAAAAACGTTGCCACGAAAATCCACACGCTTGCCACCACCACGGCCTGCGTGGTCGCGCGGCCAACACCCTGCGTGCCGCCCGTGGTGCGCATGCCGTAGAAACAGCCGACCAGGGAGATAATGAAGGCGAACACGAACGGCTTCACCAGCCCTTGCGTGATGTCGTTGTATTCAAGCGATTGGTAGACGTTGTTCCAATATTGCGGCGGAGTGAGGTTCAACAGGAAGTAGGCGATGAGGAACCCGCCGAAGATACCCACGAAGTCCGCGATGATGGTCAGAAGCGGCAGCACGATGCAGGTGGCGATCATCCGCGGAGTTACTAACTTCTGGACCGGATCGGTTCCCAGCGCGCGCATCGCGTCGATCTGCTCGGTCACCTTCATCGATCCCAGTTCGCTCGCCATGCCCGAGGAATTGCGGCCGGCCACCACAACCGCGGTCAACACCGGACCCAATTCGCGCACCAGCGTGATGGCCACGATCTGGCCGGTCTGGCCCACCGCGCCGTAAGTCTGCAGCGCGCGGGACATCTGCAAGCCCATGACGGCGCCGCTGAAGAAGCCCGTCAGGACGACGATGGGGAGGCTGCCTACACCAATCGTATCCATCTGCAACACGATGTCGTCCACGTAATGCGGCGAACGAAAGACGTTGCGAAGAGCCCGGAAGGCGAGGCCGTAAAACTCCTGAGTTGCAAGGATCGGCGGTTTCAGCAGATCGAACAAACCGTTTTCACCTCTGAATCACGATGCTACCATACAACGTAAAACCGGGTTTTCCATGAAAGGCTTAACCGATATTGCAGGCATCCGCGTGGGTCACGCCACCGATTTCGAGGCGCTCACCGGCGTCACCGTGATTCTAACCGAGGCCGGAGCCGTTGCTGGCGCGGACATCCGCGGCTCGGCCACCGGCACTCAGGAATTTGACGTCATGAGCCCGCTGCACGTCGCGGACGTGGTGCATGGCATAGTGCTGGCCGGAGGCAGCGCCTTCGGACTGGAAGCCGCGAGCGGTGTGCGCCGCTACCTCGAAGCGCGCGGCGTTGGTTTCGACACTTCGGCTGCCCGCGTGCCCATCGTGCCCGGCGGCATTATCTACGATTTGGCGATTGGGAAGGCGCACATCCGTCCGACGCGCGAAATGGGCGAGGCCGCGGCCAATGCGGCGACCAACGGTCCGGTTGCGGAAGGCGCGGTGGGCGTAGGCGTTGGCGCCACCGTCGGCAAGATCTTCGGCATGCCGCGGGCCATGAAATCCGGCCTCGGAACGTTCACCGTGGCGCTCGGCGGCCGTTACGCGGGCGTGCTGGTGAGCGCGCTGGTCGTGGTGAACGCGTTTGGCGACGTGCGCGATCCCGCCACCGGCAAGATCGTCGCCGGCGCGCGAGTGGGGCCCAAAAGCATGGAGTTCGCCGATACCGTCGCGGCATTAAAGAAGGGCCCCAGCGCCGGGCTCTCGCGGGAGAACACGACGCTCGCGGTGGTGGCCACCAACGCGAAGCTCACAAAGGTGCAGGCGACCAAGGTCGCGCAACTCGCGCAGCACGGGATGGTGCGGACCATCTCGCCCGTTCACACGATGTTCGACGGCGACTTCGTCATCGCACTCTCGCTCGGAGTGGCGCAAGCGGACGTAAACGCAGTGGGTGTGGCAGCCGCCGAAGCGCTCGAAAACGCCATCCTGCGCGCTGTTCGCCTCGCGCCCACGATGGGCGGAATCCCGGGCTTGGCGGGCAAGACTCGCTAACGCCCCCGGAACCGCCGCATGAACTCGATGAAGCGCCGGGCGCAGGCGTCCAGGTTCTCCATCGAGCCTCCGCCTTCGATCGGCGAGCACATCTCGTAGGCTACGCTGCCTCGGAAACCGCCATCGCGCAACGCCTCCAGGAAGGCGCCGTAGTCGATGAAGCCTTCGTCGATGGGCGCCGCGCGGACCACCGGCGTAAGCGGTTCATAGTTCACCAGCTCGGGGCGGTAGCGGTAGCGCGGGCGCTTCACGTAGTTGGCGATCGTCGTGTGCGCCGTGATGGGCGCCATCGTTTGCGCGGCCTCCTGCAGGTCCACACCGTGCAACGCCGGAGCCCAAGCGTCGAACAAAGCGAGGCAATTCGGTTCGCCCACCGCCCGGATCAGATCGCGCTGGCTTTCATAGCCGCACGCGAGGTCGTGATGGTTCTGCACGCCGATCACGACATTCCACTCCGAGGCGCGCCGGGCGCACTCGCGCAACGCGCGCACCACCATGTCCCATTGCGCGTTGTAGGAGCCCGCCGGATGCTCGTAGCCTGTGAAGACGCGCACAAGCCCCGCGCCGATATCGCGCGCCAGGCGCGCCAACTCGATGACGTACGCTGTCTGGATCTCGAGCGTGGGCACATCGCCATGATCCAGGTCCGCGGTGAAGTTGTTGTAGCCCGCCAGGATTACCGTTCCCAAGCCCGCTTTCTCGATTTCCGACCGCAGTGCGGCACGCTCTTTCGCGCCGTAGTCGAGGATCGAAACGTGCGGCCGTTTGGCCGCAAGCAGCACGCCGTCGAAGCCCAGATCTGCGGCCTTGCGAACGAATTCCGGCACCGTGAGCGAAACTTGGCCCCACGATCCCGAGTAACTGATCGAATGCAGAACGGTGGCGTAGTCCATGGGAAGTCTTTCCATTCTATGCTCCCATGTTATCCTCAAGAAAACGGCTTGCATCTGGGATCTTCGCAAGCTGGGAGGGATTCCACTGGGAAAGTCACCTGAAGTCAATTGGCCCATCGTGGCCGTTATGTCGGTGTTCCATCTCGGAGCGCTGGCGGCCCTGTTTGCGGCAAGCTGGGCCGCGGTCGTCGTAGCCGCAATTCTTTACTGGATGGGGATTAGCTTGGGCATCGGCATGGGTTACCACCGGCTCCTCACGCATCGAGGATTCAAGGTGCCGAAGCCCTTGGAGTACTTCCTCGCCGTTTGCGGCACGCTGACGCTCCAGGGCGGCCCCATCTCCTGGGTCGGCACGCACCGCGTACATCATCAGAAATCAGACCGCGAGGGCGACCCGCACTCGCCGCGCCACGGTGGTTTCTGGGCTCACATGGGGTGGGTGCTCTGCGGGCAGTCAAACCACAACGACACGGCGGGGATGGCGAAGCTGGCGCCGGACCTCGCCAAGAGCGGCTTTTATCGCTGGCTCAACACATACCACTACGTGCCCTTGCTGGTTTCGGCATTGATACTTGCGGTGGCGGGAGGCTGGAGCATGGTGCTGTGGGCTGTTTGTTTCCGCGTAGTCGTGGGATTGCACTCCACCTGGCTGGTGAATTCGGCCGCGCACATGTGGGGGCGGCGCCGCTTCGCCACCTTGGACGATTCGCGCAACAGTTGGTGGGTGGCGCTGCTGACCTTCGGCGAAGGGTGGCACAACAATCACCACGCGCACCCGGCCTCGGCGCGCCACGGCTTGGCGTGGTACGAGCTTGACGTCACCTGGATACAAATACGGATCCTGCAGCTCGCCGGTTTAGTCAAGTCCGCCAAAGTGGCGCGGTTGACCGCTGCGCCGGCCGAACTCGAAACCGCCTGAAGTGAAGGCTATACGGCTGCCGGCCTTCCGCGTCCGCGGCGTGGTCCCATGCGAGGCATGGGCGCTGGTGCGGGAGCGGGCTCGGGCGGCGGGGCCTTCTTCAACCGGCCGTCAAGACGGGCGTAGATCATGTCCTGCTTGGCCTTGGGGAACTCCGGGTCGCCGGGCGCCACGCCCGTGGCCGCCACGTCCCGATCGGTGATCTCCTGGGCGGCGGCCAGATACTTCTGCAGATAATTGCGGATGCGATCCTGCACCAGGCGCTGCGACGAATAGAGGAAAAGGTAAAATACCTGGTCGCCCGGCGCGTTCGAGATGGCCTCGTAGATGTTGGACGCCTTGCGCAGGCGGGTGGACTTCAGTTCGCGTTCGAGCGATTTGGCCCGCTGCGGCAGCTTCTGCCAAAGATCAACCTCACCTTTGCGCAACACCGTGGTCCGGACCAGCGCGGCCCGTTCCTTCGGATTGAGCTTCTCGGTCAGCACGGTGAGGAACAACCCCCGATTGTCCAGGTGCAGATCCGTACCAAAAGGAGCCATCTGCCTGGCCTTCTGCAACTTGGCGAGGCCAGGCATGTTGAGCTTGGTTCCGGTCAGCGCCGGTGAGAACAGGACAAGAAGCTTCTCGTCGTCGAGCGCCTTGACGACGTCCGCGGAATTCAGTTCGTCCGCCGTGTGAAACAACTCGTCGTGCAGGCTTCGGGGCGGGATGTCGGCTTCGACGCCGGCCTCACGCGCATTCTGATAGTGCAACGCGGTCCGCTCCTCGACGGTGAAGCCCAGGCGCACGCGGAACCGGATGAACCGCAGCATCCTGACCGGGTCGTCATAGAAAACGTAGTTGTGGACGGCGCGCAATTCGCGGCGTTCCAGGTCGGCCAGGCCGTTGGTCGGATCGAGCAGCAGGCCCCGCGAGGCCGGATTGAGCGACAGCGCGATGGCGTTGATGGTGAAGTCGCGGCCGCGCAGGTCGTCGTAGATGGATGCCGGACGCACGTGCGGCTTCGTCCCCGGCTTTCCGTACCGTTCCAGCCGGGCCATGGCGATCTGCGCCGTCACGCCCTCCGGGAAGAGCAGTTCGGCGCACTTGCGGTCCTCGTCTTCGGAGATGATCTTGACGTGCGGTTTCGACGCCAACACCTTGGCCAGTTTCAGCGCGTTGCCTTCGACAGTGAAATCCAGGTCCCGAACCGGGAAGCCGCCCAACATGTCGCGCATGGCGCCGCCGGTCAGAAAGAGGTTCACGCCCGCGTTTCCCGCTGTTGCAACAACATCCGCAACCACCCGATTCTGATCGGTGCTCAGGTGGTTCTCCAGCATGAACATGTAGTCGCTCATGACGATCCCTCCTTCCCCGTATCGGCCTGACTACGCCCGGGGGTGGTGTTGTTCTATCGTTTTCCGCAATCTCGACTGCATCACGTGCGTATAAATCTGAGTCGTCGAGATATCGGCGTGCCCAAGCATGGTTTGGACACTCCGAAGGTCCGCCCCGCCCTCCAATAGGTGAGTGGCGAAGGTGTGCCGCACGACATGGGGGGTGAGGCCGTGGAAGATTCCGGCCTGTTTCCCATAGCCGTTCAACAATTTCCAGAATGCCTGGCGGGTCATTGGCCCGCCGCGGGCCGTTACGAACAGAAAACGGCTGGCCCGCTTCCCAAGAAGGCGCGGCCGTGCACTGGCACGGTATTGTTCCACCGCCTCCACGGCGGATTTGCCGATGGGCACAACCCGCTGCTTGTTGCCCTTGCCGGTGACTTTCAAAACACCGATATCCGGCGAAAAATCATAGACTTCCAGTCTAACAAGCTCGGAGACCCGAAGTCCCGTGGCATAGAGCAATTCGAGCATGGCACGGTCCCGCAGACCGGTGGCTTTCGCCGCATCCGGGGCCGCCACGAGCTTGTTTATATCGTTTAGAGTCAGGTATTTAGGAAGATTATTCCACTGCTTGGGGGAAACCAGCAAGGCGGTAGGATCCTCGCTCACGTGGCCTTCCTGGAGGAGGAATCGATAGAAATTCCGCAGGGTGGTGAGATGACGGGCCACCGAGCGGCTGCTAAGTCCCGATTTGTAAAGAGAATCCATGTAGCGCCGGATATGCCCGGCATCCTCGGGCGCGCCACCCTCACCGCTAAATTGCTGGAAACAGGCAAGATCCCTCCCGTACGCCTCCAGCGAGTTGGCGGCTAGGCCCTTTTCAACCCGGCAAAAATCGAGAAATTGTTGGACGTCGCCAATCAGCGAGCCCACAGATGGCATCGTGCCAATGATACAATACTCGCAAAAATGTTTGAAAGGAAACATTAACCGAGGACGAGAGATTGGCGACCTCCACGAGCAAGAAAGTGACGGTACGGCGTTTCGAGCGCGGGGCGCTTTCCGGTTTTGTGAACCCGCAGACGTACCTGCAACCTGAGGGAGTCGAAGTGCTTACGACGAACGGTGCCGTAAGCTTGGTACCCTACCAGGAGCTGAAGGCCGTCTGCTTCGTGCGCGAGTTCCTGCCCGACAACCCTTCGGCCGAGCGCAAGGCTTTCGCCACCCGTCCCAGGAAAGAGGGGCTCTGGGTGCGCCTGCTGTTCCGGGACGGCGATACCATGGAGACGGTCATGGCCAACAACCTCTTGCAGGTGGAGGGGCCCGGCCTCACCATTTCCCCGCCCGACCCCTATTCAAACAATCAGCGAATGTTCATCCCGCGCACGGCCCTTACCGACGTGAAAGTACTCGGCGTGGTGGGGAGTCCTCTGCGCCGCCGCGCAGAAAAGCCCCCCGCCAAGCCAGGCCAGTTGGAGATGTTCGGCTAGATCTTCGGCTCAGGGCCAATCCCGTTCAACGCTCTATCCTGTGTTGTAACCCTTGCTCGTCACGAAGCAGGCTGCGGTGGAATAGCAGGTTACCGGCCCATTGATATATGCAATGCATATACAATAGGAAGAGCGATGTTCGATTGGGACAGGAACAACCTCTGCAAAATCAGAGCGCACCGAATCAGAAGGGAAGAGGTGGAGCAGGCGCTCCAGAATGATCCGGTTCCAATCTACGAGCAGGATGTTGGGGGAGAGCCGCGCTATGTGTACTATGGTGAAACCAACGCGGGACGTCTGTTGGCCGTTGTTGTGACCGAGCGTGGTACCAGGATTCGGGTGGTTACTGCTTACGATCTCGACGCTGGGCAGAAGCGCGACTACCTCCGACGCCGCCTGCATGGAGAGTGGATCCAATGAGCAAGAGAATACTTGAAGTACCGAAGTTCAGGAATGAAAGCGATGAGGCGGACTGGTGGGCCAGCCCGGAGGGGCGCGCTTTCGTTAGGCAAGGATCTGCTGAGGCCGTGCTCAGGAAGAGCACACCTGCGGGATCCAGCCTGGTTGCGAAGTTGAACAAGAAGGCCAGCGTGCAGATTGCCCTCCGTCTGCCCGAAGCTGATCTGGCACGGGCCCGGGAACTAGCCGGCCGAAAGGGGATTGGCTACCAGACCCTGCTCAAGATGCTTGTTCGTGAAGGATTACAGCGTGAAGCGCGCCGGCGCTGAGCTTTGATTATGCCGGCTTCCTGCTGCGCGCCGCCTAACCAGCCGCCGGAGGTGCCTGCTGGGGCGTGGTGATCGCGAGCGGCTGGGCTTCCAGGCCGGATTTCACTTCCGGCAGCACCCAGCGCGCTTCCTCGAAGCCGACGTATTTGTAGATGCGCAGCTCTCCGGCCGCCGATTCCAGGACATCGCCCACGCGCAGGGCGTTGGGGCTGTCCTTCAACTCCGCCCAGAGCGCGTACGCTCCTTCCGCGTCAATCACTTCTTTTTCTTCGTAGTCTTTCGGCTTGATGTTGGTGGCGCCGATGGTGTGCGGCGCCCAACGGAACTGTTGGATCTGGTTCTCCTTCAGTCGCCATATGCGGTAGGACGGCATACAAAGATATTCTCGCTCAAAACATCTCCAAAGAGAAATGTTTTGGTTTGGACCGGCCGCGCCGTTTGCGTATCTGGCAGAATAGGAATAGTCGAGCGACTGCTCTAAAAAGGAGAAACCGGCTTGCGTAAGGCGTTGCTGCTGGGGAGCTTTGCAGTTCTGGCCGTGGCCGCGGTTTGGGTGACGTACGCCAGGAAAACGGCCCCGCCCGAGGTCGCCTTCACCAAGGTCAGGCGCGAACGCCTGGTGAGCAACCTGGTGACCAACGGCAAGGTGGAACCCTTGGAATGGGTGGCCGTCCGCGCCGAACGCAGCGGGTTGGTGGAAAAGGTCCTGGTGGAGCGCGGAGCCAGGGTCGCGCGTGGGACGCCGCTGATCGAATTGAGCGCCCGGGAAGCGGAAGCCGAACTTGCGTCCGCCGTGTCGCGCGTGGAGCAGGCCAAAGCCGAGCTCGACACCATGAGCCAGGGCGGCCGCGCCGCCGAGCGGGCCGAGATCGACGGTGAACTCGACAAGGTCCGCCTCGAACTTTCCGCCGCGCGCGCCAATTGCGATTCCCTCAAGCGGCTCGCGGCCAAGCAGGCCGCCACCGGCCAGGAAGTGAAGGACGCCGAGGAGCAGGTAAGACGCCTGGAATCGCAGGCGAGGGCATTGGAAAACAAGCGTACCGCGCTGGTGGCCGCCGAAGACCGCCGCGCGGCCGCGGCACGGCTCAAGGAAGCCGAGGCTGCGGTGCGGTTGGCCCGCAGAACCCTGGAGCTATCCGTGGTGCGCGCGCCCATTGATGGCGCGGTGTACGAGCTCACAGTGCAGCGCGGCGCGTACCTTAATCCCGGGGACCCTGTAGCGAACATCGGCCGCGCCGAGAAAGTCCGCGTCTCCGTTTATGTGGACGAGCCGGAGCTGGGCCGCGTCGCCAAAGGCATGCCCGTCTCGATCGGCTGGGATGCTCTGCCGCAGCAGCGCTGGCAAGGCACGGTGGAGAAGCTGCCCACGGAAATAGTCGCCGTAGGCACGCGGCAGGTGGGCGAGGTGGTCTGCATCATTGAGAACCCCGGGCTTGAGCTGCTGCCCGGCACGAACATCAACGCCGAGGTTCGTTCGCAAGTGGTCGAGAACGCGCTCACCATCCCCAAGGAGGCCCTGCGCCGTGAAGGCTCGCAGGTGGGCGTGCTGGTGCTGCGCGGCGAGCGGGTGGCCTGGCAGCCGCTCGTGCTGGGCGCCTCCAGCGTGACGCGCACCGAAGTGAAATCGGGCCTCAGCGACGGCGACGCCGTGGCGCTGCCGAGCGAGCATGCGCTGACCAACGGGTCGGCCGTGAAGCCGGCCTTCCAGTAAAGTCGGGCGCGATCAAGCCAGGTCGAACAGGAGCACCTCGCAACCGGCCGGCGACGACATGTTGACCGCCGGCTCTTCGGAAATGGCGGCGCCGTCACCCGCGCTAAGCTTGATCCCGTTGACCTCGACGGCTCCCCGTGCCACCTGCACCCACGCGTTCCGCCCGGGCGCCAGTTCATGTACGACGGTTGAGGCCGGCTTCATCCTGGCTGCATACACCTCGGCATCCTGCTGAATATGAACGGTGCCCGCCGAACCGTTTCCGGAAGCTACCGCAATGAGTTGCCCGCCCGCCAGCCGCTCGGAAAAGTCCCGCTGTTCATAGCCGGGCTGGATGCCTTTCCGCGAAGGGCGAATCCAGATCTGTAAGAAGTGGACCGCCTCCGTGCTCGAATCGTTATATTCGCTGTGGGTGATGCCGGTGCCCGCGCTCATACGCTGCACTTCGCCGGGACGAACGACGGAAGCGTTGCCCATGCTGTCCTTATGCTTCAGCGCACCTTCCAGCACGTAAGTGATGATTTCCATGTCCTGGTGCCCATGCGTGGGGAAGCCTTGTTGTGGCGCGACGCGGTCCTCGTTGATTACGCGCAACGACCGGAAGCCCATGTGGCGGGGGTCGTAGTACTGGTCGAAGGAAAATGTGTGGCGGCTATCGAGCCAGCCGATCCGCGTAACGCCGCGTTTGGCGGCGGGTCTCAGCGACAACATTCTTATTAGATTTGCCGGACCGCTCCCGCGATGCGGGCTACTTCGGCTCCGCGATGCCCACTTCCCGAAGCAGGGCGCGGACCTCTTCGGGCGGCAGGAGATCGCTCAATTGCGAGAATGCCCGGAAGGCCAGTTCTTCGTAGCAGCGTGCCTGCCAGAAAAGCGATTCCGGAGTCTTGGCCTGGGCGACGGCGGCGATGATCTGGCGGTAGTGGCCGGCGAGGAACTCGCATTCACGCGAGGGCTTGGAGCAATCGGGCTCGGGCGCCGGGGGCTTTTGCGCGGCAGCGGATTTCGACGCCGCATCCCCGTACAGGTCGGAATCGGCAACCAGGTCCGTCCAAAGCCGGGATGTAGGGGCGATCTTACGCAACTCGGCCGCCCGGGCCCGCCCCAGGCGCACGTAACTCAATCCAAGCTGCTTCCAGGCGCGCACTTGGTGGATGTCGACGCTGGTGTACCGCTCGTAAAATTCCACGGCGCGCTCGAAGTGGCCCAATTCGTAATGCGTATCGGCCAGCTCCAGGTGTACCTTCCGGCTGCCCGGCTCCAATACCAGCGTGTGTTCGAAGGCTTCCAGTGCCTTGGCCGGCTGTCCCAACTTCTTCCAACAGCTCCCCGCAGCCAGGTAGGCAGGCGCGAAATCGGGGTCCAACTTCAATACGCGGTCAAACTGCGCGATCGCCTCGCGGGGTTTATCCGCGGCATCCAGCGCGAGCCCCAGGTTCATGACGAGGCCGGCGTTCGAGGCATCATTCTTGAGCAGGTCGCGGTAGATTTCAATCGCTTCCGGGAAGCGGCCCTCGTCCATGGCGACGCGGGCGCGATCGGCCGCCCGTGACGGTGCATCAGCTTGCACGGCGGCAAGCAGCCCCCATCCAAGTAGGAGGTTCAGTATAATAAGCGTTTTTGCGGGACGGTTTACCTTGCAGCTCACATTAATCGACTGGACTATTGTAGCTCTCTATTTCGCGCTGAACATCGGCATCGGCTTTTACTACAAAGCCCGCGCCGGCAAGAGCGTGAACGAATTCTTCCTTAGCGGCCGCGACGTACCCTGGTGGCTGGCCGGCCTCTCCATGGTGGCGACCACCTTCGCCGCCGACACGCCCCTGGCGGTGACGGGCATGGTGGCTCGCGGCGGCATCGCCGGCAACTGGCTGTGGTGGAATTTCGTGGCCAGCGGCATGCTGACGGTGTTCTTCTACGCACGGTTGTGGCGCCGGTCCGGCGTGATGACCGACGTGGAGTTTTCCGAGATCCGTTACAGCGGGAAGCCGGCGGCATTCCTGCGCGGCTTCCGCGCCGTGTACTTCGGTATTCCCATCAACTGCATCGTGCTCGGCTGGGTGAACCTGGCGATGGTGAAGATCCTGTCGCTCATCCTGGGGGTGAACAAGCTCACGGCGCTCCTGATCGTGTTGGGCATGATCGCGGTAACCTCGTTCATCTCGACTCTCAGCGGGCTGTGGGGCGTGCTGGTGACCGACGCGATCCAGTTCTTCATTAAGATGACGATGGTCGTCGTGTTGGCGATATTCGCCGTCCATGCGGTGGGCGGCATGGACGCACTGAAGCTGAAACTGATGGCGCTGGACCAGGCGCGCGGTGTCGCCACCGGTGGGCACGGATCCGTGCTGAGCTTCGTGCCGGACCTCGATTCGGTCTGGATGCCCATGATCACGTTCCTGGTCTACATCTCGCTCAACTGGTGGGCGACGTGGTATCCGGGTGCCGAGCCGGGCGGCGGCGGCTACATCGCACAGCGCATGTTCTCGGCCAAGAACGAAAAGCATTCGCTTCTGGCCACGCTGTTCTTCAACGTGATGCACTACGCCGTGCGGCCGTGGCCGTGGATTCTGACGGCCCTGGTTTCCGTGGTGGTCTATCCCGGGTTGGCCGATCCGGAATCCGGCTTCGTTCTCGTGATGATCGACTTCCTGCCGGCATCGTTGCGCGGCCTGATGGTCGCGGCCTTCGCCGCCGCCTTCATGTCGACCATCGCCACGAACCTCAACTGGGGCGCCAGTTACCTGGTGAACGATTTTTACCGCCGTTTTGTCAACAAGAAGGCGAGCGACAGGCACTACGTGACCGTCTCGAAGCTCGCCACGGTGCTGTTGACCATCCTCTCGGCCATCGTCACTTTCTATATGGATTCGATTGCTGGAGCGTGGAAGCTGTTGATCGTCACCGGCGCCGGTACCGGCGGCGTGCTGTTGCTGCGCTGGTTCTGGTGGCGCATCAATGCCTGGAGCGAACTGTCGGCCATGATCAGCGCTTTCGTCGTGTCGGTGACCCTGCAGACGGCCGGCAAGCTTGACAGCGACAAGCCCGTGGACTTCGCCTGGATCATGATGATCACGGTGGCCATCACCACCGCGGTCTGGTTGCTGGCGACGTTCCTTACCAAGCCGGAGCCCGACGAGGTCCTGAAGGCCTTCTACCGCCGGACTTATCCGTCGCGCTTCGGTTGGAAACGCATTGCCGCCATGGTGCCGGAAGTGAAGGCCCCCGGCGACGGCATGTGGAATCTTCTCGACTGGATTTGCGGTTGCGTATTCATCTACTGCACGTTGTTCGGCGTGGGCAAGATTATCCTGGGCCACCTGGCGATGGGCATGGGAATGCTTGTAGCGGGATTTGTGGCCGGGGCGATCATCTTCTGGAATCTGTCGCACAGAGGTTGGAGTACGTTGTCTGAATAAGACACTCTTGTTGTTGGCGGCCGCTGTGTTTGCGGCCCAGGCTGGACCGGTCGAATTCGGCAGGAAAGAAGTGGAAAGCGCCGTCGCCGCGCGTGGGTTGCGGCCCGGCGCGATCCGTTTCACGACGGAGATCACTTCGGACGCCGCCGAAACGTACCGGATTGTGCCCGGCCGCATCCAGGGCGGCGACCTGCGCGGGTTGATGTACGGCATGCTCGCCGCGGCCGAGCAGGTGCGGTCCAAGGGGCGCCTGTCGAAGGAAAAAGGCGCGCCCGCGACGCCCTTGCGCGGCGTCCGGCTCGTTGCCGGCATCGGCGACTTCGAACAAGAGTGGTTTCAATCGCAAGACGGTTGGCGCGATTACATCCGCGCCCTCGCGCGCAACCGCTTCAACCGCCTGAACCTGGTTTTCACGCATTCCGGCAGCGAATTCGCACCACCGTATCCGTACTTGCTCTCCGTGCCCGGGTTTCCCCAGGTGCGCGTGAAAGGTCTCACGGCCGCACAGCGCGAACGGAATCTGGCCCTGCTGCGGTTCATCGCTTCCACCTGCGCCGAACACGCCGTCGACTTCACGCTGGGCATTTGGGAGGAGAAGGCGCGCGGCGGAGCAAAGTCGGCGGTGGAAGGACTCAATGCGGAAAACCTCGGCCCTTACAGTTACGCGGCCATGAAGCAGCTGCTGGCCGAGTGCCGGGCCATCCGCTGCGTGCAACTGCGGGGCGGTAGTGAAGGCGGGGCGGCTTCCGGCGGCAAGAACGCGTTCCGCGCCGTCGCCGAAGCGGGCCGGCGCGTGGTCCTCGAGGTGGATAGCGATGCTTACGAAGCTGCACTCGCTTCAGGAGCGCCTGTGCGCTTGCCGCTGGACTATTGGAACCTGTGGGTGGGACACGACACCGCGGCGGCGCGCCGGAGGGCAGGCGGCACGTTGGACCTGCTCGAAAGGCCGCGCCGGCACGGCGTTTTTTGGCAAATCGCCGCGTCTGGGGTGTGTTCGCAGTTCGCATGGGGCGATCCCGAGTCCGCACGGTGGATCATCCCTGCGCTGACGGCGTCCGGCTCCGAGGGCTTTGAAATTGACCTGGGGCGCGCGAGGCTGGACGGCGGCGCCTGGCTCCCGCACTTCTTGTGGGGCAGGCTCGGCTACGATCCGCTAACGCCGGAGAAACTCTGGACAGCGGCCAGCGCGCAGGAAGCCTATCGGCATGCGGGCCGCGCGTGCACGGTGTTGGCGGTCCAGCCGTTGGTCCAGCGGGAACCCGTGGAGACGGCCGCGCGGTTGACTCAGGCGGCGTTGGGGATCGAACAGGGCCTGGCGCGGGCGGATGCCAAGTCGGCGGGCGCGAGCGGAGTGAAGGACGTCGCGCTGCTTGCCCGCTATCGCGCACGCAAGCTGGTGGCCGAGGATCACCTGGCGTACTTTGACGAGACCGGCGACGCGAGATCGCTCGAATTGGCGAAGCGGGAGTTGCGGGCCGCGCTCGCGGCCGGCGAAAACCTGGCCGAGTTGCGCGAGAGCCTTGCGGTGGATCGCCGGCAGTTGGAGCGGATCGGGCAGCGCGAGCGAATCGAAGAGCGTTTCGGTCGTTTCGACATCGCGTTCGATTTCGGTCCGGCCTTGGACGGAAGCGCCGTCGTAGGGCGGTTCCGCGGCGTTGCCACGGGGACGCGCTACACGGACACGCGGGGCTATGGCTGGACAGCGGAGGGAAACCGCGAAGCGATGCGGCTCCCGAAACGCCCTGCGGCAAACCTGCTGTTTGGCGATGCCATCCGAGGGCAAGGCCGACAGGTTTTCCGCGTGAAGACCGGCCCGGGCGACTTCACAGTGCTGCTGATCGGTCCCGACGGCAAAGCCGTCACGCGCAAGCTGCGCGCGCGCAACGAAGTGGTGGATGTGGTGTTTGAAGGCGAGGCCTGGGAAGTGGCCGGCGTGATTGTGAAAGCGGCGAAGCCCGCGCCACCGCCCGCCGCGCGCGCGTCGTCCGAACCCCTGCCGACGCCCGAGATCGAACACACCCCGCCCAAAGAAGCCAGGCCGAATCGCCCCCTCAAGCTGAGCGTGCGCGTGAAGCCCGCAACGAACGTAGCCTTGATCCGGCTGCATTACGGCCCCGCCAGCTTGCGGGAGCCGCTCAAGACCATCGAGATCCCCTCGGCAAAGCCAAACTTCACCATTCCCGCCGCCGAGGTAACCGTGCGCTGGGATCTGATGTACTACTTCGAAGTCCTCAACACGGGAAAGGGCACCTGGCTAGACCCCGATCCGTTCCTGGCTTCGCCATATTACGTGGTGAGGGTGGGGGAACGAAAATAGCGCCGCCAGACGTTCACACCTTACGCATGTCGAGTCTCAGCTACTTGGGAGGCTCAGCATCGGGTTTGCGCTGACTCCGTTCCAGGTCACGTACCAGTTGCCTCACGGCTCGCTCCACCGCATCGGAGACCGCGCTCCTCGTCTTGCCTCCCGGGCTGTCCTGCGTGTACGCCCATATGATGGTCCCTTCCTGGTCGACAAGCCGTAATGTCACCGAGGCGGTCGCACGGGTCTCAGAGGAGTAGAGCGATTCACCGCTGTCGCCGCGCGCTGCGCCGAAGCCGGCAGAGCCGCTTGAACCCGTCACGCTGGCGCCTCCGCCTGCAACACCAAATCCTGTCGCTTCACCCTCAGCCCGGACTCTCTTTTCCTGGCGTTCGATTACGGCTCCCTTCAGTGCCGCGTCCGCCTTATCACAGCGCTCGGTTACGGTGAAACGACGTGCCGAAAACAGCCCCGCAATAGCAAACTCCCTGGCAGCGGCGACCACGGATTCATCACCCGCGATTTTGTCGACGCAGATCCTATGCACCATGCTGAGAGTCTGCGAAGTACTCCCGGAAGATGCGGTTGCCGGTGCCGGTTGCGCCTGGAGGTGAGATAGTGCTGCAAGCGCCAACAGTAACAGACCCGTGAAGCAGTACTTACCCATGGACGTGCTTGCGGGCCTCTTCGGATTCATATTCACACTTCACTCCACTGCGCGCCTCAATGATCGTGATGACCGACTTCGGCGTTCCCTTGGCCAACTCGAGCACAACCCCATTAGGCTTATCGTTGGCATCTTTGAAACCTATCGTGAGGAAGTGTTTCCTCTTCTTGGAGAACAGGGCCCAGACTGTGATTACGATAGCGACCCCCAGTCTGCGGCCGGCCTTTTGGCCGTACTCTACCGAAGTAATCCCGTCGTACGGGATTTCGAACTTTCCCTTGGGTGAACTGAACTTCAGAACTTTGGGATCGTCGGTTTCCAGTTGTCCCTCCGTCGCTTCGGGTAGTCCACCAATGGTGCCGCCGACATACATAGCCTCTTTCCCTCGTACGGCCGCGGCTGACAGCGCGGGGATTAACAAACCGCACCCCGCCAACTTGCTCAGACTCTCTCTTCTCGTCATGGCTACTTTCCCTCGAAATGCTTCCTGGCTTCTTCGGATTCGAAGTCGATCTTCTTCCCGGAGCGGGCCTCGAGAATGCCGGCGACCGAACGAACCTTGCCCTTCGCGATTTCGAAAACCGCTCCCTGCTTTTCACCCTTCTCATCGGCAAAAGCCACAGTGAGATAGTGCCTGCGTTTCTTTGAGAACAAGGCGATGGGGCTTACCGCAAGCGCAACACCTAATCTCCGGCCCGCCTTCTGGCCGTACTCCAAAGACGTGATCCCCTTGTACGGGATGGTGAACTTGCCTTTCTTCGCAACGAATTCAGCGAATGTCTCGTTGGATGTGCTCAGATGTCCCTCGGTCTTTTCCGGGACGGCATTCATCGTACCGCCAACATACATGGCTTCGTCCCCCCGCACTGCTGCGATCAGGCGAGTCATCCCAACGAGCCCGCACCCAGCCACAAACTGAATGAATGAACGTCGATGGTACATGAGATCCTCCTATGCGCTGCAAACCTTGACAGATATGTCAAGATTCGTGCGCCAATCCCGTAAAATTATACGCCTGGCTCACGAGCTTGGCGCACAGTTTCTCATCACTTCTTTAGCTCACGATTTGTGTGCCAACGAAGAGAGGAGAAGGATGGGTTCGAACCTGCGACTTCCGACGTGACGGTCACCGGGACGACGTGGCCGTCTCATCGCCTAACCCGTGGCCTGACATCCCACCGGTTCCGCCCCATGCCCCAGCGGTTTTCCGCCGCGCTATGCGATACTGCGGCTTTGTGGTGCAAAGGATCATGAACAGGGGCCAGAGCATGCGGGAAGCTGCCGACGCGACATGGGTTGGATAAGTCTCCTGGCGCTGGCCTGCGCCCTCGCCATGGACGCGTTCGCCGTGGCCATCGTGACCGGGTTGACGCTCAACCCCCTGACGCCACGTCAAGTCTTCCGGCTGGCCTTCCATTTTGGGCTGTTTCAGGCCCTGATGCCGATGCTCGGCTGGCTTGCCGGTACCATCGTCCAGAAGTACATTTCGACGCTAGACCACTGGATTGCTTTTGGGCTCCTGGCATTTGTCGGCGGCAGAATGATTTGGGGAGCCCTTCACGACCAGGAAAGCGGGCGGCGTACATTGATCGACCCGACGACCGGCTGGTCCCTGGTGGTGCTCTCGGTGGCCACCAGCATCGACGCTTTGGCCGTCGGCCTCTCGCTGGCCTTCCTCGGCTCGACGATCTTCGTCCCCGCCCTCGTGATCGGGATCGTAGCGGCTTCCTTTACCTCGGTTGGGATGGTAATCGGAAGACGAGTCGGGTCCATCTGGGGCGAACGAGTGACGGTTCTCGGGGGCCTGATCCTGATCGGCATCGGGATCAAGATCGTGATCGAGCACCTGTCAGCCTAACTACCCTTCGGGACTTGTGCTGGCGCTCGCCTACTTCACGGCCAGCGTGATGCCGCCCTGGCTCGGATTGTTGCCGGCTTTGATGATCACTTCGGCGTTGCCCACGGGAGTATCTGCCGGCACTCTGGCGTTGATCTGGATTACCCCGGCGACCATGTATGGCGCCGCTGCCGCGTACAGCACTTCGGCGCTCTTGCCGCCGATGGTCACCGTCACCGGGAGTACAGGCTTCGGGAACGTCGCCATGGCAGGTAGTCCGCTGACTCCGGCTGGCGTGGTTTGTCCTTCGCCGGTCCCATAGAAGACCGCGATCTTGCCCCGCTCCAACGGATTCGCCGGCGAGTTCACAGAGGTGTCCTCGTTAAGAAACGCGCCCGGCCCTGTGCCGCTCGCGTTGATGCTGAACAGGCCCGGCACGGCTTCCACCACAGGCACGGCGACCGCTGCGCTCTTCACCTTCTTGTGCTCGACCACGACCTGCGTGGTGGTCCTGCTGGCGACCTCGTATGGCACCACGCAACTGACCTGTCCGCTCGCAGCATAGACCATTGGTGCCGCGAGACCGTCGAACAGAACACGCGTTTCGCCGGTCTCGGTCGCCACCATGCCGTTCACCAGTTGCAGTCCGGCCAGCGTGGCGGGACCGAAGTCCTTGCCGAAGATGACGATGATCTCGCCGGGCGAGACCTTGCCGGCGACATAGTTGGCGGCGTTGCCGATGCCGGCCGCCGTGATCTGAGGCTTAACCTCGACCGGGACGCCGATTACCGCGATAAAGGCGTCGCCATTAGTCCCGCCACCGAAAGCTTTCTGGAACGCGCCCGCGGTGACTGGAAAATCATGCGACAGCGTACCTCCGGCCAGGTAAATATTGCCGGCAGAGTCAACGGTTACCGTGGAGCCGCTATCGTTGTCGCCGCCCCCGAGAAAGGTCGAGAACTTCAGGACGGCACCATCCACATCGAGTTGCACCAGGAACGCGTCCGTATAGCCGCGAGGCACCGCCTGGACCGCGTCCGCCGTGACGGGGAATCCCTCCGCCGCCACACCGGTTATATAAGCCTCTCCTCTTGGACCAACGGAGATTCCCCCACCAGAGTCCAACCGAGTTCCGCCCAGATACGTGGCATACAACAGGGCACTACCGTTCATATTCAACTTGGCGGCAAACGCGTCGCCGTTTCCGCCATAGGTCTTCTGTAACGCAGACGGTGTCACCGGGAAATCCCCAGAGTAAGTGATCCCCGTCGCGCAGACGTTTCCAGCCGTGTCAGTGGTCATGTCATAGACACCCTCAGGTCCGCTCCCTCCGAGATATGTGGAATACACCAGGCCACCTCCATCGGGATTCAGCTTAAAGACAAAGGCGTCTTCGGATGTGCCTGCGCCCTTCTCCTTCTGAAAGGCACCGGACGTGATGGGGAAGTTCAAGGATCTCGTCCCCCCTGCCACGTAAGCGTTCCCCGCCTCGTCCACAGCGATCCTGGAGGCTTCGTCGCCCGAATCGCCCCCAACCAGCGTCGCATAGACCAGATTCGTCCCCTCGGCGTTCAACTTCGCAACGAAAGCATCATTGGACTTGGCCACTCTCTGGAAAGCTCCCGGCGTCGTGGGAAAGCTGGAGGAGTAAGTGGTTCCGGTCACGAAGGCGCGGCCGGCTTTGTCGATGGCGATGCCGTAAGCTTCCGCGCCCACGGTGTCGAGATAGGTAGAGTACAGAAGCGCGGTGCCATTCGGATTCAGCTTGGCCACAAACGTTCCTCCCGTAGACGTGGTACGGAGGACGCCGGCCGTGGTGGGGAAATCCGTCGACGTGGTTATGCCTGTGATGTAAGTATTACCCTGAGCGTCCACGGCCAGGTCGGTAGCCCTGTCCACACCGCTGCCACCGAGGTACGTACAGTAAACAATGACACCCGACGGATCAAGCTTGGCGACAAACGCGTCCATCTTACCGCCGGGCTTAGACTGGACAGCGCCGGCCGTGACCGGGAAGTTCACCG
The DNA here is from genome assembly GCA_021372245.1 of Terriglobales bacterium. Taxonomy (GTDB): domain Bacteria; phylum Acidobacteriota; class Terriglobia; order Bryobacterales; family Bryobacteraceae; genus JAJFUV01. Next base: position 35,167 of record JAJFUV010000053.1, read on the forward strand.
AATTGGTGGATCCGGTCACGTAGATATTCCCTGTAGCATCGACGGCGATCTTGGCGATGGCCTCGTCGCCAATACCTCCAAGGTAGGTGGAGTATCTGAGCGTGGGTGCGGCAGAACCCAGCCCTGTCACGAGAATCGCAAAACAGGCAGCTTTGAGGAGATGCACGAGGTAGTCCTCCCTTTGGTGCCAGTTCCCATGGCAGCACTCGTCGGCCAGGACGTCCTCTCTTAGCTTCTAGCCTGACTCGAATATACACCCAGTCGTCTCGCTTCAGACCGGCTTTCACCGGGATTCCTATTCCCACCCCCCTCGCCGTCAAGAGCCTGTTTCACCGCGCAAAACCGATGTGCGCCTGGTCCCGAAGCGAACAGCACTGGAGGGACTGGAGAGTGGGCTTATGGGAACAGCTCCGGCCGCGTTCGGAGAACACAGCGAAACGGCACCGGGACGCGCAAACTAGTACGGCTAATGGTGGATTACGTCACAATCGCTGTTTCAGGGGAATTGGGCCTTGGGGTGACGCTTGAAAGGAATGGCGGGGACGACGGGGTTCGAACCCGCGACCTCCGACGTGACAGGCCGGCGTTCTAACCAAACTGAACTACGTCCCCGCGTGCACAGCGTCGGTAGTTTCATCCTAGCATGGCAGGCCGCCGGGCACAAATCGCCATGATCGCATCGAGACCGTTCGCCCCCTGCTTCGTCTAAGCCTGAAGTAACGGGAACTACCCTTCGTCCATCTGCGTAGTTCAGTTATTGGAGAAGCGCATCATGGCTGGTAACGGGAAGAACGGGAAGAACGGACGGAGACGGCGCCGTTGGATTTGGAGTATTGTCGTGCTGGTCGTGCTTTGCGGTGCTTTCTTCGGCATCAAAGCCGCTTTCAAACCTAACCATCAGATCGACCCATCGAAACTCGCCAAAATCGAGCGCGGCGACATCGCCCGCAGCGTTGTGGCCACCGGCAAAGTCCAGCCGCGGTCCAAAGTAGAGGTGAAATCCAAAGCCAGCGGCATCGTCAAGAAGCTGCTGGTCGACTACGGCGAGTTCGTCCGCCAGGGACAGGTGCTGGCCGAACTCGATAAAGAGGAACTGCAGGCTCAGGTGCGTGAGGCCAAGGCCATCCTGCTGGCCGCGCAGGCCGCCGAGGAATCCAGCCTGGCTACTTACGAGCGCAACAAAGTGGAAGCCGAAGGTCCGGATTTGCCTTTCCTGAAAATGGCCATGGACCGCGCGCGGAAGCTCCATAGCGACGGGCTGATCGCCAAGTCCCTGCTCGAAGACGCCGAGAAGGCCTACCAGCTCGGCTTGAACAAGCAGATGGCCGCCATGCGCAACCTGGCCGTGGCGCGCGCCGACATGACTCGGGCCAAAGCCCAGGTGGCACAGGCGCGCGCAGCCCTGGAGCGCGCCGAGGAGAATCTGAGCTACTCGACCATCGTGAGTCCCATGGATGGCCTGGTGCTCTCGCGCAACGTGGAGGTCGGCGACGCGGTAAGCTCCATCCTGGTCCTCGGCTCGCAAGCCACGCTGGTGATGACGCTGGGCGACGTGAGCGACGTGTACGTGCTTGGCAAGGTGGACCAGGCCGATATCGGCCGCGTCTACATGGGCCAGCGCGCGCGCATCGTCGTGGAGAGCTTCAAGGACCGCAAGTTCGACGGGCAAGTGACCAAGATCTCTCCGCTCGGCGTCGAGAAGGATAACGTCACCACGTTCGAAGTGCGCGTGTCCATCCGCAATCCCGGCGGCGAATTGAAGGCCAACATGAGCGCCAACGCCGAAATCATTCTGGAAGAGAAGCACAACGTGCTGCTGGTTTCAGAGTCCGCCATCCTGTACAACAAGGACCGCAAACCGTCCATCGAAATCCCTGCGCCGGAAGCCAAGACCGGACGCAACAAGGTGCCGGTGCAGATCGGCATCTCCAACGGTGTGAAGACGGAGCTGGTCGCGGGGTTGAAAGAAGGGCAGCAGGTGGTGCTGCAGTAGCAGCCTGAAGCCGGGCGGTGATGCCATGAACGTGCGGGATCTGTTTACCGGCACGCTCCGCGCCTTGTGGGCGAACAAGATCCGCACGCTGCTCACCATGTTCGGCATCGCGTGGGGCATCGTGTCCATCACGCTGATGGTGGCGGCGGGCGAAGGGCTGCGGGTGGGGCAAGAGAAGCAGTCGGAGCAGTTCGCCAAGAACGTCATGATCGTGTTCAGCGGTCAGACCAGCATGCAGGCCGGAGGGCAGCGCGCCGGGCGGCGGTTGCGCTGGCTGGACACCGACCACATCTTCGTGGCGAAGGAGGCCACCGCCTGCCAGTACGTTCTGCCCGAGTTCGGCCGGGGCGGGATTCCCATTCGCAGCGCTTATAACAGCGGCATGATGCTGATCACGGGCTCGCACCCGCCGTTCGCGGATATCCGCACCATTCCCGTGGCCGAGGGCCGCTTCTACAACTGGGAAGATTGCGCCGCGGGCCGCCGCGTCGCCTTCCTGGGTAGCGACACCAAGAAACAGTTGTACGGCGCGCGCCCGGCGGTGGGCGAAACGCTTTCGATCGGCGGATATCCGTACGCCATCATCGGCGTAATGAAGGCCAAGGACCAGGACTCGAGCTACGACGGCCGCGATGTCACCAAGGTCTTCGTTCCCTTCGAGGCGATGGCGCGCGATTTCCCCGAGCCGCCGCCTACCATTCCGCACGCCATCGACCAGTTCCTGGTGACGCCGCGCTCGCTCGAACAGCACGAGGAGTGCAAGTGGCAGGTGCGCCGGGCGCTGGCTCGCGTGCATGATTTCAACCCGCGCGACAAGGACGCGGCCTTCATTTGGGACACGGTGGAGGAATCCAAAGCCTTCCGCCGCATGACCAACGGGATGAAATACTTCCTGGGTGCCGTGGGCGTGGTGACCCTGTTGCTGGGCGGCATCGGCGTGATGAACGTGATGCTGGTGACGGTGCGGGAGCGGACGCTCGAAATCGGCCTGCGCAAGGCCGTGGGCGCCACCGCCGGGTCGATCCTCCGGCAATTCTTCCTGGAATCCCTGATCGTTGTCCTCCTGAGCGGCGGCGTGGGGCTGGGGTTTGCTTTCGGCGTTTGCGCGCTGATCAACCTCATCCCCATGCCGTCGCATTTTTCCGGAATGGTGGCCACCTGGCAGAGTGCGCTGATTTCGTTCGGCCTGCTGGGCCTGGTGGCGGTGCTGAGCGCTCTCTACCCGGCCAACCGGGCCGCGCGCGTCGATCCGATCGAAGCGCTGCGGTACGAAGCGGGAGGATAGCCGGCTATGCTGCGCGAGATCCTTGTCCAGGCCTGGATCGCGCTGCGGCGTAATCCCACACGCAGCCTGCTCACCATGACAGGCATCGTCTGGGGCATCATCACGGTGACCATGCTGGTGGCTTACGGCAGCGACTTCCGTTACATCCTGATACACGCCTTCGAGGTGTTCGGGAAGAGCGTTGTAGTGTGCTGGCCGGGGCAGACCAGCGAACAGGTGGGCGGCGAGCGCGCCGGCAAACGCGTTCGTTTCCAGCGCGAGGATCTCGAAGCCGTGCGTGCCGAGGCCACGCTGGTGAAGCAGGCCTGCCTGGAGACGTTCCGCCAGCAGAGCGTGCAGTATGGCGAACGCACCGCCATGCGCCCGGTGCGCGGGGTGTGCGCCGAATACGGCGAGATGCGGAGCGAAGTGCCGAGCGACGGCCGCTGGATTTCGCCCGAGGATGTCCTGGAGCGCCGGCGGGTGGTCTTTCTGGGTGCGCTGAGCCGGCAGCGCCTGTTCAGCGGGCGGCCCGCGGTCGGCGAGACGGTTCTGATCGGCGGCCTGCGTTTCACGGTCATCGGGTCAATGGATCGCAAATTCCAGATGAGCAACTACTTCTGGAGCGATGACGAGTCCATGTTCATACCCTTCACCACCGCCGGCGACCTGTGGAACACGCAGTATGCCAATGTGCTGCTGTTCACCACCGTGAACCTGCGGTTTGAGTCCAAGGCCATGGCCCAGGTGCGTGCGGCGGTGGCTAAGCGGCAGCGCTTCTCGCCCACCGACAAGCGCGCCATTTCGATGTACGGCCGCGAGGAATTCCGCCCTATTCTCGACGGCCTGACCATCGGCATGCAGGTGCTGATGCTTTTCATCGGGTGCCTGACGCTGGGCATCGGCGGGGTGGGCGTCATGAACATCATGCTGGTTTCGGTGGACGAGCGCGTGCGTGAGATCGGCCTGCGGCGGGCGTTGGGCGCCCGGCGCAGCCACATCCGCGCGCAGTTCCTGAGCGAGGCCCTGCTGATCACGCTGGTGGGCGGGGTGATCGGCATCACGCTGTCCTATGGACTGGCGGCACTCATCGGTCCCATCCCCATGCTGGGGCCGCTGTACGAAGACGATTCCGGCATGGGCGACATACACCTGAAAGTTTCGGCCGCCACACTGATGTTGTCGACCGGCGCGCTGGTGCTTGTGGGCGTACTGAGCGGCCTGATGCCCGCCGTCCGAGCCTCGCGCTTGGACCCGGCCGACGCGCTCCGGTACGAATAAGCGGACGTGTCAGTAAATCGCCAGCGCCGCACCTTCCAGGCTGAGGTGCCGGTCCGTGGACCAGCAGGTGCGTATTCGCCGCGCGTTCACGACAGCCAGACCGTGCGCATCGGCTAAGGTTAGCGATTGATCCGCGTACTTCTTCACGTAACGGGAGGCCTGCCGCAACTGCTCGCCGTCGAAACAGGCCACTTCGAGCATCGGGAGGGCGCTCAGAAAGTTGAGGAATTCCATGGCTCGGCGCGCATCGTACCGGCGCAGAAACCAACCATGCCCTTCGGCAACGACCAATGCGGAAGTGACGAGCGGCGGCGGTGTCGCGAATAGGCGCTTGAACAGGAGGTGGTAACTATCTGAACGGTCGAGAAACGCAATGAAGGCCGACGTGTCGGCGTAACACTCAGTCCTTCGAGCCATAAACGATTTCGTCGATCGTGCTGCTGGAGTGCGGGTCTCCGCTTTCGACCAATCCGGCATAGCGCATCCAAGGAGCGCGACTGTCGCAGGGCAAGTCTCGACGGACCGCGCGCCGCACGAATTCCGCCACTGAAACACCAAGTGCGCGCGCTTCCTGCTTTGCCAGTTCGTAGTCGCGTTTGTCCAGACTCACCTGCGTTCGGATCATGTTATCACCACCGATCCATTATGATAACAAATAGAAGGGCGAGCAAATATGAATCAGGAATCGGAACGGAGCTTCGAACACGGCACGCTGGGACGCACGGGGCGCGCGGTCCTGCGCCTGGGCTTGGCTGCGAGCTATGGCGTGCCTACTGCGGCGGTCGAGAAGGCTATCGACGCGGGCGTCAACTATCTCTACTGGGGCAGCAGGCGGACGGACGCGTTCGCCCAGGCGCTGCGCAACCAGCGCGGGCGCCGCGAGGAGTTTGTTCTGGTGCTGCAGTCGTACTCGCGGATGGCATCGCTCATTCCCTGGAGCGTCGAAAGTGCGCTCCGCAAACTGGATTACGATCACGCCGAAGTGCTGCTGTTGGGAATGTGGAACAAGATGCCGCCTCCGCGCATAGTGGACGCCTGCCGCAAGCTGAAGGAGCGCGGCCTGGTCCGGCATCTCGCGTTTTCGACTCACAACCGGCCGCTCATCCCGCGCGCTGCCGCCGGTTCGGATTTCGATGTCTTCCATGTGCGTTACAACGCCACGCACACGGGCGCCGAGCGTGACGTCTTCCCGCACCTGGCAGCCGAACGCCGTCCAGGCCTTGTGAGCTACACGGCGACGGATTGGAAGCGGCTGCTCGGGCACCGGCGCATCCCCAAGAGTGAGCGTGTACCCACGGCAGGGGATTGCTACCGGTTCGTGCTCTCGAACCCGGCGGTGGATGTTGTTATGTGCGGCGCCTCGACCGCCGCGCACATGGACCACGCGCTGGAAGCGTTCCGCAAAGGCCCGCTCGACGAAGAAGAGATGGCCTGGATGCGCCGCGTGGGCAAGGCGATTTATCGCAAGTAGCGCGATTGTGGTGGCGTTCCGCCAACGGTTGAAGGAAAATGAGAGCGGGCCATGATCACGCTCGACACATTGCGGCGGGAGAAGAAAGCGGAGATCTTGCGGCTTGCCGAGTTGCACGGGGCATCCAACATACGCGTGTTCGGTTCAGTCGCTCGGGGACAAAATCGCGAAGATAGCGACATTGACTTTCTGGTGGAGTTCCGGCAAGGTAGTAGCCTTTTCGACTTGATTCGATTGCGCCTGGACTTACAGGAGCTTTTAGGGGCACCTGTTGACCTCGTAACACCAAACAGCTTGCGCTACGTCCGCGACCGTGTACTGGCTGAAGCCAGCCCATTATAGGCCTATGACCAGGGGCGATCCGCGCATCTACCTGCTGCACATACGCGACTGTTGCCAGGAACTGATAGAGTGCGGCAAGCTGCGAAACGAGCACGTCGTACCGCCGTCTATCCTGTTCAGTGCTGTTTGCCGGAATTTGGAAGTAATTGGCGAAGCCAGCAAGAAGGTCGGTGTTGAGTTCCAGCAACGTCATCCCGGTGTGCCTTGGCGCGAGATGAGCGACCTGCGGAACGTTCTCATTCACAACTACGAAGGCGCGGACGAGGAGATGGTCTGGGCCATCGTTGAACAGGACATCACTCCTCTGCTTGCGGAGATCGATCGCATCATAACGTCGGGTGCGTGACGGTCCGCTCGATGACACCGCATCGGTATCGGCCAGGTGCAACACAGTAGAGCCTGCCCGTCCTCTGTGTGGCCAGTTGTCCCGACCTCTATTTCCGTGTGCTCTCCGACCAGGGCGGCACGATCCCGTTTACGCGCGCGTAGGCGACCAATTGCCCCATGTGTTCGTTGGCGTGGATGATGATTCGTAAGTAGATGCCATCCACGTTGGCCTCTCTGCCTGCCACTTTCACCTTTCGCTGTAGCTCCGCGGACGATATGCCCGTGTGAGCGTTCCTGACGGCTTCCAGCGAGCCCTTCAGCCACTTGATGACCTCCGCTTTGTCGGTGACGGTCTTCTCCACGTTTGGAGACCGCAGACCGTCCGGCATCTTGGGGCCGGTGATGCTCAGCAAGCCATAGTTCGCGTTCGCAATGTGCATGAAGACCTCGCTAGTGGATCGCACACCAGGAGCCGGACGCCATGCGAACTTCTCGGCGGGGATCGCCTCGGCCAGCGCAACCAGTTGTCTGGAAACGTGGCTCCATTCCCCGTCATAGCCTTGCCAGACACCCTCCAGCCGGTCTGCCTGTGCGTGCAGGGCGGCGCCGCTCAAGAAGGCAGCCATCAGCATCGCATTCATCATTCCCGTTGTCCTCCCTGAAGATATGCGATCGTTCTCAGGCTACTCATATCACAACCGCCGGTACTACGCATTGCCTCCGCAACGAATCTTCAGTACCCTGGTTACTTGCTGGATATTGTTCGCTAACACCGGCCTTTGCGGCGAGCTCGTTCCCACGAGCTCAGGGTGGTGTTGTGTGTCTATGCAGTTACTGGAGCGAACAAATCCATGTTTCTCGAACGTCTCGGCGCCGATCAGAGTGTCTATGGCGCCTTCTCTTCATACGCCCGGCAGCAGATGGTGCTGGCCCGCGTAGCTATCGCACAGCGCGATCTTTACTATCTCTATTCGGAAGACGGCCCCATCCACGCGCAGCCGTCAGGGAGGCTTTACTACCGTACTCCCGACCACTCCTCTCTCCCGGTGACCGGCGACTGGGTTGCCGCGCGCATCGTTGGCCCCGAACAGGCGCTGGTGGAAGCCGTGCTGCCGCGGCGGACCTGCCTTTCGCGGCGCGCAGCGGGCCGTCGTGATGAGGAACAATCCCTGGCTGCCAACGTGGACGTGGTCTTTCTGGTTTGCGGGCTCGACGGCGATTTCAACCTCCGCAGGTTGGAACGGTATCTGGCGCTGGTAGCCACCAGCGGCGCATCGCCTGTTGTCGTGCTGAACAAAGCCGATCTGTGTGCGGATCTTGCGGGCCGAATTGCCGAAACCGCCGCGATAGCTCGCAGGGTGCCGGTGGTTGCGGCAAGCACACTCGATCCGCAGGGGCTCGACGATCTCCACCGGTTCCTCACGCCCGGAGTGACCGTAGCGTTGCTCGGGTCCTCCGGGGTCGGCAAGTCCACCATTGTCAACCACATGCTTGGCGAGGAGCGTTTTCGGACCAATGAGGTGCGAATGTGGGATTCCCGCGGACGCCACACGACCGTGCGACGGGAACTGACTCCGCTGCCGCACACAGGCGCGCTCATCGATACGCCCGGAATGCGTGAACTGCAACTGTGGGCAGGAACCGAGAGCATTGATGCCGTGTTTGACGACATTACCGCCATCGCCGAAAACTGCCGGTTCCGCGATTGTAGCCACTCCGGGGAGCCGGGATGCGCGGTGGCCGCCGCGTTGGAGGGTGGACAGGTGCACACGGACCGCTGGGCGAGTTTCCAAAAGCTGCGTGCGGAGGCGGAGTGGCACGCGGCCATGGCGGATCCACTCGCGGCCCTGGAACGGAAGCGGAAGTGGAAAGCCATCCACAAGCAGGCGCGTGCCATCAGTAAGTCGCGCCGCTGATCCAAGAGGTGAAGATGCTCGGTGTTTACGCGAAGGTGTGGATCAGAACACGATCACCATGACTCTCGGCCCACTGCCACATAGCGTGAGAACTATTCGGGATCGAGGAAAAGTCAGAAGGTCCGGCGCTGGAGGTGCTGGTAAACGCGCGTCTCGACGCCGTGCAGAACGCCAAGGGCGGCCTCGTCGCAGAACGGCAGTACTTGCATCAGGACGATGACACCGATCTCTTCCTGCGGATCGATCCAGTAGAAAGTGTTGTTGATACCCGCCCAACTCATGCTGCCTGGACGGCGCATGGCCGGATCCGGCTTGGCGGGCGACGCTAACTGGAACCCGAGTCCCCAGACGTCTTCGCCGGCGCCGGGCGGAAACGGCTTCGTGTAGCCGGCTTTCGCAGCCGGCTGCAACCGCACCTTGATATCGCCCGTTTGGTTGCGGCCCATGTCCCGCACCGTTTCCGCCTTCAGCAGCCGCACGCTTCCCAACTGCCCGCGGTTGAGGATCATCTGCACGAAGCGGCAGTAGTCGGAAGCCGTCGAGAACAAGCGCCCGTCCCCGCGTGGTTCCGCGGCAATGGTTTCCGGGTTCGGAGTCTCAGTCAGCCGGCCGTCTTTCCTCTGGTGGAGCGTCACGACGCGGGCATTTTGGGCTGGCGGGACGACATAAGCCGTGTCTGGCATCCCAAGCGGACGGAAGATCCGGTTTTCAAGAAATGCCTCGATAGGTTGGCCCGACAGTTTCGCAACTACATCGCCGAGCACCTTAGGGCCGGCTCCGTAGCTCCACTTATCGCCCGGTTCGTGAAGGAGCGGCAGATCCTCCGGCCTCGTCTTCCCGGTCAGCTTCTCAACAAGGGCCAGTCCTGGATCGGACCAGGAGTAGCCGATGCCGGACGTGTGCGTTAGGAGTTGGCGGATCGTGATCGGGCGCGTAGCCGAACGGGTCTCGTATGCGCCAGCCGACAGGTCCAGGCGGCTGATGACCCGCGGGTTCTTGAATTGCGGCAGGTACTTCGATACGTCGTCTTCCAAGCCCAGCTTGCCTTCCTCGACCAACATCATCACGGCGACCGAGGTAATCGCCTTGGTCATCGACGCGATGCGGAAGATCGCGTCCTTCCGCATGTCTATGCCCTGCGCCACGTTCATCTTGCCGAATCCTTCGTGGTAGAGCACGCGATCCGGCGCTGTAACGAGGGCGACCACTCCAGGCACGTCTCCGCGGCTCACGGCCTCGGTGAGGAAACTGGAAAGCGCGCTGGCGCCCTGTGAGTCCAGGGCTGACACCGGCGCCGGCACGGCCGGAAGCGCGGTGACGATCCCCAGGACAAGAACCAGCATTAGCAACCGGATCTTCATGGAACGCGTCCTTTCGTGGCTGAAGTACCAGCTGGTCAACTCCAGTCTAGTCTTCCATCGAGAGGTTGAATAGTCTGGAGGCGACAATTTCGGGATCGGCGCCGGCAGGAATTGATCCAAGCTCCTGCAGGCTCCCCCCGCTCTTCGGCCGGCATCTGCTCCATCAGTTCTGCCGGGGGATCGGCGTTCTCCCCGTGAACAGCCACCCGCAGTGCCTGGTTGAAAAGGAGTCGGATCGGGAATACTCTGAAGTCGGTTCTTCATGCAATTTGCCCGCCAGGAGGGAAATGTGAAGATCACCATCATCTTTCCCGGTCGGAACTTGGAGACAGCGAAGGCCACGGCATCGGTAATGCCACTCGCTCCGTGTCTGCTCGCGGCTCTGACGCCGGACGAGCATGAGGTCTCCCTGGTGGATATGTTCTTCGGCGACCAGGTCGATTACGAATCAGATGTCGATGTCGCCGCAATCACCGTTCGCACGCCGCTGGCTCCCATCGCGTACGGAATTGCCGGGAATTTCCTCCAGCGCGGCAAGAAGGTCGTGCTCGGAGGACCTCACGTTTTTGCGTTCCCTGAGGAAGCGAAGCGGCACGCCAGCGCCGTTGCGATTGGAGAGAGTGAGGAACTTTGGCCGCAAATCCTGAAAGACATCAAAGAAAACGATCTGAAGCAGTTCTATGTCTGTGGGCCATATGCCGTGCAGAACCTCCGTGGCACGGTCCATCACATCGCGCAGCGTCCTTCGTTGGAAAAGCCCGCGATGATGCGACGGGACCTGCTGCCCCGGGGACGGTACATGATGGACTCCATTTTCACCACGCGGGGCTGTCCCAATCACTGTAGGTTCTGTCCCGTGACAGACATCTTCGGAGCCAGGATTCGACATCGGCCCATCGGCCAAGTGGTCGCCGAGATTTGCAGCCTCGGACCCCGGTACTACAACTTTGATGACAGCGTATTCGGCCATCCGCAGATTGCCGATCGGCCCGAAGAGAATCGATACTACCTCGATCTGTACGGCGAACTGGCTCGCGTGCGTCCAAAACGCCAATGGGTGGGTGCCGGTGGGCTATCGGCGTTGGATTACAAGGATGGCAGGAGAATCCTGGAGCTTGCTGCTGAAAGCGGACTGTGCAGCATAGCCGCGGGGTTGGAGTCCATTTCAGCGGAGGGCCAAAAACAATCCGGGGCGTGGAGGAAGCTGCACTACACCTCACCGGATTCCTTCGACCTCCGGAAGATGACGCAGAATGTCCGGACCATCCAGAGTTTGGGAATCGAGGTGTGGGGTTTCTTCGTGGTCGGATGGGACGACGACACGGCCGAGACGTACCGCCGGACTCTGGACTTCTGTGACGAATGCGGCATCACGCCCTTCATTTTTACTCTCACTCCCATGCCCGGCAGCCAGGTCTATCAGGAGTACCTGGAGCAGGGGCGGATCTTTTCCGATCGCCCATGGGATCGTTATGGCACGGGTTCTGTCGTGTACCGTCATCCCACCATGTCTGAACAGGAGATGTTCGAACGGAACGCCGAAGTTATGATCGAAGGCTACAGCGCGGGGCGGATTCTCAAGCGGGCGATGCAAGCCTTTCGAAACCGGCCTTCTCTCGATGTCGCTATGACCTCTCTCTTCACTCAACTGGGGTTGAGGAAAGCGTACCGCCAACTCTATCAACAGGAACAGAAGTCGTGCGCCGCATGAGCCGGGGTGCCGTTAGTGATCACCAATCTTCCTTTCGCTCATAACTACGATCAATCCGGAAGGATCAAGCATCTAACTAACTTCGGAAAGGAAGGAAACGATGATTGCCATCACTGGAGCAACCGGGCACCTCGGGCGCCTCGTCATTGACAAGCTGAAAACCAAAGTGCCTGCATCGGACATTGTGGCGCTGGCGCGGACACCCGCAAAAGCAGAAGATCTCGGGGTCCAGGTTCGCGAAGCCGATTACGCCAAACCCAAGACTCTGGAGTCAGCACTGAAAGGCATCGACACTCTTTTGCTGATCTCCTCGAATGAGGTGGGCCGGCGCGCCGCACAGCATCGCAACGTGATTGACGCCGCGAAGAAGGAAGGAGTGAAGCGGATTGTCTACACGAGCCTGCTGCATGCGGACACTTCGGCAATCACCATCCTGTCCGAGGAACACCTCGCGACGGAAGCCGATCTGAAAGCTTCAGGCCTGGCTTTCACGATCCTGCGGAACGGCTGGTACACGGAGAACTACACCGCATCAGTATCTGGTGCAGTGAAAGCTGGCGCTTTTCTCGGTAGCGCCGGCGGCGGGAAGATTTCATCCGCTGCACGTGCGGACTATGCGGACGCCGCCGTCACCGTGTTGACCAGCCAGAGACATGAAGGCAAGACATACGAACTCGCTGGTGATGACGCCTACACGCTGAGCGACCTTGCAGCGGAAATCTCCAGACAGACAGGAAAGACGATTCCGTACAAGAACCTGACTGAATCCGAGTATTCTGCTGCGCTCACCAGTTTCGGCCTACCCGCACCCGTCGCAAAGGCATATGCGAACTTCGACGCCGGAGCCTCCAAGGATGCGCTGTTCGACACCGGCCGCCAGCTTTCGAAACTGATTGGCCGGCCGACGACACCGCTGGCAACGGCGGTAGCAAGTGCGCTGAAGAAGTCATGATGCTGGCCTAAGAGGAGCCCCCTCGAATTCGAAGCGGCTCTTGCAGGGTTCTCTTCTCAAGCCAACAACCGGATTGGACCGAGAATCCCTGAAACTTCCTGCCCCTTCAATGTGAACGAGGTGGCGCCGTGGCCCTTCAGGTACGGGCCCAGCGTGGTGCCGGCAAACTCGCGGCGGGACAGGCGAAAGGGAGTCTTACGATCGGCCATCTTCCATGATACGGCGAGGAGGCCCGGACTCTTGTCGCTTGGGGACGGGATGGGCGATCATCACCGATACTGCGCCATAATGCCTTGATGATCCTCAGAATCTGGCATGGTTGGACTTCGCCGCGCAACGCGGATGCTTACGAAGCGTTACTGAAGGAAGAGATATTTGTCGGAATCGGCAACCGGCGCATCGAAGGTTATCGCGGAATCGAGCTGCTCCGCCGGGATGGCGCGGATGAAGTGGAGTTCATCACGATCATGCGCTTCGACACCATCGCCTCCGTTCAGGAGTTTGCGGGCGCCGATTACGAGGCCGCCGTCGTGCCCGCGGCGGCCCAGGCCGTGTTGTCGC
>JAJFUV010000331.1 GCA_021372245.1 Terriglobales bacterium
AGGCGCAGCGGCGCAGGACCGTCCAGGTGCATCGCGAGGCCGCCGATCAGGTTATCCAGGAAATTGTGACGGTCGCCATCGGGGATGATCATGACCGCGAAGAAGGAGACCAGCGAGGTGAACAGAAGCGAGTAGATGAAGATGACGAAACCGGCGCGCTCCAGGTTCTTCAGCTTGGGATGGGCAATCTCGCGGTTCACCTGCGCCAGGGACTCTTCCCCGGACATGGCCAGAAGAGAGTGGCCCAGTCCGACGAGCACCGCCAGCGCGGGAACCGAGGTCGCCCAGGAAAGAGGCATCCACCCGAGCGAATCGGTGTTGAGACGGATGTTGGCGAGCGTAGGCAGCGGTACGGCCTGGAAGTGCCCGCGCGTGATCGTGTAAAGGCACCACAGGATGAGCACCACCACCATGCCTGTGGTGATCTGCATGATGCGCAGCGCTTTCTGGCTGGACTCGTGGATACCAATGATGTTCTTGCGCCAGAAGTAGAGAGTCACGGCGATGGCGAAGAACACGGCGAAGGCCGCGGGGTTGATGAAGTGCGGCCGGTGATAATAGCTGGCGGCCATTTCTTCGATCAGCCCACCCAGGTACAAACCGGCGCTGACTGCGCTGATGGGGCCGGTGAGAACATAGTCGAACATCAGCGCGGAGACAGCCAGTTTGGCCATGCGCGACCCGAGGGCTTCGTGAACCACGCGGTACACGCCGCCCCGGACGTACATCGCGCACCCTTCGATGTAAACGGCGCGCACGGCGTACGAGAACAGCATGATGGCGAGGATGAACCACGGGGCGGCCTTGCCGATGGCATGTTCCGCGATGCCGCCGACGTAAAACGCGGAGCTGGCCAGGTCGGAGAGCACGATGGCGGCGGCGCGCCAGAAAGAGATAAACGACAGGGCGATTGTGGAAGCGATGACGACGCGGTTGCGCGTCATCGCGTCACCGGAAAAGGTGGGCACGTATAACTCCTTGCGCGCGCCCGTGGCCGGGCCGCGGCTTTCCAATTTGCCTGCGAGGTTAGCTGACGGGCTCGGGCTGAAAAGTACCCTACGCGGATCGGTTCCCCGATCCGTGATACGCCCCACGAATTGGATCCCCCGCCACAACCGGACATACCGGAGGTGTTCGGCACCCCCAGGATACCAAAAACCACGGGCGATGCCGGTTCTTTTATCTTGGAAGCATGATCTATCGAAGGTTAGGCACATCCGGTATCGAAGCCTCGGCCATCGGGCTGGGCACTTGGGCTATTGGCGGATGGCTCTGGGGCGGCAGCGATCAAACCGAGGCCGTACGCTCGATTGAGGCATCCATCGACGAAGGCGTGAACCTGATCGACACAGCGCCGGCTTACGGGCTTGGCCTCTCCGAGCAAATCGTGGGTAAAGCTATCAGCGGCAAGCGCGACGAGGTGGTGGTGGCCACCAAGTGCGGGCTTGTGTGGCACACCAAGCAGGGGACGCACTTCGTCGACCAGGATGACAAACCAGTGCACCGCTTCTTGGGCGCGGCATCCATACGATACGAGGTCGAAGAGAGCCTGCGGCGGCTGGGAACCGATTACATCGACCTGTACCAAACGCACTGGCAGGATTCCACCACGCCCATCTCCGAAACCATGGGCACCCTGCTCGATCTGAAGCGGGAAGGAAAGATCCTCGCCATCGGCGTGAGTAACGCCGGCATTGCAGATATCGACGAGTACCGCCGCGTGGGTCCCGTCGACAGCGACCAGGAGAAGTACAGCATGCTCGACCGCGAGCCCGAGCAGTCCCGGCTGCCCTATCTCTCGCGCAACGGCATCGCGTTTCTTGCTTACTCACCCCTCGCGTTCGGGCTCCTAACCGGCAAGATCACTGCGGACCGGCAGTTCCCGGCAAGCGACATGCGCAGCACGCATCCGCGCTTTACGAGCGAGAACCGCTCACGCGTGAATCGGATGCTGGAACGCATGGAGCCCGTCGCCAAGGCGCACCAAGCCACCATCACGCAGGTTGTCCTGGCCTGGACCATGTCGCAGCCGGGGGTGACGCACGTGCTGGCCGGAGCGCGCAATGCCGCCCACGCGCGTGCGAATGCCGCCGCGGGGAATATTCAATTGGACGCGGACGAACTCGAGCTTATCGCGGCGATACTCCGCGGCTGAGCCGGGCGTCCCGGCCGCCTATCGAGCGGTCTCCAGGTATTTCCCGGTCGATGCGTCGACAAAGACCGAGAAATTGCTGGTGCCCACACTCTCACCCCAAACCACGCGCCATGCCGGATCGGAGAACTTCTTGGTCTTCTGCAGCAGGAAAGTAATCGTCTTGCCGGGATTCTTCTTGTCGTACTCGGCGCCCTTGGTCAGCGCGGTCTTGTAGACCTCGTCCGAGTCCGTCTTTAGGGCGGCCATCAGCCATGGCTGCACCTGCCCGCCGGCGGAATAACCTCCCTCCGGGCCCGCGAACACACCTTTGTGCAGATTGCCTGCCGCCTCGATGACCGAGTAGGTCCAGACGCGCTTCTTGCCCTTGCTCACGCTGACGAAGGTGGCTTGCCAGGCGCCCGCCTTGCCACGTTCGGCTTTCACTTCCGGCAAGTTAATGCTCACCAACTCGAGCGGCTGCACATCCGGGGCCCAGGCTCGCGCGGGAGCGTACATCTTGAAGAACGCTGCACGCCCAGTCTCGGGTTCCGGAGGAGCGGCCGGTTCCTTCTTCTGTGCCGTCTTGGGCGCCTCGGAGCAAGCAACAAGAACCAAAAGCAACGGGAGAACACTGAAGTATCGTTTCATATCAATTCCTGCCAGCACTTATTCTAACCGAGCAACGGACCCTGTGCCAGGAAATACCGCAATGTCGTTGTACGAAAATACCCATCGGGCGAGTGGTGTATTCAATTTACCTCTGAAGTCCTAGAATCGGGGCGGCATCATATTGGTCCCGTGCCATAATGGAATCGAGATTCGGCGAGGAGGTTTCCATGAGACTCCCGAAGGCAGTCTGCGTTTTAGCCGTCCCGCTGATGGCGGCGGCGCTGATGGCACAGCAGAGCGGTTCGCGCGGCGGCACGACGACGCCCACCACACCAACTACGCCCACGACGCCAACCACACCGACGACACCCACCACGCCAACGATACCGACCACGCCAACTACGCCACAAAACCCTCAATGGCCGTCCAGTACCTCGCGGCAACCTGACTCGACGACCATGGGGACTTACGAGCGCCCGATCTATGTCTCCGGCAAAGTCGTCCTGCAGGATGGAACGCCGCCGCCGGATTCATTGGTGATCGAACTGGTATGTCAGGGTTCGCCTCGGCCCCAGGGTTACACGGATTCCAAAGGCCGCTTCAGCTTCCAACTGGGCGCGAATCAGGCCATGATCGCCGACGCCAGTACCGGCGGCGGCGGGCCTTTCGGTTCGAGGGGCACGGGAGCCGGCTCTTGGGGTGGAACTGGTTCCACGGGTCGCGGCGGCATAGACGAGCGCGCTCTGACGGGTTGCGAACTGCGCGCAGTGCTGGCCGGTTACCAGTCTGATCCGGTCTCGCTGGCCGGGCGTCGCGTCATGGACAACCCGGACATCGGCACCATCATCCTGCGCCGTCTTGGCAATGTCGAGGGTTCCACCATCAGCATGACCAGCCTGATGGCGCCCAAGGACGCCAAGAAAGCTTACGAAAAGGGCCGGGAGGCTTCTAAGAAAAAGAAATGGGACGATGCCCGAACCCAGCTCCAGAAGTCCGTCGATATGTATCCCCAGTATGCAGCGGCGTGGTATGAGCTGGGCGTCGTGCACGAGCAGACCAAGAATCCGGCCGAGGCGCGCAAGGCCTATGAAAAGTCGTTGGCGGCCGATGCGAAGTATGTGAATCCGTACATGCGCCTGGCGGCCATGGCGGCCTCCGAACGCAAGTGGCAGGAAGTGGCCGACACGACCGAGCGGGTCCTGAAACTCAACCCTGTGGATTTCCCCAACGCTTACTTCATCAACGCCGTCGCCAATTACAATCTCCAAAAGAGCGATGCCGCCGAGAAGAGCGCCCGCGAGGCCGTCAAGCTGGACACTCAGCATCGCATCCCTCGGGCGAACCATCTGCTGGGAATCCTCCTGGCCGACAAACAGGATTTCACCGGTGCCCGCGAGCAGATGTCGAACTATCTCAAGTTCTCTCCTAATGCGCCCGACGCAGACACCGTGAAGCAGGGCCTGGCTAAGATCGACCAGGCGATCGCGGCGCAAAACCCGGCATCTGCCACGCCCCGGCCTTGACGCGTTACGGGACCCATTGTTCCTGGCGCCAGGCCATGTCCCAGAACATGTACTCGTAACGTGCGCCGAGCTTGAAGAGCTCCACCGCCCGGGCCCGCGACTGCGGTGATATGGTGCGCGCCTCCTCGTTCATCATGGCCAGGACCTGCTCGACAGCTTTGCCGTACGCCGGGTCGGAATACTGCTCGATCCACCTGCGGTAGTTCGGATCGCTCGACCCGCGCTTCCGCAACTCCTTGCCGACCTCCCAATAGATCCAGTAACAGGGCAGCATGGCCGCCAGTGCTTCGCCAAACGGGCGTTGATGCACTGCGGCTAGTAAGTGATTTGTGTAGGACACGTTGCTCGGCGCCATCACTGCGGAGCGCATCTCCTGATCGCTTACGCCATAGGAATGCAGGATGCTCTCATGCAGTTGCCGTTCGGTGCGCAGTGCGTCAACCGCGTGCGTCCCCAGAGTGATGGCCCACTCTTCCCGCGGCGCCTTCGCCGCCAGTATGTTCAGCGCTTGCGAGTACGCGCGCAGGTACCGGGCGTCCTGTAACAGATAGCAGCGAAACCGCTCCCGCGGGAGCGTTCCGTCGCTGAGCCCCTTCAGGAACGGATGCTCCAACGTGCGCGCGTAAATCCTGCCCGCGGACGACCACAATTCCGTGGTGAACCCGTCCTCAGCCAGACACGGCCAGGCCAGCAACACCAGCAAGAGGATTCTCAACAGACACCTCCTTGGCTCGTTTGAAAACGCCGGCGAACATCTCTTCTGTGAGCCGCCCGGTGAGCGTGTTCTGCTGGCTGGGGTGGTAGGAGCTCAACAGAAGCGGCTGCCCTTCCCCTGTCTTGAAAAGTCGATTGTGGGCGAATTGGAAGCCGGCACGGCTCGCGATAAGCCCGCGGCCGGCGAGCATGTCCAGGTAGGCATCGAAGGCGATGCGCCCCAGCGCGACCACCACTTTCAGGTTCGGCAACAGATCGAATTCGCGTTCCAGGTATGGGCGGCAGGCGGCGATTTCTTCCTTCTTCGGCTTATTGTCTGGCGGCGCGCAATGGATTGCGGCCGTGATGTAAATGCCGCGCAGCACCATTCCGTCATCGCGCGATACGCTTTCAGCCTGCGAAGCGAAACCGGCGGCGTGCAACACGGGATAAAGGAAATCGCCCGAGCCATCGCCCGTGAACATGCGGCCCGTGCGGTTGGAGCCGTGCGCGCCCGGAGCTAGCCCCACGATGAGCAGCCAGGCTTCCGGATCGCCGAAAGAAGGCACCGGCTTGCCCCAGTAATCCCAGTCCCGGTAGGCGCGGCGCTTCACTTTCGCCACACCGCGGCAATGCGCGATCAAGCGCGGACAGCGCTCACAGCGAATAATATCTCGTTGCACTAATTGAAGTTTTGTCGGCATGTCCCGGCGGGTCTTGACCACTAGAGTATCATTGCCATGACGAGGTGATTCCATGAGGATTCTGATGGTGTTTGCCGTCCTCGTGCTGCCCGATTTGGCCGGCGGCGCGTTCATCGCGCGGGACGGGAAAGCCGAGGCTGTGATCGTATCCGCGGAACCGAATCAGTACGCCGCTACCGAACTGCGGCGCTATGTGGAAAACATCACCGGCGCTCGTCTGGAGATCGTTGCGCCGGGCGCTTTGCGAAACGGGATGCTCAACATCGTGGTGGGCGGCCCGCTCGCGCGCAAGCTGGCGCCAATGGAGGGCCTTAAGCGGGACGGGTTCGTGCTTTGGCGCACGAAGGCCGGCGCGCATGAGGTGCTTGTGGCCGCGGGCAATGACGACGCAGCGACGCTTTACGCCGTCTACGACATCATCGAACGTTTCGGCGCCACTTTCCTCATCACTAAAGACATCCTGCCCGAAACCGTCCGCGACCTGCGTGCGCCCGACGTCCAACTAAAGATCGAATCGCCGTTTCCACGCCGGGGCCTGCTGATCTCCAACATCTACCCCAACCGCGGCATCTGGCATCTGAACGAAGTGAAGGCGTTCCTCGACCAGATGGCCAAGATGAAGATGAACTACCTGCAATTCTTCTGGTTCGAGCACGAGCCGTGGATCGACTTCACCTATCGCGGCGAGCACAAGCTCCTGGGCGACGCCACCACGAAAGAGACCGGCTACATGACCTGGCGCTACCACTACGGCTCGCAGCTCACCAAGGACATCGAAGTGGGCCGCGAGCATTTCCGGGGGCGCGAGCGCATGGCGCCGGCCGAGTTCCAGCACGTCGAAACGCCGGAGCAGGCCTTCCGCGTGGCGGCCGATTTCCTGCGCGAGATCATCCGTTATGCGCGCACGCGCCACATCAAGGTCTGGCTGTGCATCGATCCCACGACGCTCCAGGGCAACCACGCCCGTTTCGCGCGCCGCGCCACGAACCTCCAACTGCCCTTCCATCCGATTCTCGGCACGCACATGTGCCCGGCAGATCCGGTGCTCCACGAGATCAACGCTGAACGCGTCAAAGCGCTGGCCGAAACCTACCCGGAAGCTGAAGGCTACATCCTGTATCGTCCCGAGATGTACCCGGACTGCCCCGACCTCGAGGACCAGGCCCTGTTCGCGCGGGAGCGCGGGCGCTTCGACGGCGTGTTGAGGTTGTGGGATCCGTACAAGGGCTACGAACGCAAGCCGGACATCGTGCGCGATTCGAACATCGGCTCGGTGCACATCGCGCTTAAAGCCCTGGAGGCCCGCGACCGCGTGGCGCCTCGCGCCCACATCGCCATAGGCGGCATCGGCCGCGGCTATCTGCTGCCGTTCATCGACAAGTCGTTTCCCAAGGACGTGCCGTTCACGGACATGGAATCCCGTGCCATCTGGACTCCCGCCGGCGTCCCCATGGAGTACTTCGGTGGGATGGGCGCGCGCGAGCGCACCCTGGTGCCGCGCATGGACGACGACAGCGCCATGTTCGGCATGCAGTTCAACGTGAATCTGTACTACAAGGACCGCATGCTGGAAGGCTCGCTCGAAAACGGCGTCGCCGGGTTCGCGGGCCAACTCAACCGCGCGCGCGGCACCGAGCAGAACACACTCTACCTGGCCGCCGGCGCATGGCGCCCGCATCTCACCCCCAAGGAGTTTTACTCGGAATACGCCGCCCGCCTGTTCGGCGAGCGTGCGCAAAAGAGCGTCGAAACCGCGTTCGCCACGCTGGAAGAGAACGAAGAGTACCTCGGCTGGACCGGCGCGGGCAATTTCGGCTGCTGCGGAGTGATTCAGGAGGTCTCGCACGCCTATGGCTTCTATCGCCAGGCCAACCACTTCGATGGCCCCAGGAACTGGGACGGCTTCCGCAAGTCGAGCGCGAAGCGCATCGAGCAGTTCGAGCACGCCGCTGGATTGCTGGACCGCGCCGCCCGCGAATTGCGCTCGACCGAACCGCTGGCCGCCCCGCGCGGTAAGGCGGAGTTGGCGTACCTGATCAACAAGACGGAATCCTACGCGATGCTGCTCCGCACACTCGTCGCGGCCCGCCGCGCCTATCTGGCCTTCGACGACGCTTTCCGCGACCGCAAGCAGGTTGGCGAGGCCGAGTTCGTCCGACGGCTGGACGCGTCCATGGAGATGGTGCGCCAAGCGCGCCGCATGGGCCGCCGCACCACGGAGAAGTTCGCGGAGATCATCGACCACCCCTCGGATTTGGGAACACTCTACCGCGCCAACCTGTTTCTGGTGACTGGCCTGGAACTCGCGGAGAAGACTTTCGAGAACGTGTGGAACTTCCACCACGGGCGGGACTACACCCGCCCTGTTGAATGGACCCGGATCTATCACCCCTACCCGACGTTTGCGCCGCCGTGGTAGCCGGGCCTCAGTGGAAGC
>JAJFUV010000346.1 GCA_021372245.1 Terriglobales bacterium
ACTTCGGGCCGGCCAGCCGTCCACAGGCAGCACACGGCGATGAGGAGCCGGCCAATCATTCTATGAATGATATTCCAAGGCGAGATGTTGTGGGCTGGTGTTCACCACCCCCGAACGGCTTTCCCATATGCCTGTCCAGGATGAGACTCCATCTGGAAACTTAAACAAAACAGGGCAAATCACCACAGATCCCCTTGACAGAATCCCGGATCGTGGTTTAGATATTGTTCAGACATCGGAATCAATGGTCAGTCATGATGAACGGAAACGGTAATGGTAAGCCTAGCGGCAACTACGAAGTGGCGGCGGTGCGCAAAGCTCTGGAGATCCTCTGCGAGTTCGGCACCGACCCGCCGAGTTTAAGCGTCAGCGACCTGAGCCGCCGCCTGGAGATGCCCAAATCGACGACGCACAACCTTCTGCGTACGTTGGAAAGCATGGATTTTCTCAAGCAGGACCCGGCGGACAAACGATACCGGCTGGGGCCCCGGGTCTACGAGTTGGGAATGCGGTTCTCGCACAGCACCCGGCTGGTGGCGGCGGCGCTGCCGCACTTGAAGCGGCTGGCAGCGGAAACGAAAGAGACCGTGAAGCTGGGTGTTTTATCGGACAACGAGATCCTTATATTGTCCGCTATCGAGTCGCCGTTCCAGTTGCACACGCGTGGAGACGAGGGATTACGCGCTCCGCTCCATTGCACGGGATTAGGGAAAGCGATTTTGTCCACATTGTCCGGCGATCGGGTGAGGGCAGTGGCCGAGGCGAGGGGGTTGCCGCGGTTCACGCCACATACGATCACGGCCTTGGGCCGTTTGGAAGAGGAACTGGGGCAGGTCCGGACGGATGGTTACGCCATGGATCTTGAAGAGAACGAGCTGGGAGTCAACTGTGTCGCGGCTGCCATCTCTGTAGTGGTGGATGGGGGTACGGCGGCGCTAAGCGTCTCCGCGCCGGCTAGCCGGCTGCCACGGGAACGCATTCGGGAGTACGGGGAGCGCGTGCTGGAGACGGCACGCACGGTGGAGAACGCGCTCGGGGCCCGGCGGAGAGGGCTACCGGTCGTCACGCCATCGCATTGAGACAAGGAGACTGAATGAAGACATTGCAAGAGATCATGGGCCGCGTGTCGGTTCCTTTGGTGACGCCCTTCCATGCGAACGAAGATGTCAACCACGAGGCGTTGGGACAGTTGGTGGATTACATCATCACCAAGAACCTCTGCGACTCGATTATTGTCACCGGTACAACGGGTCAGTTCTACGCGCTGACGGACGAGGAACGGCTGGAGGTCTGGAAGACGGTCAAGGCCGCCACTCGGGGGCGGGTTCCCCTGGTGGCGGGGGTGGGCTCGGCTTCGACACGCGCGTCGATCCGCTTTACCCGAGTCGCCGAGGAGATGGGCTTCGACGTCACCATGTGCG
The DNA here is from genome assembly GCA_021372245.1 of Terriglobales bacterium. Classification (GTDB taxonomy): domain Bacteria; phylum Acidobacteriota; class Terriglobia; order Bryobacterales; family Bryobacteraceae; genus JAJFUV01. The sequence goes on from JAJFUV010000346.1 coordinate 1,422, forward strand.
TTCTGCCCTATTACGGCAAGCCCACACAGGAAGGCATCCGCCGCCACTTCGAGGCGGTGGCCGCGGCGACGAAACTGCCCGTGCTGATCTACAACATTCCACTGTTCACCGGCGTCAACATGGAGCCGGAGACGCTCAAGCAACTCCTGAATGTGCCCAACATCCGGGGCATCAAGGAGGAAGCGGGCATCCAGCCGACGCAAGCCACTTTGTTTGCGCTTTGCACGCCGAAGGACTTCTCGATTTATTGCGGCGATGACACCATGGTGCTGCAAGTGCTGCCGCAGCGCGGCGTCGGGGTGGTCAGCGGTGGTTCGCAGGTGATCGGCGACTGCATGAAGGCGATGATCGACGCCTATTTCAAGGGCGACAACGCCGAGGCTTCCAGGATCTACTTCAAGATGGCTCCGTTCTTCGCCTCGCTCAATCAGAACGGGCGTATTAACCCGGTGCCCATTCTGAGGGGCGCGATTGAGAAGGTGTCCGGAATCAAGATTGGTCCGCCGCGCAGCCCGCAGGTGGCTGCCACGGCGCAAGAGATGGCCGTTACAGGAGCGATCTTGGACGGCATAAGAAAGGCTTGACTCGACCCCAAACTGGCACCATAGTTGAGGCAGATTTAGAGGGTTGAGTCTGTGGAATGGCCGGGTCGAAGGGCCGGCCATTCAGACATAAGAATGAGGTGAGTCATGTCAGGTCGTCACAGCAGTATCCTTTTGGCGGCTGTCTTCGTGGTCCTGACTGCCGCTGTACCCGCGTTCGGACAGGGCGCCGCACTGGGATCCATCAGTGGAAGAGTCACAGACCCTTCACAGGCACCGGTCCCGGATGCCGGGATCACAGTAACTAACACCAAGACGGGATCGACTTCCACGGCCGCAACGACGGCCGATGGTTATTACACGGTCCGATTCCTGCAGCCCGGCACCTACTCGGTGTCGGTTACTAAGACCGGTTTTCAGAAGTCAGTACAGCCCGACGTACTGGTGGCTACGGCTACTAGTCCCACAGTGAACATCACCCTCACCTTAGGCGCGGTGGCTGAAACCGTGACGGTCACCGAAAGAGTCGCCCAGATCGAAACACAAAACGCGGACAAAGGCGCGATCATCGACAACATCCGCATGCTGAATACGCCGACGCAAGGCCACAACATCATGGGCATTACGTGGGCTGCGGCGGGTGTGACGGTGGCGACCAATGCCAAGAGTTTTACACCGTACGACAACTCGGGCTCGACGTCGCTGGTGATCAGCGGCGGACAGTTCAAATCCAACGAGATGCTGATCGACGGCGTGCCGAACCGCGGCGGTAACGAAGGCGGCCTGTACGGCACCATCCCGACGCAGGAGACCGTGGCGGAGATGAAGGTGCTGGCCAGTCCTTACAGCGCGGAATACGGGCGCACTACAGGCGGCGTGGTGAACGTGACAACGCGCAGCGGCAACAACGACTACCACGGCGAAACTTACTGGTACAACCGCAACGTAACCCTGGCGGCCAACACGTTCGAACGGAACCTAGCGAAGCTAGGCCGGTTGCCTGTACACTTCGACCAGTACGGTTTCCTGGTGAGCGGACCGGCCTTCAAGAACAAGCTGTTCTTCAGTTCAGGCTGGCAGCGGCTGCACTCGGGTAGTAAGAAGTCCTATTCGGGTCACGTGCCTACCGAGGCGGAACGCAACGGCGATTTTACCGACACGTGGTGGAACAGCGGCGGCCAGAAGGCTCCCGTGCTGATTTACGACCCCTGGAGCATCAAGCAGGACCCCGTCACGGGCAGATATTCAAGGACAGCACTCGCCGGCAACAAGGTTCCTGCCAGCAGGATGAGCCCGGTCGCCAAAGCGTTCTGGAAATACATCCCCATGCCGAACGCTACGGGCGACCCCATCACGCGAGGTAGCAACTACCTACCCTCAGGAGGCTCAGCCAAGGCGGATTTCAGCGAATACTCCAACCGGGTGGACTGGAACATCAACGACACCAACCGGTTCAGCGTGCGCCACATCCGCAACAACTTCAACTCTTACGATGTGGAGTTCTACCCAGGCGCGGCGGACGTGAACACGGGCTTCCCGTTCACGCGCGCCAACCACAACCTTGTGGTGGACTATACAAGGACCATTTCACCGACAAGCGTGCTGAACGTGCGAGCTGGGTTGCAGAGGTACCTGACGGCGAATATCAACAACAAGCGAGGCGAGGTCACGCCGAAGGACCTGGGATTCGGCTCGACGTTCGTGGCCCAGGCTTCGCCGTACTTCCCGTACTTCAGTTTCGGAGGCTCTCCCGGCTATGGTGGGACCGGCTTCAGTGGCGCCGGCCAGGGTTCCGGCAACTTTACGCCGGACCAGATCAACAACGTGGACGCCACGTGGTCGAAGATCATCGGCAAGCACACGTTGAAGATCGGCGGGCAGGGGCGTCTGGAGCGCACTTACAACGTGGCCGCGGGCTACAATGCAGGTAATTTCGGTTTCAGTCCCACGGCGACCAACCAGGATCCACAGGTGAACGTCGCGTCCGCCGGCGATTCGGTGGCGTCGTTCCTGATGGGAGTAGGCAGCGCATCCATAGACGTCCTTTCGCTGCCGGCACGGCAAGGCAAGAGCCTGGCGCTTTTCGTGCAGGACGATATCAGCGTCACCAGCAAACTGAAGATCAACCTCGGCTTGCGCTGGGACTGGACAGGCCCAATGACGGACCGTTACAACGCCATGACCGGCATGTTCGACGAGACGGCAACCAGCCCGCTTGCGGCGCAGGTGAAGGCCGCGGCGGCTGCGGCTAATTGTCCCGCATGCGCGAATCTGAGGGGCGGCCTTACATTCCCAGGCGTGGGCGGGATGCCCCGCAACGTGTACAATGCGTCGCGCAAGAACTTCGGACCGCGCTTCGGATTCGCATACGCGCTTGATAACAAGACAGCCATCCGAGGCGGTTTCGGGATGTTCTATGGGCCCATCTGGTACGATCCGGGCCAGCCCGCAGGTTACAGCCAGACGACGTCGTCGATTCTGTACGACGCAAACCTGATCCCCATCAACCTGATCGACAATCCGTTCCCGACCGGTCTGCTACAGCCTACGGGTTCGAGCAAGGGCCTGGCGACGAACATCGGCGCCGGCATAAGCTTCATCGATCCGGAAACCCGGGAGCCGAGGGCTTACCAGGCCAGTTTCGAAATACAGCGTGAGATCCCCTGGGGCGTGCTGGTTAGCGCGGGATACAACTTCAACTACAACGACCGGCTACCCGTGAACCAGTCGCTGAACTACATCGCGGAGTCGCTCTACGTTCAGGGGGCTTCGGTACTCAACCGGAAGGTGGACAACCCGTTCGCCGGATTGGTGCCAGGCTATGCGTTGAATCAGTCGCAGATCTCATTCAGTTCGCTGCAATACCAGTTTCCGCAGTTCACCGGGGTAACGAAGGTGAATGTGCCGATTGGAGACTCGCGTTACGACGGTCTCCAGACTCAGGTGACCAAGCGGTTCAGCCAGGGCGTCAGTATGAGCTTCGGCTACACAGTCTCCAAGAAGCTTGGCCACTTCGGCTACGCCAACTCATTCGACAATTTCCTGGAGAAGAGGTACGAAGACTACGACATCCCGCAGAACTTCGTGGCCAACGGATCGTGGGAGATGCCGTGGGGCAAAACGCGTTGGGCATGGAGGGACATGCCTGGCTGGCTGGATCACATCATCGGCGGTTGGCAGATTAACTGGATGATTCGAGTCTCGAGCGGCAGGCCCTACCAAATGGGCGCAGACACCATCCCGGTCGCCGGGGTGGATCCCAACGATGTGCCGGGCGGCCAGCGCCTGGATCAGTGGGTCAACCGGGCGGCGTACACGCTGAACACCAATCCGTACGCGCCGCGGCGGTGGTACACCATGACCGGCCGGCTGCGTGAGCCCCCAACGCACAACTTCGACCTGGGGATCATGAAGAACTTCCGGATCACGGAACGTGTGAAATTCCAGTTCATCAACAACTGGGTGAACGCGTTTAACACGCCGCAGTGGTACGCTACGACGGGAAATTGCGCTACTGCGTCGAAGTCCTGCTTCGGCCAGATTGCGGGATATCAGAATCAGTCAAATTATCCGCGCCAGATTCAGTTTGCTGGCCGGATATCGTTCTAGGCTCAGAGACAAGGGGCCCCGCTGGGCGGGGCCCCACAAAAACCGGGGGTGGGAGATGAAGCAGTTCTTTACGGCAACAATACTTCTGTTTCTCTGCACGGCGATTCTGTTCGGTCAGGGCGCCGCGTTGGGAACCATCAGCGGACGCGTCACGGATCCTTCGGACTCGCCAATCCCAGGTGCAACCATCACGGTTACGAACCTGATGACCGGCGCGAAGTACACCGCCGGGACAACAGCAGACGGTTTTTACAATGTCCGGTTTCTACAGCCGGGAGACTACAAAGTGGAGGTCGTGCACCAAGGATTCCAAAAGGCGATCCAGCCTCTGGTCACTGTGGTCGCAGCATCGAACCCCACCGTCAATCTGAAACTGGCGCTGGGGTCGGTGAGCGAAACGGTGACTGTCAGCGACAAGGTCAGCCTGGTGGAATTCGAGAACGCCGACCGCGCCGGTGAGATTGACCTTGCGCGGACGCTGTACACGCCGACGGTGCAGCGCGTGGTGATGAGCATCCTGCCAAGCGCGCCGGGCGTCGTTGTGTCGGGGGGCGATCGCGGCATGACGCCATCAGGCAACGCAGGAGCCTCGGGATTCATGCTCAACGGCGGCCAGGACCGCACCAATGAAATGATCCTGGACGGCGTTCCCAACCGCACCAGCTATGACGGCCACATGTTCGGCGTCATCCCCACTCAGGAGTCCACAGCCGAAGTGAAAGTGATCACGAATGCCTACAGCGCAGAGTATGGCAACACGACGGGTGGGATCATCAATGTGACCACAAAGTCCGGCAGCAACGAATATCACGGCGAACTGTACACCTTCTTCAGGAACACCTCGCTCAATGCCAATCATTTCGAACGAAACCGCGCTGGGCAACCGCGTACGAGGCTGGTTTACAACACTTACGGCGGCATCATCACCGGCCGCATCTTCCGTGACAAGTTGTTCGGCACGTTCAAGTACAACCAGAACAGGAGCAACGACGTCAAGAGCTTTGCCGGATATGTGCCTACGCAGAAAGAGCGCAACGGTGACTTCACGTCGACCTTCTATCTCAAGAGCGGTGTCCCGACCCAAGTACAGATCTATGATCCGTTCTCAACGGTTCAGGATCCCGTGACGAAGAAGTACAGCCGCACGCCGGTGTCGGGGAACGTCATTCCCTCGAGTCGCATCAACCCGGTGGCCAAAGCATTTTGGAAGTACATACCTTTGCCGAATGCCCCGAGTGGCCTGGTCGTGAAGGCGACCAACTTCATCTCGGTGGGCGAGTCGAAAGCCACCAAGGAATACAACGAGTTCATGCCGCGCATCGATTGGAACATTAGCGAGCGCACGAAGCTCATGGTACGGCACATCCGGACTGACTACAAGGAATTTCCGGTGCTGTATTACGGAACGGCGGCGGAGGTGAACGGAGGATTCCCGTTCATTCGGGCCAATCACAACGCAGTGGTTGACCTTACGCACACGCTCTCGCCCACCAGCGTACTGAATTTCCGGGTGGGCATGGAGCGATACGTCACCGGACAACTAGAGACGCCGCGCCTGCAGGCGACGCCGGCGGACCTGGGATTCAGTTCCACGTTCCAGTCCCAGGCGGCGAAGGCGTTTCCCGTTTTCAGCATGGGCGGCACCAATATCGGCGGGAGCGACCTGTTCATGGGCGGAGGCCTTCCAGCAGGACGGTACGTGCCAGATCAGGTAAACAACATGGATCTGGCGTGGTCGAAAAACCTGGGAAGACACAACTTGAAATTGGGCGGTCAGATGCGTCTGGAGCGCATCTATTTAAGCCCCGGAGGCTATGACGCCGGATATTTCTCATTTGGCCGCGGGGACACCAACGGACCCGATCCGGATGTGCAAACTATAGGCGCGGGTGACGAAACGGCGAGTTTCCTCTTTGGCGTGGGTGGCGGCAGGCTCGACCTTAACGCCACCACGAACCGGCAGATGCTGTACGGCGCGCTATATGTGCAGGACGACATCAAGATTACGCCCAAGTTGACGATGAACGTGGGCCTCCGTTGGGACCGCACAGGCGGCCTGACGGACCGTTACAACGCCATGACGGGATCGTTCGATCCCACGGCGGCCAGCCCGCTGGCCGCTCAAGTGAAAGCTGCGGCGGGTGCGCAGTATTGCCCGGCATGCGCGAACCTGGTGGGTGGCCTTACGTTCCCCGGCGTGAACGGCCAGCCGAGGAATGTGTACGCCCCCGGCAATACGGACTTTGGCCCCCGTATTGCCGCCGCGTATGCCTTAAATGACAAGACCGCGATCCGTGCCGGATGGGGTATGTTTTATGGGCCCATCTACTATGACCCGGGTCAAGCGGGCTTCAGCCAGTCCACCCCGTGGGTCACCTACGATGCCAATCGCGTCCCGTTGAACCTGCTGGACAACCCATTCCCGACTGGAATCATCCAGCCGGTTGGTGCAAAGAACGCGCTGGCCACCAATATAGGATCGGGCATCTCCTACGTCGATCCGAACACCCGGACTCCACGGGCCCGGCAGTTCAGTTTCGAGGTCCAGCGGGAAGTGTTCTGGAACATGCGTGTGAGCGTGGGGTACGTGAACAACACCGTCAACCGGCTGCCCATCGGCAAGAGCCTCAATTCCCTTACCGAGCAGCAGTTCACACAGGGAGCGTCGTACTTGAACACGAAGTACGCCAATCCATTCGCCGGCTTGGTGCCGGGCTATGGGCTCAACCAATCTACAATCGCCAACTCGGGTTTGATCGTGCCGTACCCGCAGTTCCCGGGGGGCGTGACACTTAACAACACCCCCATCGGTTGGTCCAGGTACGACGCTTTGCAGCTTTACGTGGTGAAGCGGATGACCCAGGGGATCAGCTTCAGCCTCGCTTACACCGCCTCAAAGAAGATGGAGAAGCTGGGCTATCAGTATGCCACCGATCCCTTCCTCGAGAAGCGGCTCTCGCCGCTGGACTTCCCGCAGATTCTTGTGCCTAACTTCGCAGTGGAACTGCCCTTCGGGAAGGGACACTGGCTATTCCCGAATGCGCCGGGCTGGGCAGATCGCATCATCAATGGCTGGCAGGCGAATGGGATCATCCGTATCCAAAGCGGCAAAGTCATCCAGATGGCGGCCAATGCGATCCCGACCGGCGCCGATCCGAATGCCGTTCCTGGCGGGCAGAATCTGAATCAGTGGATCAATCCTGCGGCCTTTGTTGCCCAGACGAATCCGTACCAGGTCCGGCGCTGGCCATTGGTGTTGTCGAGTCTTCGCGAACCGCCGATTCACCGTTTCGACCTTGGGGTGGTGAAGAAAACCCGCATCGCGGAACGCTTCATGTTTGTAATCGAAGCCCAGGCCACGAATGCGATGAACACGCCGGAATGGTACGACTCACTCGACAATAGCAATCCGACCTCAGCCACTTTTGGCAACATTGGTGGCGTGAAGGGCTTGACGAACTATCCGCGCCAGATCATTCTGAGCGGAAAGATTCTGTTCTGAAGAAGGCGGGGCGGGTAGAGCCCGCCCCCACCCACTATGCGAAAACTTCTTACGTATTCGTGTGCCCTCCTGATGACGGTGGTCCTTGCTGCCGAGCCCTTATCGACCGGGGTGCTTGCCGCGCGCTGGCACGATGCCGGTTTCACCGGTGACGATAGCTACAACGCCGTCACCGCGGCCAGCGACGGGAAGATTTACTACGTCATTTGCGCTCACAAGATCGACTTGGGCGCGCAGATGTTCTCTTACGATCCGGCGACAGATAAAGTCACTCACCTGGCCGATCTTACCGAGGCAAGTGACGAGAAGGGATTGAAGACCGTTCCGCAAGGCAAGAGCCACGTCAATTTCTACGAACATAAAGGTAAACTCTACTTCGCCACTCACATGGGTTATTACCAGGTGGTGGACGGCAAGGAGTTAGTCGGTGTGCCTCCAGCCGGTTACAAACCGTATCCCGGCGGACACTTTCTTTCATACGATCTGGCCACGGGCAAGATCGAGAAACTCGCCAGCGCGCCGGCGGGCGAAGGCATCATCACGATGGCGATGGACGAGCGGCGCGAACGTCTCTTTGCGCTGACTTGGCCCTCGGCGCACTTCCTCGTTTACGATCTGGCAAAGAAGGAGATGAAGGACTACGGCCTGACAGCGGGCATGGGCGAAAAGGGCGTGGGGGATATGTTTCGCGTGGTGTGCCGGTCGATCGCCGTGGATCCTGTACTTGGTACGGCCTTCTTCACGGACTCCACTGGCGCGGTCCACCGGTACGGCTGGCACCGGCAGGAGAAGGAGTTAGAGAAGATCGACGGCTGCAGCATGAAGCGCCCGATCTTCGGTAAGTGGGACCCGAACAAACCCGGACACATGGGTTACAACTGGCGTCAGACAGTCTGGTACGGCCCTGAGAAAGTCTTCTATGGAACACACGGCATGAGCGGGTACCTGTTCCGCTTCGATCCGCGCGGGGGCGTTCTGGATGTGGTAGATAGGATCGCCTCCGAAAAGTCCAAGGCAAGCGGCCAGTACGATGCGTTCTCTTACGGCTACCTTGGGCTGACGCTCGGACCTGACGGTCATACCTTGTACTTCCTCACCGGGACGCCCAAAGGCGAGGAGATACGCTTCGTCACCTATGACATTCCGGCCGGTAAGTACACGGACCATGGCGCCCTGGCGCTGAATGATGGCCGCCGTCCGACATGGGCGCAGTCGATCGCCGTGGGCCGCGACAAGCGCATTTACACGGTGTCGAAGATCATGGATAAGGGGAAGTTGAAAGTGGATCTACTCAGCTTCGCCGATCCGCTGCAGACGACGCCGGCGCCGGAGCCGCAATACGAGATGGTCCGGAGCTGGCTGAACCCGCAGGGTGTGCCCAACGCTCTCAAGGAAGCGCACTCGCTGTGCTTCGATCAGGACGGCCATCTGATTCTTGTGGATAGTGTTGGCAGCCGTGTGCACCGATTCAGGCCCGAAGGAAAGTGGCTCTCCGAAATCGGCCTGGGGCCCGGAAATGGACCGGGCCGGTTCAACGGGCCACGGGACGCGCGCGTCAATCGTGCCGGCGAGATCTTCATCTCCGACGCCAACAATTATCGTATCCAGGTGTTCAGCCCCGAAGGGAAGTTCCTGCGTATGTTCGGCTCGAAAGGCAGCGGGCCGGGGCAACTGCTGCGCGCACACGGGTTGGAGTTCTCGCCGGATGGCACCAAGCTCTACGTCGTAGACGTAGACAACAATCGGGTGAGCGTCTTTGATCCGCGCAACGGGAAGTTTCTCTTCAGTTTCGGCAAGAAGGGTGAATCTTCTGGCGAGTTTCGCGACGCGCACGGAATAGGCGTGGCGCCGAACGGCGATGTGATCGTATCCAACTATTACGGGCCTACGCAACGGTTCAGCGCCGAGGGCAAGTTCCTGTACGACTTCGGGCCGGCGGGCTTCCGCGGTTGGATGCACTTCCACAGCATGACTGCCGACCGGCATGGCAACACGTACTTGGCGGCGCGGCATCGGGACGGGCGCAACGCGATCGTGATCTACGACAACCGCGGGGCGTACGTGACAGCTTTTGCGGCGTCCACCGGCGAAGGAGAGCAGGGCGTGAAAGCCGCTGCGGTGGACGCGAGCGGACAGGTGTACGTTGCGGTTGAGAGCCGCAGCGTCCACGGAGTGCAGGTCTTGAGAAGGAAGCCATGAGGTTGATAGCAGCGTTCGTTCTAAGTTTGTGTGCGTTTGGCGCCGAGCATTACGTGTTATTGCAGAGTTGGAGCGTGACCGGTGAAGGGCCGGGGCGGTTGCGCGGGGCGCACGGTATCGCCGTCGACAGGAACGGCGACGTGATCGTCACCGACAGCCGGGCTTCCCGGGTGGTGCGCTTTACGCCGGACGGGAAGTTCTTAAATGAGATAGGGGCCGGTCCGGGTTCCGGTCCGGGACAGTTTCGATCCCCGCGAGACGCCGCTGTGAATCCGGTGGACGGGAAGATCTACGTTGCCGACGGCGCGAACTTCCGCATCGAGGTGTTCGATTCGGGAGGCAAGTTCCTGCGGGAATTCGGGACAAAGGGCAGTGCGCCCGGGCAGTTCCTGAGGCCGCACGCGCTGGACTTCGATCCGATCGGCCGTCTGTTCATCGCGGACGTCGACAACAGCCGCATCGCCGTTTATGACGAGAAAGGAAGCTTTCTCACGAACTGGGGTAAGGCGGGCAACGGCCCCGGCGATTTTCACGCGCCGCACGGGCTGGGCGTCGACCGGCGCGGCGACGTCATCATTTCGAATTACTACGGGCCTGTGCAGAAGTTCACGCCGCAAGGGAAGCTGCTCCTGGAATTCGGCCCGTTCACGGCCGAGAACAACTTGCTGAGCTACCACAGTATGTGTGTGGATCGCGAGGGCAACATCTACATCTCTACGAGGGACAAAGAGCGCCGCTCAAGCATTACCAAGTACGACAACAATGGTAAGTTCGTCACGCAATGGTACATGCCCCAGCCACGGCAGCTCGTGGAAGATGTGGCGGTCGATTCGATCGGGCGGGTCTTCGTGACCTACCAGAGCCGGCAGGATACAGGTGTCTATGTTTTTGGAAAGAAGTGACGCTTATGCGGGCTTCGTCCTCGTGCTCTGC
>JAJFUV010000357.1 GCA_021372245.1 Terriglobales bacterium
CTTCTCCATGCCCTCGCCGGTGTGCTCGCGTTCGTTGAGATCCATCAAGAAGTCGTCGTATAGGGCCGCGATCTCTTCAATCGTTTTAAACGAGGGCTCTTCCCGCCGGCCGTCCACCCACTCTTCGTGCTGCCGGACGAGCTGCTCCAGCCGCTCCGGCCGGGCGTCCGGCTTATGCCCGCACCACCAGGGCGTGTTCTTATCGAATAGCGCCGTATTGCCGAAGTTGGGCTCGATGATCTTCGACCGCGCCCGCTTCACGATGGCGTGGTGCACCCGAACGCCCAGAGTTTCGAGCACGCCGCGCGTCGCGGTGTCGAATTCTGTCACCCGGTAGGCTTCACCCTGGCGCCGCTCGCGACCTTCCAACCATTCGCAGACGAAGTCCTTGCCGTTGTCCCAGTAACAGGCCTCCGGTAGACCCCAATCCAAGAACACGCGCTTCAGTACGCTGGCGATCGAATCGCTGGACGGAGTCTCCACGATCGACCAGCCGAGCCACTTCCGCGTGCGCATATCGATGGCGGCCGTCAGCCAGGGCCGCACCAGGCGCCAGCCGTCGCGTGTCCGCGTCATGCAAAAAAGATCCAGCCGCCGGTGGTCCATCACCAGGTACTCCAGCGGCTGGATTTGGCTCAATTCGCGGAAACTGAGGATTTCCTGCGTGGCTGAAAACTTGTCTTCGCCATCCCGCGCCATCACCTTCACGGCATCCGGGATCTTGCTGGCCCATGCCCGGAAGGTCTCGTAGGAGGCCTCGGGTAGTTGCGCGTCGGACCTCAGGCGGCCCGCGTCATCGAGCCAGCCGGCGTACTTCGCCCGGCCGAACTCGCCCAGCGGAGTGGCCGCGTGCGCGGCGCGCCAGGCACGCTCTTCCTTGTAGGCCCGGTAGATCTCGCGCACGGAGAGGTTCCCGTAGCAACCCTTCTTGGGCAGGCTCGCCGCCAGGAGAAACGCGAGCGCGGCCCGGTTGAACACCCGCGGCCGGCCGCGATCGACGCGGTCTTTCGTCACCAGCGCCGGCAGGCCGCCATCCTTGAAGGCTTTGAGCCACGCATAGATGGTGCGCATCGCCACCTGGTGCTGCTGTGCCAGGAACGTGATCAGAGCGCCCGAGCGCTCGCCGTGTGCGATCCATAATCTACGGTGCCGTTCGGGAGCGACCAGCGGTTCAATGATCCGGTAGCGCTTTTCGGCCTCGGCCCGGTCTTCCACCGACAGGTTGGGAGCCTCGGGCATGGTCAGCCCGAGGGCGAGCTGGCCCGGCGCGGCCTCGGCCGCGGGCGCGATCTCGACCACCTTCTGCCGATGCCGCTCCGCCCAGGCCTTCTGCGCTTCGGGCGGTAGCGACTCGAGGCGAATCCGCAAAACCGGCCGCCCGTTGCGCGCGCGCTCGGCCCGCTCCGCTGCGAACCGCTCGGCGTGCTGCTCGACCCACCGCTCCGAGCGCCCCAGCGCCTCCGCCGCTTCCCGTTTTGTGAGCAGGGCTGTCATGACACGTCGTAAGAATCAAGCGGAGGATCATCGGTCTCGCCCAGCAGCCATGTGATCAGAGCGTGCGCGCCCTCCGCGAAGCCTCGTTCGTAGCTGCTGGGGTGGGTGCCGTCGATTAGCTTGCAGATCAGCACTCGCTGCGCCTCGATCTCTTCCTCGGTCCGCGCCAGGCCGCGCAGATCGCAGGCGCGAAGCACTGTATTGGCGCCAGCATCCCCGTTCTGACCGGGGCCTTCCCTTTTTCCCTCGTCGGGATGATTTCGCCGATCGCCACCCTGAGTTATCTGCTCGACTCCGCAGGTCCCGGAGCAGTGTCTTGATGGCTGTTCGGTGGAAGCCGTTCCAAGCGCGTCTCCACCCGCGCTGATGCTGGCATTTGTCCCTACATCCGCCGAGCAGAACTCGGCTAATCCTGTCTGCGAGCACTTGTCGCAGCCCTGCCCTCCGCACGCCGGACAGGCCGCAAGTACCTGCGGCTGCCGATCCGGCAGGACGGTCCTTTCGAGGACGGCGATTTCGAGCGGGCTGACCACAACCGTCATGACACGCGCTCCCACAGCTCGCGGCGCAGCCGCTCCGCGCGCGCCGAGGCTTTCTTTGTCTCGATCGATAGCCGCGCAAGCTGCGCCAGGTCATGTTCGGTCGCGTCGGCCAGGTACAGGCCCGCCTCCGCGCACAGCAGCGCGAGCAGCCGGCGCGAGCCGGTCGCGATCACCCAGGCCGGAATCCACTCCGCCGGGAAACGGTGGTCTTTGGATTCGGCCAGCATCGCGTCCAGCGTCGATAGGCCCACCATGTGGCCGGTTACGGCGTACATCCGCTGGATGATCTCATCGCGCGAGTAGCGGCACTCCCGGACGTCCTGCGCCAGGGCCTGTTTGACGGCTCGGTTGAGGTTTCGCGGTTCGGGCAAGACCGGCGCCTGGCGCTCCTCCAGCGGCAGGTGCATCTGTCCGGTGCGCTGACAGCACCGGCAGGATGCCGTGTCCGGAAGTTCATGCGGCCCTGGCATTGCGCCTCCGCACCGGCGGCCCCACAATTACTCCATGGGTTGCCAGAACATCCTCGACTTTTGCGGACCGCCGCTTGCCCCAGAAAACCGCCCGCGCGAACGATCCCGAGACCCCGAGTTCCCTTGCCACCCGAGCCAGCAACCCCCGGTTCCGCCGGAGCCACATCATTCTAAAGAGATGGTCTTCGGTGGTATCGTTAAGCCGTAGGTTGCGTTTGGCGACCACTAGTCTAACTCTAGATGTAATCTAGGGATAGAGTCAAGGAAAAACTGCACTTGGACACCAGGAAGCTACGCGAGGCGCTGGGGTTGAGTCAGGTCGAATTCGGCCGGCTCATCGGGCGGGCGCATCAGAGCATCCGCAATTATGAAGCGGGACTGTCCGTTCCCCCAGCGGTATATGATCGGATTCTCAAACTGGCCCAGGAGCGCGGGCTCACGCATTTAGTCCTGGAACCGGAACCCGTTGGAAATGCGGATCATAGCCAGTCGTCGGAGAAGATGGCCCACGAGTTGCTCCATGAGATCTTCTCGGTTGGAACTAAAAAGGATGTCGACGGCATACTGGTGAATCTTGCTAATTTCGTCGAGGCGATCAGGTCGCGGTCAGTCGCCCAAAAAAGAAGGAAGGCTGGCTGATTTTCCGGCGAGATGGCTCCTTTTCGACGTTTCGGCTTCATTCGGAACATATATAATAGGTTCCTCCGCCAAATCGTCCTCCGATTCTGACGGATATCATCGGGAGATGAACCATGCTGAGCTTGATCCTCATCCTCTGCGCAACCGCCGCACAGAGCACCTCTGACCAGCCCCAACCGGACCGCTGGCGCGGTCTGATCCTGAACGAAACTACCCCCGACCAGGCCATCGCGATCCTGGGGAAGCCAAAAAGCGACAAACCGGACCGTCTTTTCATCCATGAAATCGACAAATGGTTTGAGCCCGGCCTGAACAAGAAGAACCTGCGCAAGCAGAGCTTCCGGGACGTGGCCGGCTTCGACCGGGTGGACCTCTATTATAGGGATGACAAGCTCGTCGTCATGCAACTCGACCCGGAGAAGAACCCGATCAAGCCGACGGCTCTCCAGAACATCTACGGGATCGAGTTCCGCCCGTTTGTGGGCGGTTTCCGCGAATCTCACAATTCATGGGACTTCGAGCGTCATGCTGGCCAAGTCTATCCGAAAACCTTTCCTGAATCATACACTTTGGTCGGGGTCTCGCCGGGCTCAATCGTGGCTGCGGCGATCTCCAATACGAGTGTGGGATCGATTTTGCGACAACTGAACCATGTCAGGGATACTGCCGGCGGTGGATTCCCTGGCAAGGTGCATCACATCCAGTTGATCTCCCGCAAGCTCGAAAACCGCGCCGGCGCGGACCTCTTAAAGTAGGCCCGAGGCTGGAACGGTTTCGGTCGGGCCAGAAAACCCTTCCAGCTTCCCGGCCATCGAATTTCCAAAATTGTTTCGCTTGGATTTTTTCCACAGAACTGTGGATAACTGTCCTGATTTCGCTTGGAACTCACTGATACCATTGGACTTATCAGACCGCCTACCTATTTCGCTTGGATTTCGCTTGGATTTGTGCGCGCCAAACGAAGAATCAACGACTTCCAAGCGAAACTTTCCCCGTCTTCGCTCGGTTGTGCAAAATAATGTCTGTTTTAAACAGCCCGCCGCCGCCCAATTTCTGTGACCGCAAGTCTCCTGAAATCAATAGCTTATCACCGCCCCGCCACCCCCCGCCACGCTCCGCCGTGATTTGCAGTAGATTGTCTGTAGCGGTAGTTGGGGCGACTGTGTCGTGAAATGG
>JAJFUV010000034.1 GCA_021372245.1 Terriglobales bacterium
GCCGTGCCCATGCTGCTGGTGGCAGTTTTTCGCCGCAGGTTCTGGTGCCGGCGGCTTTGTCCGGTGGGGCTGATATCCGAATACTGCGGCAGAGTGCGCGGCGGGCGCATCCAACAGAACGCGCAGCAGTCCGGCCTGCTCACCTGGCCCGCTGGTCGCATGATAGTCTTGGCAACGCTTGGCGGGGCGCTGGCCGGATATCCGTTCCTTCTCTGGATGGATCCCCTGGCACTGTTCAGCGGAGCGTTCAACTTGTCTCGAGCAGGTGGCCATGGGATGACCCTGCTGTCCGCGGCGGGGCTTCCCGTTCTCATGTTGATCAGCTTCCTCTTCCCGGGCATCTGGTGTTCCAGGATATGTCCCTTGGGCGCCGCTCAGGATCTGCTGGCGCTGGTGGCGCGTGGGTTCAACCGTGGAACGCTTCCCGGCACGACCGTACCCGCGAGGCGTGCAATTCTTACCGTGGGGGCGGGCGCGGCTTTCTGTGCGCTTGTGCCGAAGGCCTGGGCGCGGAAACAGCGTTACCTTCGCCCGCCTGGAAATGTGGATGAAACCACCTTCAAGGGCGGCTGCGTGCGCTGCGGAAGTTGCGTGAGAGTGTGTCCGACCGGAATCATACAGCCGGTGGTCGATCCGGGCGATGTATCGGGGCTTCTGGCCCCCACGCTTCGTTTCAGCGGTCCGAACTACTGTCTCCAGGACTGCAATCGTTGCGGCAAAGCCTGTCCGACCAAAGTGATCCGGCCGTTGCCCCTGGAAGAGAAGAACCGGCACGTGATCGGGATCGCCAGGATCGATCTTTCGAGGTGCCTCTTGACGATGGAGAGAGAGTGCGGCGTCTGTTTGCCGCGATGTCCTCGTGGCGCGATCGTGGAAGGCTTCGATTACGATACCTATACCGTAGCCGTGAAGGTCTTGCTGGACAAGTGCAATGGATGCGGCGCATGCGTGGGCATTTGCCCGGTAAACGTGGTGACCATCAACCCCGGCTCGCATAGCTAAAGCATCCATTGCACAGACTCAGCACGTGAAAGAAAAGACCTCCAGCCTACCGGCTGGCCAGTATAGAATCGGGCTATTGGAAGATCCATGTCCGACGACGACATCTATCGCGAATTGCAGCGGGATCTGGACCGGATGCCGGTGGGCTTTCCAAGGACGGTGTCGGGGGTTGAGATCCGCATCCTGAAGGAACTCTTCACCCCACTGGAAGCCCGGGTCACGATGAGCCTCAGCATGCTGCTCGAACCGGTCCCGGTCATCCACCGGCGGTTCAAAGGTGAGATCAGCCGCGAGTCTCTGAAGGAGCTTCTCGACCAGATGGCTTACAAGGGGCTCATTCGGGGCGACACCGGCCAGGGCGAACCCCGGTACGGAAAGCTGCCCTTCGTGATCGGAATCTATGAGGGCCAGGTCGACCGTTTGTCGACAGAATTGGCGCGCGATCTTCTCGAGTATTTCGACCAGGGCCTCGGACAAGCTATCCGCCCGAAGGTCACGCCACAGTTGAGGACCGTCCCGATTCACAAGCCCCTCACCGTCGAGCGCCATGTGGCTCAGTACAACGAC
>JAJFUV010000038.1 GCA_021372245.1 Terriglobales bacterium
TACGGCGCCAAGATAACTGGCGGCGGCGCGGGTGGTACGGTGGCCATCCTGGGCCGCGCCGATGCGCGCGACGCGTTCCATCGGGTGGTTACACGATTCGGCGAGCGCCGCGGCTTCGAACCATATGTCTTCGAGGGTAGCTCCATGGGGGCGGACCGCTTCGGCGTCCGCGTGATGGAGCCTGCCGGATGACCGCGCAGCATAGAGCAGGATTCTGGTGGTACCTCACGCTGCTCTCGCTCGCCGCGCTGATGTGGTCGGGGCAGGGAACCGCGGTGAAGTTCCTGGAAGCGCACATGGGGCCCATCGCCATCACCTTCGTCCCCTTCTATATCACGACGGTGCTTTTCGTTCCGTTGCTCATTTACAAGCGCCGCAAGAATCCCGCGGCCGAAAAGCCGACCCCTGGCGATTGGGGCAAGTTCGTGCTGGCGGGCATCGGCGGCCAGGTGCTGGCGCAGCTTGGCATGACCTGGGGCATATTGAAATCGCTCGCTTCGAACGGCGCCATCCTGAACCTGTTCATTCCCATCATGAGCGCCGTGCTGGCGAGCATCATGCTCAAGGAGCGGCTGACGCTGCTGCGCATCGCCTGCTTCGTAATCGGACTGGCCGGCGTGGCGCTGCTCTCGATCCAGGATTTCCGGCAAAGCTCCTTCGGCGAGATGAAATATCTCGAAGGTAACGCGCTGATTCTGGCCGGCTGCCTCGGATCGTCGTTCTACAACGTTTATTGCAAGGGCCTGCTGAAGCGATTCCAGGAGATCGAGATCCTGATCTTCAGCTACATCACGGCGACGCTGGCCACGCTGCCGCTGCTGGTATGGGTGGAGCCTTTCCACTTATCCGCGTTCGCGAGCTTTGGCTGGACAAGCTGGCTGGCCTTCGCGTTTCTGGTTCTCTTCATGTACGGCGCGTCGATGCTCCTGTTCTTCCATGCGCTGGAGCACCTGGACGTGACCGTAGCCTCGATGGCCCTCTACATGGTGCCGGTGTTCGGAGTGATCCTGGCTGCGGTGATGGTGGGCGAGAGGCTCGGCACTGCGGCGCTGGCAGGAGCCGGCGTGGTGCTGGTCTCCACCGTCCTGATCATGAAGTACGACAGCTCGGCGGGTTAGCGACGTGCGAAGCCCACTTCCACCCGCGCTTCCCCGCTGAAGTTTTCGATGCGGATTCGCTCCGTGCGCGCATTGTACGTTCCGCCGTCTGCCCACACCGCCCGCGCACCGCCGGGGTGCGGCAGGCGGATTTCGACGGTGTCCGGACGCCTCCCGGAACTACATTCAATCTCCGCAACGATGCGGTCCCGGTCGAGCTTCGACTCCACGCGCAGTGTCAACGGGCCGAAGTAGCTCGCCACGCGGTCCAGTTCGATGCGCTGGCCGTTCGCGAGCCACGCTCTCGGGACTCCACCAAGCAGTTCGAGCGTCTTGCCGCGCTCCATGTAGAGCATCCAGCGCGTGTCCATCAGGAACCAACCCTCTTCGTGCGTCTTGTGCGGGCTGGCGCCATAGTAGTGTTCCTGGAAGGTGTACGTTTCGCGGTCGGCCAGCGCCGCCATCGTGTTGTAGTAGGCCGAGAGGAACGGCTTGGCCTCGCCGCGCCGCAGGTGCGTGACCGCATGCCGGCTGTAATACGGCTGGCTGAAAGCGGCATTGCGGTTGGTCGTCATCAGATCGCTGTGGAAGTTGAGCAGGACTTCGGCGGCGGGCTCATGAGGGTCCACCACTTCCTGGAACACCAGGTACAGAGGTCCGAGCAGGGAATCCCGGCTCACCATGGCTCCGTGCGTGAACCATTCGCCGCCATCGGCATAGAGCGTCAGCGGCCCGCGGTACTCCACCCAGGGCGGCACCGTCGGGCACCATGTGCCGTCGGCGAGCGGCACCACCGGCGAGCGGCCCATGGCTTCAAACAATGCCGCGCGGATGTCGCGCTTCATCTCTTCAGCCTCTTTCGTCCACTTCGCCGACTGGGCCGGATCGATCTCCGCCAGCATCTCGCCCGCACGCTGGAAGCCCAAGTAGGAGTAGCCGTTCAACATGAAGCTGCGGAACGGGTCCTCCGGGTCCGCGGTCTTTCCCTCCTGCATGCCGTAGCCTTTGCCGCGCAGGTCCTCGCGCAGGTTGCGCGCGCGCCAGCGCTGCATGTACTCGCAGGCCTTGATGAGTTTCGGCGCGATGGAGCCCACCCATGCCTGGTCGCGCGTGTAGCGGTAATGCTCGCCCATCGACCACAGCGCGGCGCCGGTTTCCAGCATGTAGCCGCCGAAGTTTTGTATAAAGCCGTCCTCCTGCTGCTTGTCCAGGAAGTAGGTGAGCGAGCGCCGCGCTGTGTCGTGCCAGCCCACCGAATCCATGAACTGGATGATGGGCGAACTCTCCGAGCCGATCGGCGAGTAGACGCCGATAGTGGGCGTGAGCGTACCCGAAGGCTCCAGTCCGTAAGTGACCAGGTCAAGATGCAGCAGCCCGGCGCGGATCATCTCGTCGATGCGCGGTTCCGGCACTCGGACCTTCGCGGCGGCGCCTAGCTTCTGAAGCCAGTACGCGCGGCATTCGGCGTGGCGCTGGTCGAAGCTCTGCGCGCGAAGCTTCCGGGCACGGTCGACCGGAATCGGCTGATGCGGGATGAAGACGTCGAGCGTGGCGGCCTCACCCGGCTGAAGTAGGATCGCCATCTCGCGCGACCGCACCGGTTCGCCGTTGAGCGTCGACGTGTAATAGACGCGGTCGCCGGCCAGCACACCGAAGCCAGTCGCGGGGTCGAATCCCCAGAGCCCCGGTGGCTGGCGCTCGGCGAACGGGTTCCTGAAAAACGCGTAACGCGGCACCCGCGAGGCGTTCGCCGCGCGCACACGCCAATACAGGACGGTTTCCTCGGGGCGCTCTGTTTCGGCCTCGCGCAGCGCATCGAATTGCGCCTGCTGGTCCTTGGTGAACATGTGCCCCCCGCCGTAGCCGTCCGCCACCAGATAGTGGGTCCCGCGCACGGTACCGGCCGTCAAGGGCGTCGACTCGAGGCTGACGAACGCCGTGTAAGCGTAAGTGACCTCGTCGTCGCGCAATTCACCGTGCAGGATCGGCAGGACACCGTCTTCCAGTCGTCGCGTGATGTGGTCGGCCGGTCCGTAACCGCGCCCGGCCAGGAAACTGAAGTTCACCGGTTGAGAATTGCCCGCCGGAACCTTGACCTGCTGGCCGTGCAGCCTTGGCTGGATCCAATCCAGGCGCTCGCCAACGGCGAAGATACGGATGTCGCGGCTCAAGCCCAGCCACGTTTGTACCTTCACGATGCGCGAATCGGAGGCGGCTTCGCCCCAGGCGGCTTCCGGCGCACTTTCCACCTGTTCCAGCTTGGTCTGCAAGCCGCGTCGCCGGATGGATTCGGCGATTTCGGCGTAGGACCGCGCGTCCGCCGCCTCTGTAACCACCATGCCGTAAGCGGGCAGCCAGATGGGAGTCTCACGACGCACGTCGCGGACGAAGAAGCTGAAAGCTTGCGCACCGGCCGGTGAAACCGTCACGATGGCCGCTCCGGGGCCGTAGCCCGGGCCTTGTTTCGAAACCGTGAATTCCATCCGCGCGTGCTCGGCGATTTCCTTTTGCGACGAAATGGCCGCGCCGGTGGCGCTCACGGTGACCTTTGGCGGACTCTGCGCCCATTGGATGGCAATGTGGCGGGGCGCCGCCATCACTGTGGCCGCCAGGGCGAGCCAGATACTCGATCCGAATAGCAGCGTGCGCATACGGTACAGCATAGAATGGCCGGGCTAGCCTGCACAAAGCGCGCCGGTGTACGATAAGATCTTGCCCGGATGGAAGCCCTTTTCGAAATCCTGAAA
>JAJFUV010000054.1 GCA_021372245.1 Terriglobales bacterium
AGCACGGTTCGCGCGGTGGTGGAAAGACAAGACCGAACTCGGCGTCGGTTATCTGAACAACGATCGCCTGGAGGACGACAAGGTCTTTGTGAACCGTCTGAAACCGTACCGGGTGCTGACGATCGAAAACGCGGTGCTGAGAGCGGATATTGTCCCGGAACTGAGCAGCCGCATCGTGCGGTTGACCGACAAGCGTACAGGGTGGGACATCGCCCGGAAGCCGAATTCCGCGGGCATCAACTATCCGGACGGCGCGGGTATCTTTGCCGCCGTGCACCCGGACCCCGGCGGTGACGGCTTCGCGGCCAACTGGGAGATTGAATCACAGACTGCGGGCATGGCCTTACTGCGAGGCGCACTGAGCAACGGGCTCGTCATCCGCCGCAAGATTGAGCTTACCGGCGACGGGGCCGTCCTGCGTCTGGAGAGCGTCCTTGAAAACCGCGGGAGCGCCGCCAGGAATGCGCAGTTGCTCGCCCGCTTCGACACCATGCCGGAGCGCGTTGCGGACGTCCTGTCCGAAGAGCGTGCCGGCGAGATCGTGATGCGCGACAAGCGCAGCGGCTTGAGGATTGACGCGAGGTTTCCGGCCAGTCAAACCAACCGCGCTTCTGTGACCTGCGATGAGCGGCACGGGCGGCGCGCCAGCATCGTGTTGTGGACCCCGCAGAAATTGCTGGCTGCCGGTGAGAACGTGCGCCTGGATGTTGAATACAAGGTGATCAACGAGGCGGTGGCCGCTGCGAACGCGCCGGTGAAGCAGGAGTGGAAAGAACACGCCGCGGGCGGCACCCGGATTGAACTTCCCGTTGCCGGCACGACGGGCTACGTGATTCTGCCTGAGAAGCGCGCTTCAGCGGATGCCCTGCCATGGGTGTGGTACGCACCTGTCATCCGCGGAGAGTTCCCCAGGATTGAAACCGACTGGCTGTTCACCCGGCTACTTGAGAAAGGCATCGCGATTGCCGGCATGGATGTCGGCGAGTCCTATGGGAATCCTCGGGGCGTGGCGCAGTTCACGCAGTTTTACAAGTACATCGTGGAGAAGTACCACCTCGCGTCAAAAGCATGTCTCGTCCCGCAAAGCCGGGGCGGGCTGATGCTTTACAACTGGGCGGAGGCGAATCCCGAGTTTGTGAAGTGCATCGGCGGCATCTACACCGTCACAAATCTGGCCAGTTATCCAGGCCTCGCACACGCCTCGTCCGCGTATGGGGTGAGCGTGACTGAGTTACAGGAAAAGCTTGACCAATACAATCCCATCGCCAACCTTGCACCGCTCGCCAGAGCGCGTGTTCCCATCCTGCACTTACATGGCGACTCCGACAAGGTCGTGCCGCTGGAGGAGAATTCGCTGGAGCTGTCGCGCCGCTATCGGTCCCTCGGCGGCGACATACAACTGTTGGTAGTCCAAGGCAAAGGCCACAAGGTGGATCCAGGTTTCTTCGAATCGCAGGCACTTCTGGACTTCCTGGTGTCCCATTCGCGGCCATCACACTGAAGCATGCTCCGACGTTACTGCTCTACCCGGGCGTTGCCGGAGGCCATGATCGCAGCCGCCACCAGCAACAAGGCGACAGCCCAGACCATCTGGCGGCGTGGTCCGGCGGGCACGCCACGCCATTCGCCGAACACCACTCCTACGCCCTGATTGCCCAATAACTGCATGGCTTGAAAGATCCCCCATCCCACGGAAGCGCCCAAGACCCCGAGGATCACATTGCCATGCCCAAGCAACGCAATTGCCAGGAAGAACTGTGCGCCGAAGATCACCAGAAAGACAAGTTCACTCCGCGCCTCGATAAATCGCTTCCAGGACTTGCCGCGAGTGATCACGTAGGCGGGATAGACCAGGTTGACCAAGGCGCCTCCAAGCATTCCTACCGCCCACACGGCGAAAGTGGCCGGAAGTTCACCCGCGCCGCGAGCTTTCATGGCCTCTACGATAGGGCCCTGGCTATAGGCGAAGGCGAAATTGGGGCCCGTTGAGAGGATGCCCGAGATCACCGCCAGGGCGAGCCCGCCGGCATAGCCGCTGGATTTGCCTTTGGCCCGGCTGAGGGCGCGGTCCCGCCCGAATCCGGCCAGGACCACGAGCACTACGCCAATTAGCATCACGACGACGCCGGCGAGGACGGTCATGCCGGCCTTCGAACCTGGGTCAGGAGCTTTCTCGAACAGGCCCGAGGCTTTGAACACCATGGGGATGGTCACGCCCAACGAGGTGCCCAAACCGCCGAGAAGGCCGCCGGTCAGCGCCACGCCAATCCGCACAAAACAGATGGCGCAGAGAACGTTCGCGATCCCCCACCCGAACGCAAACAGGTTGGCCTTAATGAGCGCGGACAGCGGGACTGCGCTGTAAGCCTCCAGAGCATTCGGGCAGAAGCCCAACGTGACGCCCCAGGGCAGAATGATGAGGCCAATCAACATGCCCACAAAGAGCCAGTGCTCGAAACCTAATCGCTTGAGGGCCTTGATGGTCCACGAGCCGGACCCCATGCTCAGGCCGGCGGCCGCCACGATCAACGCGCCTACGAGGGTGGTCATACTGTATGTCCTTTCGTCGGGACGGCGCCGGCGGACATAAGATCTTTCGGATCCTGCAGTCTTATAAACCCGTGCGCACACACCACCCAAGGCAACTTTACCTTCTGTCGGGCCAGGGAGGCCGGCTGGAGGGACCCAATCCAGGAGATTCTCATCAGGAACACCCCTCTCTCCAGTAACAGAATTCCTCCCTATAGTAGTCCATAGACGGCCGGCATACGGGAGCGCATCTGGTCCTTGCCGGCCTGCCTGATACACTGATGCTCAATTGACGGAGCTCTGCTTCTCGATATACTCTCTATCGAGCTGTTACAGAATCCCGGTCAGGTCACACGGATGGGGCACTGTGGAGTGCCGGTCCAGTGGAAATGGGCTTTCGAAAGACAAGTAAGGAGGCTCTTGTCATGCCGGATCAGAGCAGGGCGCAGGGGAGCGGCACGGATGGCGCCAGCCCGGTCATAGACGGATTCCCGATGATCGAGGCGTATCGAAAGATGGTGCTGATACGCCGGTTCGAGCTAAAGGCTCAGGATCTTTACCGTCGCGGAAGCATCCCCGGTTTCATTCACCTATATGTCGGCGAAGAGGCGGTTGCGGTGGGGATCTGCCTGAACCTGAAGGCCGACGATTACGTGACGAGTACGCATCGCGGGCACGGGCACGCGCTGGCAAAGGGCATTCCACCCAAGGAAGTCATGGCCGAGCTATGGGGCAGGTCCACCGGTTGTTCGGGCGGGCGAGGTGGGAGCATGCACCTCTATGATCCGACCGCCGGTTTCTTAGGCACCAACGGGATGGTCGCTGCCGGGATTCCTATGGCGGCAGGCGCCGCGCTGGCGGGTCAGCTCCGCGGATCCGATCAGGTAGCGGTCGCTTTCTTCGGCGACGGCGCGGTCAATCACGGTGCCTTTCACGAGGGCATCAACCTCGCCGCCACATGGAACCTTCCGGTTGTATTTGTTTGCGAGAACAATCTGTACGCCACAGAGACTCCTTTTGCGACCGCAACCAGGAATCGGGATGTGGCCAGCCGTGGAGCCGCTTACGGCATCCCCTCCGAATCTGTCGATGGCAACGATGTGGAAGCGGTGTGGGCGGCGGCAAAGCGGGCCGTAAGCCGCGCCAGGGCGGGGGAGGGGCCGACGCTCGTAGAGTGCCGGACCTACCGGCTGGTCGGGCATCACGAAGGAGATCCGGGATCCGGCTACCGGAGCAAGGAGGAAGTCGAAGCCTGGAGAAGGCGCTGCCCAATTACCTCTCTTCGTGCGAAGGCCCTAGAAGAGCACCTCGCCAGCGAGGCCGATTTGAACTCTCTGGAGGATGAAGTCGACTCCGTTCTGGCTGATGCGGTTCGCTTCGCGGATGCCAGCCCCTGGCCTGACGCGGCCGAGGCTTTCAAACACGTTTTCCCTGACCAACGGTGAAGGATCTGGAGGCTCATATGCCGTCGATAATGGACACAGACATCGCGCAGCAGTCCCGGGAGATTTCCTTTGTTGAGGCGACCGTCGAGGCGCTCGCCGAAGAAATGAGACGCGATTCCCGGATCTTTTATATGGGGGAAGGAATCGGCCCGCGAGGCGGAAATTTCAAGCAGACCAAAGGACTGTATGAGGAATTTGGTCCTCAACGCGTCCGGGATACTCCCATTTCCGAACTTGGGTTCACCGGCATTGGCGTGGGCGCTGCGATGGCGGGTATGCACCCGGTAGTGGACCTGATGTTTGCGGATTTCCTCACCGAGGCCATGAGCCAGATCGTTCACCAGGCTGGGAAGATTCATTACCTCTCTGGGAGACGCGTCGAGGTGCCTCTGGTCGTCCGCGTAGCCCATGGCGAAGTCCGTTCAGCAGGTGCGCACCATTCCGGCAGTACCTACGCATGGTTTGTCCATGCGGTCGGCTTGAAGGTCGTGGTCCCCTCGACGCCCGCGGATGCCAAAGGGATCTGGAAGACCGCGTTGCGGGAGCGATGTCCTGTGCTCATCTTCGAGCACAAGGCGCTTTACACCATGAAGGGGCACGTTCCTGGCGGAGAATATTTGGTGCCACTTGAGCAGGCCGCGGTGGTCCGCACCGGACGGGATGTCACGGTCGTGGCAGTGGGAAGCATGGTACACAAATCCCTGACTGCGGCGGGGACTTTGGAGAAGGAAGGGATCTCAATCGAGATTATCGATCCCCGGACGCTCGTTCCTCTGGACAAGGACACGATCCTGAATTCCGTGAAGAAGACCGGCCGCCTCGTCGTCGCCGACGACGGTTTTGAACCATGTGGATTCGGCGCCGAAGTCGCTGCAATCGTTGCCGCAGAGGGATTGGACTGGCTCGACGCGCCCGTGGCGCGGGTCTCGATGCCCGCGGTCCCTCAACCTTTCAGTCCTCCGCTTGAGCAAGCGCTGGTTCCTTCGGCTGAAAAGGTGGTGGCCGCGGTACATTCCGTGTTAGG
>JAJFUV010000100.1 GCA_021372245.1 Terriglobales bacterium
CTGGTATTCGATGCCGGTCCACACTTCGTCGGAATACGGGAACGGGAGCGCCGGACGCTTGCCGCGCGGCCAACTGCAGAGCACCAGGCCCTTCTCGTCATTGAGCGCATAAAGGCGCTGCGTGTTGGGCCAGTCGCCGAAGTCCTGGCGGAAGTTGTAACGCCAGATGGCACCCAGCGTCCGCCGGATATGCTCGTGCGGCAGCACCTTACCCAGGTGCACGACCTCGGCGAACCACTGCCCGAGCAACTGGTCCGACAGGCAACCTTCTCCGTACTGATACTTCGCCGCTTCCTGCCTGGACTCGTCCACTTTCTGCACGTAATACTCGCCGTTGTACAGCGCCTGATCCAGCCGCTTGCCGCCGCTCGCGGCCAGCGCTTCGTAGGTCCCGGCCGAAGCCGTGTCGCCGAGGTGGCGTGCCATCCGCGCGGCGGCCAGGAGCGCGCCCAGGTAAAGCGAACCCATCATCGAGTTGGGTCCGTAAAACTCGATGTCGTAGGTGTTGTGCTGCTGCCCTTCCATGACGCCGTCGCGGTCGGCGTCCCACTGCTTCCAGGCGTATTCGAGCGAACGCTTCAATTCGGGCCAAAGCTTGCGCAGATACTCGTCGTCGCCGGAAAGCTGCCACTCGCGGTAGGTCTTCATGATGCAGCCCATCTGCCCGTCCGCCGCGGGACGAAAATCGTTGCCGCCCTGTTTCAGCGGAACCAGCGTGCGGAAGCTCATGCTGCCGTCCGGGCGCATGTTGACCAGGTAGTCCGTCTCGCGCATGCTGCGCTCCACGTCGGGGTACAGGTGCGCGAGAGCCTGCTCGTAGTTGTAGACGTGCGTGCAGTTCATGGGGCAGCAGCCGCCTTCATCGTTGCAGCCTTCGAACGCAAGCGTGCGCTTGCCCTCCAGAACCATGAGGGTGTTGGTGCGCAGGATGGAGGCTTGGCTCGAAACGGCGTCGATCACCGGCGCCGGCAGCGTCGAACCGTGCAGCGTGTCGCGGTAGCGCGCCGAACGCTCGCGCAGCGGCTTCAAATCGCGCAGCGCCTTGGCAGCCGGCTCCCAGGCCAACTTCCACCGAGTCCCGTATTCGTTAGCCAGCGGCTTGCTTTTGGCTTCGGGGTCGCGCGACCAGTAGTTTTCGCCGTAAGGGAAATGCCAGGCCAGGACGAAAGTGATGTCCTTGGTTTCGCCGGGTGCGAGCGTCGCGTGCGCGGCGAGCGTGGCGTATTCGGTCGTCTTGTCGGCCGACGGCCTAGTGGGCGTGTTGGCGAAGCGCCCCTTCGCGTAGAACTCGTCCCACCATTTCTGGAAATCGTCCCACCACGCGCCGTGCTCCCATTGCAGGCGGTAGCTCGTGTCCGCCGCGCTGGTCACCAGTGCGAGCGAGCCGTTGCGGAACGAACCGTCGGGGTACTTCGACGACGTCATGAGGATGCCCGATGCTTCGCCCTCGCTTTTGAACTCGTTAAGGTTCGCGCCGAAATAGTCAGCGTTGCGCCCGCCGAGCTTCGAGTGGCCGTCGTAGCCCACCGGGTTCATCAGGCTGAAGGCCAGCGAAGCGTTGAGCTTCGACTTAGCGCGCGAAGTCAGCCGGTAAGTCAGGATGGCGACCGGCAGGCTGGAGTCCTCGGTCGCCAGCGGAATCATGGGGTTGAACGCCTCGAGCGAAACCGTCACCGGGAGCGCCGCGTCTGAAAAACGGATGTTGGCGAATGGGTAGGCGCCGGTGAACGCAGCCTCGCGAAAGCGCGGCAACCCGAGAGCGGTGAGACGCGTGGGGCCGTCACGGCCGGTGAATGGCGGCATGGGCCTGCGCTCGATCACACGGATGCGCGGCTTGGCCATCCCGCCGCCCTCCAATCGCAATGCAACAAAGGTGAACGGTAGGATGCTGCCCTTGTTCGGGCGATTGAAGATCTCCCAATCCCGCAGCGCCCCGCTGCCGGTGAGCGAAACCGTGCCGGTGCCGATGCCCCCGAGCGGAAATGCGATCTCGCGCAAGGCGGCGCCGGTGAAGCGGCGGCCGGCGGGAGCGGGAGGAGCGGCGGGCATCAAACCCGTCTGGGCGGGTGCGGCGGCAGCCGCGGCGGTGGTGAGCAGGACACTACGTCGGGATACGCGCATAGGGCCTCCGTGCAGAAAGAAATGTACCACAACAGCCCGCGCGAAAAGTGATTGAATAAAGGGACTCACACCATGACTTGCGAACGTTTCGACAGACGGGATTTGCGGCTCGTGCTGGTACTCATCGCCGTGGCCGCGGTGTCGGTGGCTTACACAGCCTACAACTTCAGGGCGGCGTTTCCGCAAGCGTCTATCAACCTGCGTTACTCGAAGGACCAGATCTCCACGATGGCCTCGAAGTTTCTCGCCGGGCGCGGACTGCGCATGGACGGTTTCCATCAGCTCACGCTGTTTGACCCCGACGAAACCGCCAGCCTCTACCTGGAGCGGGAACTGGGCCTCACGGAAGCCAACCGCCTGATGCGCAGCCAGGTGTCCGTCTGGCGCTGGCGCGCGCGATGGTTCCGTCCGCCGGAGAAGGAAGAGATGACCGTGTGGCTGAGTCCCGAGGGCCGGCTGGTGGGCTTCGAGCATCAGATCCGCGAGGACGCCGCGGGAGCGCGGCTCCCCAAGGAGCAGGCGCGGGCCATCGCCGAGAGTTTCCTCCGCCAGCAGACCGCGGCGCCGCAGCGGTTCATCGAAGAACAACTGAAGGAGCGCCCCAACCGCTACGACTACCTCTTCACCTGGGAACAGGAGGGCTTCAAAGCGAAGGACGCCACCAACCGCCGCAGCGTGACCGTACAGGGCGACCAGGTGGGTGCCTACCAGGAATTCCTCTACGTGCCGGAGAAGTGGAAGCGCGACTTCGCTACCATGCGCGCCGCGAACGATCTGTACGCGCAGATCGCCACCGGCTTTTACGTGCCCATGATCCTGGGAGCGGTGGTGCTCATCATCATCTGGATCCGCCGCAAGAACCTGGACTGGCGTCCGGTTGTTCTGGTGTCGCTCGTCGTGGGCGTCATGATGATGCTGAATGAGTGGAACCAATTGCCGTTCTTCATCGACCAGACCTCCACCAGCACACCCTACAATGAGACGCTGAGCATCGGCCTGCTGCGGGGGCTGGGTGCGGGCGTGTTCGCGTTCCTCTTTGTGATTCTCGCGGCGGCTGCAGGCGAACCGCTCTACCGTGGCGCGCAGCCAAACCAGTTGTCGCTTGCATCGGGCTTTGGCTGGCGCGGCCTGCGCACGAAACGCGCGTTCAACGCCTGCGTGGTGGGATACGCCTTCGCCGCCGCCCACATCGCGTTTGTGGTGGCGTTCTATCTGATCGGGCGGGAATTCGGAGTCTGGAGTCCGCAGGAGATCGAGTATTCCGACCTGCTCTCCACCATGCTGCCGTGGATTTACCCGGTGGCCATTGCGCTGCTCGCGTCGACCTCGGAGGAATTCTGGTTCCGCCTGTTCGCGATCCCCGCGCTCGAGCGGATCGTGAAATGGCGCTGGCTGGCCATCGTGATCCCGGCGTTCGTATGGGGCTTCCTGCATTCCAATTATCCACAGCAGCCCGGCTACATCCGCGGTATTGAAGTGGGCGTGATCGGTGTGGTGGCGGGCTTCCTGATGATGCGCTTTGGCATCCTGTGCACGCTCATCTGGCATTTCACGGTGGATGCCGTGTTGATCGGAATGTTTCTGTTCCGCAGCGAGAGCGGGTACTTCCAATTGAGCGGCCTGGTGGTGGTGGCCGCAATCCTGGCGCCGCTGATCGTCTCACTGGTTTCTTACCGAAGGAATAAGGGCTTCGTCACCGTACCCGAGGCGTTGAACGAGGGGACGCTTTCGGCTGAAGTTCCCGCTCCACCGGCCGCGGTGGAACCGGGCGCGGAGCCGACGCCAGCCTCGCAGCCTCCCGTCCGGCTGTGGAGCGTTAAGTGGCTGCTCGCGGCCGCCGCCCTCGGCGCCATCGCCCTCGTCGCGGTGCATCCTTTCGAATTCGGCGATTTCGTGCGCGTTGCGGTAACCAGGTGTCAGGCCCAGACCGCAGCCGACCACGCGCTGGCCGCCCGAAATCTCAAACCGGCCGAGTGGCGGCGCGTCTCCGAGTTCGTCACTAATTTTCAGCCTGCCGACTTCGAGTATTTGCGCCGCCTGTCCGGCTCCGCCGCGGCAAACAACACGGTGCGCGACCGCACCACCACCGGCGTCTGGGTGGTCCGCTACTTCCAGCCTTTGAAGAAGGAAGAGTGGCGCGTGTTCGTGAATGGCGAAAGGCAGGCCTTCCGCGTCGATCACGTGCTGGACGAAAAGGCTCCCGGTGCGAACCTCACCGCCGATGAAGCGCGGGCCATCGCCCTGCGCTACGCCTCCGAAGTGCAGCAGGTCGACCTCAGCCGCTATCGCGCGCTCGATGCCGCGACGGAAAAGAAGGACAACCGTACCGACCACAGCTTCGTGTGGGAAGATCCCGGCTTCAAGATGGGCGAAGCGAAAGCCCGGATCTCAGTCGCGGTCCAGGGCGGCGAGCCTTCCAGTTTCCGGCGCTTCCTCAAGCTTCCCGAAGAGTGGCTGCGGGAATTCACGCGTCCACGCGTGCAGGGCTTTCTCACGGCGGGGTTGCTTGGCGCCCTCTCGCTGGTGCTGATCATCGTCTTCATCAAACGCCTGCCGGGGCATACGTACCGCTGGCGCGTGTACCTCACGGTCGCCGCCGCGACGTGCGGACTCGCCTTGCTGGCCTACCTGAATCAGTGGCCTTCCTATCTCTCCGATTACGACACGGCCAAACCGCTTGCGAACTTCCTCGCCCAGATGGCCGTCACCCGGCTGATCGGCCTGCTGTTCTATGCCGGAGCCGGCTTGCTGGGCGCGCTGGCCGTGGACGTGTTCCTGCGCGTGGGAATCGGAGAGCGGCATCTGAAAGTGCCGTCGCTGCTCACTACCATTGCGCTGGCGTTAGTGGTAGGAGGCTTTGCGCGACTGGCGGCCGCGGTGGGTGACCTGGCCGCGGGGCCGCGTTTGAGCGTGCGCATGTGGGACATTGGCGGCACCGACGTCTGGTTGCCCGCATTTGCCGTCTTGGCGCAATCCGTATTCGCCGCATTGGGCTACGCGGCCTCGGCGGCGATTATCCTGAGCGCGGCGGCAAAACTATTGACGCCACGAATGCGCCTGGCGATCCTGGCGGGGGTGGCCGTTGTGGCCGCGCTCGGCCGCGCTCTGACGCCCGCGCAGTTCGTGATTGGCGTCATCGTCCTGGCGGCCTGGATGGCGTTGTTTTATGCGCTCGTAAGGACGCGCGGCGCGGACTTGATTGGATTCGGCGTGGCCGTCTTCTGGATGGACGTGGCCTCACGCGCGGCCACCCTGATCGAACAACCATCGCCGTGGTCCCGTTGGAATGGCGCGGGCGCGGCGCTGGCGGCCGCGATCATCGGCGTTTTGGCCATTCGCGTGGCCGCCCAGCGGCTCAAGGCATCGGGCGCAGAGTAACGCTCCCGGAAAACTTGGGGCCGGCGATTGCATCCAGGTGATCCTCGGCCTTCTCCGCACGCTGGAATTTGGCGGAAGGCCGGCCTTCGACAGCGTTCAACAAGCGCCATGTTCCAGGCGCAGCCATGCGCATGTACGAACTGCCTTGCATGCGTACGCCCGTGCTATCCGCCGTCGTCAGTTCCGCCCAGCACACGCCGGACTTTACGCCTGCCGCATCCCCGGCATTCAGCCGCCAGACGCCGAACATCACGGCCTCCTTCAAGTTCGCGAATGAATCCAATGGGCCAAGCCCCTGCCAGCGCAGTTTGTCCATGGCCGTATCGGTCTTCAGTTCCAGGCCCGCTTCCGGGACCCAGGACACTTCGACTTTCGGCGTGATCGCGTATGCGATCTTTAGCGAGCCGTCGGCCAGCGGCGTGTAGGACCAGCGCACGTCGAACTTGTTACGTTCGTCGACCACGTGCTCGGTTTCCGCCTCGATGCCGCCGGGCGTGGCGCGCCACTTCTTCAAGCGAATCGTATGCTTGTCCAGGTCAGGGAACTTGCCGGGATCGATGGAACGGCGCACGTAAATATAGCGCTCGTGTGGATTCAACGGGCGCCAGATAGTGGGCCGCACGCCGTGGATCAGTTTTCGGCCTTTTGCGGATGCCGACACGAGCAAACCCGTCGCCGGATCGAATTCGTAAGTGGCGCCGCGTACTTCCAGCGCCACGGTCTTGCCGCGCCGCAAGCGCGCACTTGCGGGCGGCGCGGAAACCGGCGCGGGATCGGCGAACTCCACGCTACGTTCCGCGATCAGGCTGCCATCGGCACGCGAAAACGAGATGTGCGCGTAACACGCCTGCGCCGGCTCGC
>JAJFUV010000115.1 GCA_021372245.1 Terriglobales bacterium
GTTTGCGGTAACATTAGAAATACTGCTATACCCGAGGCGGCGGAATGCTGGGGAGTGGCAGGTCTGTGGTAAATCACTAGAAGAAGGAAGCTGGCGTGGCGATCAAGATCGGTATACCTCGCGAGACATACCCTGGCGAAAGGCGTGTGGCAATGGTTCCGCGCGCCATGGATGTGCTGGCAAAGAGCGGAGTCGAATTCGTGGTTGAAGCGGGCGCCGGCGAGGCTGCCGGCACCCCGGACGCCGAATACGCAGCCAAGGGCGCGCGTATCGTGGCCTCCCGCGCGGACGTATTCAAGGAAGCCGACGTCGTCCTGCAGGTCCGGACCTTCGGCGCCAATCCGGAGGCGGGTGCGGCGGATTTGCCGCTCCTTCGCAGCGGCCAGATTGTAATCGGTTTCGCCGAGCCGCTTACAGCGGGGAAAGAATGTTCGCAGTTCGCGTCGACCGGCGCCAGCCTGCTCTCCATGGAACTGATGCCGCGTATCACGCGCGCGCAGAGCATGGACGCGCTCTCGTCGATGGCCACCATCGCCGGTTATAAGGCCGTCCTGATGGCCGCGGAAGCCCTGCCCCGCATGTTCCCCATGCTCATGACGGCAGCCGGCACCATCGCTCCGGCCAGGGTATTCGTGCTCGGCGCGGGCGTGGCCGGTTTGCAGGCCATCGCCACGGCGCGCCGCCTGGGAGCCGTGGTAAGCGCTTACGACGTCCGGCCCGCCGTGAAGGAGCAGGTGGAAAGCCTGGGTGCCAAGTTCGTTCAGGTCGAACTGGAAACCGCGCAGGCCGAGGACAAGGGCGGGTACGCGAAGGAACTTGGCGAGGAATTCTACCGCAAGCAGCGCGAGGTGCTGC
Organism: Terriglobales bacterium; assembly: GCA_021372245.1. Classification (GTDB taxonomy): domain Bacteria; phylum Acidobacteriota; class Terriglobia; order Bryobacterales; family Bryobacteraceae; genus JAJFUV01. Next base: position 856 of record JAJFUV010000115.1, read on the forward strand.
TCGGGGTGGTGCGCGAGCAGGACGTGGTCGTTACTACGGCTGCCGTCCCCGGCAAGAAAGCGCCCATCCTCATTACCAAGGAGATGATCGCCGCCATGGCCCCCGGCAGCGTCGTGGTGGACCTGGCCGCCGAACGCGGAGGCAACTGCGAAGGCACCCAGGCCGGCCGGACCGTTTCGGTCGGTGGCGTCACCTTGATGGGACCGCTCAACCTTGCGAGCGAGATCCCGTTCCACGCCAGCCAGATGTATGCGCGCAACATCGCGACTTTCCTCAAGCACCTGATCAAGGACGGCAAGGTCATCCTCAACACAGCCGACGAGATTACCCGGGAAACGCTGGTCGCCAGCGGCGGCGAGGTGGTTCATGCGCGCGTGCGGCAGGCATTGGGACTGCCCGTTGAGGCGTCCGGCGTGAAGAGTGCGTAAAGGCCGGAGCAGAGAATCGTGAAGGGAGATCGAGGCAGATGAAGTTGGACATTGGGGCCTTGTATGTTTTCATGCTGGCCGCGTTCCTGGGCTTTCAGCTCATTCGGGGCGTTTCGCCGCTGCTGCACACCCCGCTGATGTCGCTTACGAACGCGATTTCGGCCATTTCCGTGGTTGGCGCCATCCTGATCACAGGCGAGCAGGGAGCCACTACGCTGAGTAAGATTTTGGGCTTCATTGCCGTCTCGGCGGCGATGACCAACGTCGTCAGCGGCTATCTGATCACTGACCGCATGCTCAAGATGTTCAAGAAGAGGGAGCCCGAGAAGAAATGAGCGAGTACATCATCCACATTCTCTACGTCATTTCGTCGGCCCTCTTCGTCCTCTCGCTCCTCTGGATGAAGTCGCCGAAATCGGCGCGCCGTGGTGTGTTTGCGGGCGAGTTGGGCATGCTGCTGGCGGTGGTGGGCACGCTGTTGAGCCACCACGTAGTTACTTATGACTTGATCGCCATCGCCTTCCTGGTAGGCGCGGTGGCGGGCGTCCCGATGGCCTACCTGATGCCGATGACGGCCGTCCCGCAGCGGACCGCGATTTCCCACGCCTTCGGCGCTTTGGCCGCCGCCTTGATTGGTACCGCGGAGTTCTATGCCAAGCAGCCCACAGGCTTCGTCATGGTGGCGCTGGTGCTCGAGATGCTCCTCGGCTACCTCACCTTCACGGGCAGCTTGATGGCTTTCGGCAAGCTCCAGGGAATTCTGCCAACCAGGCCTATCGTTTACAAAGGACAGAACTTCGTTAACTTGAGCGTCTTCGTCCTGGCGGTGGCCATGGGCGTGGCGATGGTCGTCGATCCGACCCAGCAATGGCTGCTGCCGGTGTTCGCCGGCTTGTCATTGCTGTTCGGGGTGATGTTGATTGTCCCCATCGGCGGCGCGGACATGCCGACGGTGATCGCCCTGTTGAACTCTTACGCCGGACTGTCGGCGTGCGCCATGGGTTTCGCCATGGGTAACCAACTGCTGATCATCGCCGGTGCTTTGGACGGCAGCTCGGGGTTCATCCTTTCGATCATTATGTGCAGGGCCATGAACCGGTCCTTCACGAACGTGCTGTTCGGTGGTTTTGGACAACTGAAGGTAAAGGTGGGTCACGCCGAGCAGAAGCCGGTTCGCAGCGCTAACGCCGAGGAGGCCGCCTCAATCCTCGAAGCGGCGCGTTTGGTGCTGGTGGTGCCCGGCTATGGCCTGGCGGTGGCCCAGGCGCAGCACAAACTCCGGGAATTGTACGACCAGTTGACCAAGCGGGGCGTCGACGTGCAGTTCGCCATCCACCCGGTAGCCGGACGTATGCCGGGCCACATGAACGTGTTGCTGGCGGAGGCTGACATTCCCTACGACAAGCTCCACGAAATGGACGACATCAATGGAGAATTCCCGCAGGCTGATGTGGCCCTGGTAGTGGGCGCCAACGACGTCACCAATCCCGCCGCGCGTCACGATGAAAGCAGCCCCATCTACGGTATGCCTATCCTGGACGTGGATAAGGCGCGCACCGTTATGGTCATCAAGCGCAGCATGAATCCGGGATTTGCCGGAATTGACAATGAGCTGTATTATATGGATCGTACGCTGATGTTGTTCGGGGACGCCAAGTCATTCCTCACCAATATCGTCAAGGAACTGTCGTCGAACAACAACAGGTAGGGTGCGGGACACTTTTCAGGAGGGGGGTGAATCCCGCAGGTAGCGGAATTTGCCCCACCCCTGCTGGGAAAATAACCCAATGTGCGCTGGCGTGCTCTGGGGATCACATGAACGTCTTTCGCGCAACTGATTGTATTTAATGGAAATTGCACTCTGTTGAGGAGTGTTGGATTTTGGGCCACTAGGTGCTGATAAAATCAACGGTTTGGACTGTGTCTTTCGTGAGGAGGGGTTCTCATGCTAGTCAAGCTGCAAACGGTCAAGTATGTTGGCTTTTTGTTCGCCCTGGTTGTTCTGATTGGATCCGTGGCGCTCGTGAGTGCGCCGGGTCCCACCTACACCGCGAGCAATAAAGAATTCTATGCTGATCCGAATCTGATCAACTTCGTCCGCCCCGGGCTGACGATGAAGGTCACGTCCGCCGAGATCGCCACCGATGGCACGATCAAGGCGAAGGTGAAGCTGACCGATCCCAAAGGGCTAGGTTTGGACCGCTTGGGAGTAACCACCCCCGGTGCGATATCGGTGAGCTTCATCGCCGCTTATATTCCCAAGGGCAAAACCCAGTACATCAGCTACACAACCAGGACGGTGACCAGTCCCATCACGGGGAATACGGCGACGCAAGCCGGATCCGATTCCGGCGGGACTTGGGCTACGATAGGAGACGGCGAGTACACTTACACCTTCAAGACGAAGGCGTCCTCGGGCTACGACCGGACGGCGACGCACACCATCGGCATTTATGGGAACCGCAACTTGAGCGAGTTCGATCTGCCGACCAATTACGACGACGACTGGTTCAACTTTGTGCCGGATGGATCCAAGGTTGTGGACGTTCGGGATGTGGTCAGGACAGCCACCTGCAACAACTGCCACGATCAGTTGGCCGCGCACGGCGGCTCACGCCGCAGTGTCGAAGTCTGCGTCCTGTGCCACACGCCTCAGACGACCGATCCAGACACCGGGAACACAGTTGACATGCCCGTGATGGCCCACAAGATCCATATGGGCGAAGATCTGCCATCCGTGAAAGCCGGCAAGCCATACCAGATTATCGGTTTCAACCAGTCGGTGGCCGACTATTCGACGGTGGCCTTCCCGGCGGACCCGCGCCGCTGCAACGCGTGCCACGACGGCAGCGCCTCCCAAGCCAACAATAACCTCAAGGCCAGCCGGGCAGCTTGCGGCGCCTGTCACGACAACGTAAACTTCGCCACGGGCGAGAACCACGTCAACCTGCCGCAGGTATCCGACAACCAGTGCACTACCTGCCACATCCCCGAAGGTGAACTGGAGTTCGACGCATCCATCAAGGGCGCGCACACCATACCTACGTTCTCCCGTGAATTGCAGGGTATCCAGTTTCAGCTTTCCGGTGTGCAAAACGGCAATGCGGGACAAAATCCGATCGTCCAGTTCGCCATCAAAGATAAAACAGGCAAGCCGATTTTGCCGTCCCAGATGTCCAGGCTGGCATTGGTGCTGGCCGGTCCGACGACCGACTACGTAGCGTTTCAGACGGGGTACGTATCCGAGGATGCCACCAAGGCTCAGTGCAATAGCGATGCCACAGCCTGCTGGTACACGTTCCAGACGGCTATCCCCAGCAATGCCAAGGGCAGCTTCAGCGTGGGTATTGAGGGGAGGCGGGATGAGAAGATCTACCCTGGCACTGTGCTCGAACAGACCGTACGCTATGGCGGAGTGAATAAAGTGCTGCACTTCTCAGTGGACGGATCGGCCGTGGCTCCACGCCGCACAGTCGTAGCCACAGCCAACTGTAATAAGTGCCACTCGTTCCTCTCGCTGCACGGGCAGAACCGCAACCAGATCGAGATGTGCGTGCTTTGCCACAATCCGGTCGAGTCAGACAAAGCTCGACGGCCTGCAGCCGAGTTGCCGGCTCAATCAGTGGATTTCAGGATGATGATCCATAAGATCCACACCGGTGAGGAACTTGGCGCTCCTTACATAATTTACGGCTTCGGCGGCTCGAAGAACGATTTCTCCGATGTCCGTTACCCGGCCATGGCGCCCAACGGATCGACGGCCGACCGGCGCAACTGCTCGATGTGCCACGCGAGTGGTACTGAGCAGCTACCGCTTAAGGCCACCCTCTCTAAGGTCAACGATCCGCGCGGCTACTTTACACCCGTGGGTCCTGCTTCTGCGGCATGCCTATCCTGTCACGTGGGCATCGAGGCAGCGTCGCACGCGCTGTTGAACACTTCGACTCTTGGCGAGAGCTGTACAGTTTGCCACGGCTCTTCGGCCGACTTCTCTGTTAGCAGGGTGCATGCCCGATAGACTCACGCAAATCCTCCTCACACAGCAAAAGGCCCGTCTCACGGCGGGCCTTTTGCTGATGCTCGCTCTTCCGGCCGCCGCGGCGCAGCAAGCCGCCAAAGCGCCGGAGAAGGAGAAGCCTGCCGCGCAAGGTGCCACCTATGTGGGAATCGAGACCTGCCAGGGCTGCCACGAGGAAGTCGTTAAGGCTTTTCAGAAGAACCCTCACCAAGCCTTGGAGATGAGCGAAAAGCGCGGTTGGAAGGGCAAGAGTTGCGAATCGTGCCACGGCCCAGGGTCCAAGCACGCGGAATCGGCTTCCGCCGCGGACATCTTTAATCCCGCGAAAGCTGCTCCTGGCGAGGCCGACCGGACCTGCCTGAAATGCCATTTGAATCAGCACACGCAGATCGGGCGCATCCAGGGCGGCCACGGCCGGTCCCAGGTGAGTTGCGCGGCCTGCCACTCGGTCCACAAGAACGGGCCCACGGGTCTGGTGGCGAGGAAACCCGTCGCAGTGAACAAACAGTGCGCCGATTGCCATACCTCTGTTTGGGCTCAGTTCCAAAAGCCCCACAAACATCCGCTTGCTGACGGCGCCATGAGTTGCGTGGACTGCCACAACCCCCACGGCAGCTTCTTGCCGAGGATGCTGCAGACGGCCGGTGGCAACCAGGCCGGCTGTTTCAAGTGCCACGGAGACAAGCGCGGGCCCTTTGTTTACGAACACGCGGTCGTGAAGATGGAAAGCTGCTCCACGTGCCACGAGCCGCACGGTTCGGCTAATCCCAAAATGCTCACCCGTCACGACGTCAGCGTGCAGTGCCTGGAATGCCACGCCAACATCGCGCAGCCCTCGGGTGCGAATCCCGGCGGCGCGGTGGGCGGCGTACCTCCCGCGTTCCACAACCTGCAGAGCGCGCGTTACCGCAACTGCACCACGTGCCACATCAAGGTGCACGGATCGAACGTGAGCCGGACGTTACTGCGATGAAATTCTTCCTGACAGCATTCGTGGGCACAGCGCTTCTGGCACAGCAGGCCGCCACGCCTCCGGTGGCCCCGCAGCAGACTGCGCCGAAGGCGGAAGAGAAGCAGCACGAGGAGAAGAAGGAAGCTCCCGCCGCGCAGCAGGCCGAAGCGGCCGCGCCTACCGCAGAACAGTGGCTCAGCGGGAGCGTCGAATTCGGCTACCGCTGGCGCACGGACGTGGCCGGCAACTTCAACGCTTACCGCAGCGTGGTGAACCTCGGCGAAGGGCCGAAACTGCTCAACGCGGACTTCACCGTTCAGAATTCCACACACAAGGTGTTCGACCGGATGAACGTGCTGCTCCATGGCTGGGGCGGCGATCCCTACAACACCGCCCGCGTGGATGTGTCGCGCGAGAAGAGTTACCGCTTGACCGCCGACTACCGCAACATGGCGTACTTCAATTTCCTTCCGTCGTACGCCAATCCGTTCATTTCGAGCGGCGTCCTGGTTAACCAGCATTCCTTTGACACCGCCCGCCGCTACGTCGATCTGCAGCTCGACCTTTTCCCCGGCGCCCGCGTCATCCCGTACCTGGGCTACACTCGCAACGCCGGTTCCGGCTCGGGTCTGACGGATTTCGTCATGGATTCGAACGAATATCCTGTCCGAAACTTCCTGGGCGACAAGTCGGACGAATTCCGCGGCGGCGTGCGCATGGAGTTCAACCGCTTCCATGTGACGCTCGAACAGGGCGGGCAGACGTTCAAGGACGACCAGCACGCAACGAACTCACAGTTCACCTACGGCAACCGGCTGACGCCAGTCCTGGGGAACACACAGTCCCTCACGGCGCTGGATCAGATCTACGGCATCCGCGGCGACGGCATTTACAGCAAAGTCCTGGCCACGGCCAGTCCGGCGAACTGGGTGAACCTGTCAGGGCAGTTTCTTTACAGCCGCCTCAACACGAATTCCCACTATGCCGACAACGCGGCCGGGCAGTTCGTAATCCTCAGCGCGTTGCAGCTCTACACCGGCCAGACCGATGCTTTTGCCGCGCTGGCCAAGCAGCCCCACACGTCCGGTAGCGCCGGGATCGAGCTGAAACCGCTCCGCCGGCTGCGCATCCTGGAGAGCTGGATGACGGACCGCTTCCACAACGCCAGTTCGGTCGCGCTGGCGGAGATGGTTCTCTTAACACCGGCATCGACAACCAACGGTGCGACATTGGGACTCGGCGCGGCGGACCGGCTGATATACAACTACAACCAGCAACAAGTGGATGTCCTGTTCGACGTGACCAGGAAGTTCACCTTGCGTGGCGGACACCGGTATGTGTGGGGCGACGCGCAATATACGCCCCCGGTGTTGAGTTACGTTCAAGGTTTGCAGGCTGCCGAGTTGCGGCGGCACGTCGGACTCGCCGGCGCCTATTTCCGGCCGACGTCGAAATTGTCGTTCACCACCGACTTCGAAAAGGCCAGCGGCGATCGCACCTATTTCCGAACCAGTCTGCAGGACTACACCAGAATGACGGCGAGGGCGCGCTACCAGGTCCACACGGCGTTGCAGATGTCCGCGAGCTTCTCACTCCTCGACAACCAGAACCCCGCACCGACGGTGAACTACGATTTCCGCTCGCGCGCGAATTCGCTATCGCTTTACTGGACGCCGGCGGGTGGGAAATGGCTCGGTGTGCTGGGCGAGTACACGCGCTCGACGCTGCGGTCCGACATCACCTACCTGATCCCGCAGACGTTCACGCGCACGCGCTCTTTCTACCGCGACAACGCGCACAGCGCGACGTCGCTGGTGGACTTCAATCTTCCCGAAATGAACGGCGCCAAGCCCAAGATCAGCGTCGGCGGCTCATTCTACATTTCGAGCGGGACGCGCCCAACGAACTACTACGAACCGATAGGCCGGTTCTCGATTCCGGTACACAAGCTGGTGGCCTGGTTCGCCGAATGGCGTTACTACGGGCTGGCGGAGACCTTCTATGCGTACGAAGGCTTCCGCACGCACCTGTTCACCATGGGCCTGAGAATCGGGCAGTAGGATCTCCCAGCAGTTCATCAGTAAATAGCTCGAAGGCCGCTCAGGCGTATGCGATTGTCGCGTACCGGAACCAGCTCATTCACATAGACGACGTGGTCGCGCAGTTCCACGATCACCGCGCTGAGCGAGAGCGGATAGTCGACGATGGAGTCGCCGCCGCGCGCGGTCCAGTTGCCGTTGTGCGGCCAGGGATAGTCGGGGCGGAACTGGCCGGGGATGTCCACTTCCACCCAGCGCCAGTCGTCGAAATTGATGAAGCCGTGTCCGTAGGAGTCCTCCGAGCCGCCCGCGCCGGTCCAGCGCTCGCCCTTGGCATCGGTCAACTCGAACGTGATGCGGCCCCACCCAGAGTTGCCCTTCACCCACAATCCGAGGCGCTGCGGCTGGCCTCTGAGCGGCGAAGTCTGGCGCAGTTCGAGAACGCCGTACGTGGGTAGCAGCGGACTGCCCGGTGCCGTGGCGCCACTCACTTCGACCACGGTGCCGCGCGCGGGATCGGCAGTTGCCTTGAAGCTGAACGCACCGGGGCGGCGCGGATAGCGCGGGTTCCCTTCTTCGAGCAATTCATCGCGCCCCGCGCGCGGCTGCCAGCGCGACAAGCCGTCCAGCGCATCCACGGCAATCGAATTAGCAGGCGGTCGCTCTTCGTAGGCCGGCGCGCCGGCTGACAGCCGCACGAGGCGGGCTTTCGTCTTCAGATAGACCGGCGATTCGCTCAGCATGATGCCGCGCGCATCCAACTCCACCCAACGGCCCATCGCGTCGATCACCGCGCCGCCGCTTCCGCCCTCCAGGGCCAGCGCAGCCTTGCGCCGGCCGCGCGTGGTCCACATGGGGTAGACGTTTTCGCCGTCGCCTGCAATGAATTGGAGCGCGTAAACGCTGGTGGATCCGGTATTAACGCGGCCCGCGTACCGGGCGCGGTCGAGCACGCTGGTCATGGTCGCGTAGGCGACATAGGATGCTTTGGGACTCGGCTCGGGCGCGCGGTGGCATAGGCCTACCGAACCCCAGCCGCTGCGGTAATAATCATTGGCGACGTCGGTGATCATGGCGCTCATGCCGAACAGCTTCACGCCGTAGGCAAGGCCCAGGAGCATGTCGCGGACATAGTAGTTTGCCTGATCGCGTTCGCTCATGTAGCCGGGCGCGGTACCGTGGAACAGCGACTCGACCATGATGGTGTCGAGGTTCTGATACCCGTACAGTTTTTTCCACTCCTGGATGAAGTACAGGGCGTTCACGTCGTCGATGTCTGGCGGGCGTTCGGGCTGCATGCGGTAGCCACCGACTTCCAGGCTCAACGTGTCGAGCAGTTTCACCGGAAAACCGCGGCGGAGGAATTCCTCGGTGAAGTTGGGCCAGGCGCCCAGCGCCAGCTTTTCCTCCGGCAGCGCCGTCCTGGAGAGCTTCGCGTAGGCCATGGCTCGGTCCCAGTACGCCTTCAAGCGGGCCTGCTCGGCATCGTTCAATTCAAGGCGCGGACGGCCGGTCAGTGCCGGCGGGAAGTACCAGTGGTGGCGATCCGAAATACGGTCCTCCCAATAAATCTGCCAGTAGAGCGGATCGGAGCCGCGCGTCTTCATCTTTTCAATCATTTCCCTCGCAGCGGCCTCCGGTTCGCCGGTAAGGGGTTGGGAGGTGTAGAAGATCCCGGTGACGATATCGGTGCCGGTCCCGATTCCATATTGGCGTTTGGACGGGTATCCAGCGCCGAGGGTGTGGCGCGCCCCGGCCCGGCGCATGAGCGCCGCCTCAACCTCATTAGGAGGCGTGAGATGCCCGCCACCCCAGCTCCACATGCCGAAGGGCGAGTCGCGCTCGGCCTTGCGCGTATCCGGCGGCAGGACCGCGTAAGTGGTAGAGCGCTCGACGAGCGTGGCTCCGCGCGCATCCGTCAGCCGGAACACGACGTCGAATTTGCCCAGCCCGGCCTTGGGCAACGTGACCGGCTGCGTCCGATTCTCTCCGGGGCGCAGCACGATGATCTTCCGCTGTGGAGTGCCGGCCCCGCCGGGGCCTCGCGCTTGAAAGACGGCGGTGACGGTTTGCGATGTGCCGGTGACGTTTTCCAAGTACAGATCGAACCGCGGGGTCTCCTCGGGCAGGAACAGGTGGCCCAACGTGGACGAGGTCGCCACCATGCGTACTGGAGACTCTTCGAGGGTTACAGCGTGGATGCGCACGCCGCTTTTGGGGCCGAGCGGCAGCATGCAATTCAGGTCCGCACGCAATTCCCGGGTGAGTTCGATATCCAGCCAGGGGACATCGGCGTCCAGCTTGAGCACTTCGCTCGGATTGCCTTGCGCCTTCAGAACATCGGCCGCTAGCACGTCCTGAAGGGCGCCCGAGTGCAGAGGAACCTCGACGAGCCACAGGCGCCCGGATTTGGATGCAATCGACGGCGGTAAGCCGGGGCGAATCTTCTCTGAGAACCTTGGGACTGCGACTACGGAATCGGCGAAGAACGAACCGTTCGCACCCCGGTATCGCGCCAAGCGCACGGTGAGCTTCGGACTCAAGTCCGCGTCGTCGCTTGCGGAAGCCAGCAGCCACGCGCGGCGGTAGTAATGCTTCGGCACGCGCAGCAAGATGGTCACCGGATCGCCGTCCATGGCGCTGATGCTGTTGAACTGTTTCTGGTAAAGGCTTCCCGGACCGGTGGGCTTCTTCCGAATGCGCAAGCCCGCTTGCGAGACATCGATCGCCGCGCTGCTTAAATGGAAGGGCACGCCGCCGGCACTGAGCCGGGCAGCTTGGGCCGCGTCGTTTGGAATGTTCCCGTAGCCGGCGAGGTCCACCGGTTGATAGCCGCCAGGCGTGGACCGTGCTTCGGTCACTCGGAAAGCGCGCGAATCGGCGCCAGCAGGCAGGTGCAAAAGGATCTCCCCGGCGGCTCCAGTCCGCGGCACCGCCCCGATGGCGCGGCCGTCAAACCAGTACCACACGCTTTGCCGGGAAACCTCCGCTCGGACCGTGAACCAGCGCCCACGCCAGCCCGGCATGGCACGGGCCTCGCGTTCGATTTCTTCGTAGACGCCCGCGCCCCAATCCTTGTGCGGGACAGGTTTCAGCAGCTCCGTCTCCGCAACAAGCGCTTTGCCGTCGCGCAGCAACCGTAGCGCTATCCTGGAGTCCGCCGCATCCGGCACGGCTTCGAGCGTTCCGCCCGCTTCGAGACGCACGGCTTCTCCAGCTTGCGCGAAGCGGACGTCGGCTTCGACTGCGTACTCGTTCGTTGAAGGGGCAGCCAGACGGCTGGGCTGCGCCTGAAGCGCGGCGGAAACCGCGCAGAGCAGAACCACGGAGGTAGAAAGACGGCCCAGCATGAGAGGCAGTATATCGTGCTTCGGCACCGGTAAAGCGGGCGATAGGCCTAATGCGACATAATTACAATTTGCCCGGTGTGCCGGGACGTATTACCTATGCCCAAGAGAAACGACATCGAAAAAGTGCTAATCATCGGCTCCGGACCCATCGTCATCGGACAGGCCTGTGAGTTCGATTACTCCGGCACACAAGCCTGCAAGGCGCTGCGTGCGGTGGGCTACAAGATTGTTCTGGTGAACTCGAATCCCGCCACCATCATGACCGATCCGGGCATGGCGGACGTCACCTACATCGAACCGTTGAATCTCGCCAGCCTGACCAACATCATCGAGAAGGAGCGCCCCGATGCGCTGCTGCCCAACTTGGGCGGCCAATCCGGTCTGAATCTCTGTTCCGAGCTGGCGCGCGCCGGGGTCCTCGACAAGTACGGCGTGCGGGTCATCGGCGTTCAAGTGGACGCCATCGAACGCGGCGAAGACCGGGTCGCGTTCAAGGAAACGATGAACCGTCTCGGCATCGACATGCCGAGAAGCGCGCCGGCTTACTCGGTAGAGGAATCGCTGAAAATCGCGGACGATCTCGGCTATCCCGTCGTGATCCGCCCCGCCTACACCATGGGCGGCACGGGCGGCGGCCTGGTGTGGGACGCCGAGGAGCTTCGCGTGGTGGCGAGCCGCGGACTCTCCGCCAGCCTGGTGGGCCAGGTTCTGGTCGAGGAATCCGTGCTGGGTTGGGAGGAACTGGAACTGGAAGTAGTGCGCGACGCGAAGAACCAGATGATCACCGTCTGCTTCATCGAGAACGTCGACGCCATGGGCGTGCACACGGGCGATTCCTTCTGCACCGCGCCCATGCTCACCATCTCCACGGACCTGCAGCGGCGGCTCCAGGAGATGTCCTACAAGATTGTCGAAGCCATCCAGGTGATCGGCGGCACCAACATCCAATTCGCGCACGATCCGAAGACCGGGCGCGTGGTGGTGATCGAGATCAATCCGCGCACTTCGCGGTCTTCCGCACTCGCGTCGAAGGCCACCGGCTTCCCCATCGCCCGCATCTCCTCACAGCTCGCGGCTGGCCTCACCCTGGACGAGATCCCTTACTGGCGCGACGGCACGCTGGAAAAGTACACGCCTTCGGGCGACTACGTCGTCGTGAAGTTCGCCCGCTGGGCTTTCGAGAAGTTCCGCGGTGCGAAGGACGTGCTGGGCACACAGATGCGCGCCGTCGGCGAAGTGATGAGCATCGGCAAGAATTACAAGGAGGCCCTGCAGAAGGCCATCCGGTCGCTCGAAACCGGGCGCTACGGATTCGGCTTCGCCAAGGACTTCAACCTGAAGTCGCTGGACGAACTGCTGGCTCTGTTGGAACAGCCCACCAGCGAACGCCAGTTCATCATGTACGAGGCGCTGCGCAAGGGCGCCTCTGTCGACATGCTGGCGAAGAAGACTTATATCAAGGCCTGGTTCATCCAGCAAATGAAGGAGCTGGTCGAGCTCGAAGAGGAAATCCTGCGCTATCGCGGGCAGGCGCTTCCGGACGAGCTGTTGACCCGGGCCAAGAAGGACGGCTTCGCGGACCGCTATCTGGCCAAGCTGCTCGAGGTCAAAGAAAGCGAAATCCGCGAGCAGAGGAAGAAGCTTGGCGTGGTGGAAGCCTGGGAGCCGGTGCCGGTGAGCGGCGTCGAGAACGCCGCATATTACTACTCCACGTACAATGCGCCGGACCACAGCGTCGCCAGCACGGGTAAGCCCAAGGTGATGGTGCTGGGAGGCGGTCCCAACCGCATCGGACAGGGCATCGAATTCGACTACTGCTGCGTGCACGCGGCCTTCGCTATCCGCGACGCGGGCTACGAGTCGATCATGGTGAACTGCAACCCGGAGACCGTATCGACCGATTACGACACCTCCGACAAGCTCTACTTCGAACCGCTCACCCTGGAAGATGTTCTCAGCATCTACGAGAAAGAGAAACCGCGGGGCGTGATCGTGCAGTTCGGCGGCCAGACGCCGTTGAACCTGGCAAACAGCCTGGCCGCGGCGGGCGTCAAGATCCTGGGCACTTCTCCGGACACCATCGACCTGGCGGAGGACCGCGACCGGTTCCGTAAAATGATGGACCGTATGGGGATTCCGATGCCGGAGTCGGAAATGGCCGTCAGCGTGGAACAGGCCATCGCGGCGGCCGGACGCATCGGCTATCCGCTCATGGTGCGGCCCTCCTACGTGCTGGGCGGCCGCGGCATGGAGGTGGTGCACGACGAAGACATGCTGCGCCGTTATATGGCCGCGGCGGTGAACGTCACCCCCGAGCGGCCCATTCTGATCGACAAGTTCCTGGAGAACGCCATCGAGTCTGAGGCGGACGCCATCTGCGACGGGACGGAGGTTTTCCTCCCGGCGGTGATGGAGCACATTGAGTACGCGGGCGTACACTCGGGCGATTCGGCGTGCGTGATTCCGCCGGTTTCGATTCCGGCGAAGCACCTGGAGGCGATCGAAGAGTACACGCGGCGCATCGCGCTGGAGTTAGGTGTAGTGGGCTTGATGAACATGCAGTACGCCATCGCCAACGACAAGGTGTACGTGCTCGAAGCCAACCCGCGCGCATCGCGCACGGTGCCGCTGGTTTCGAAGGTTTGCAACATCCAGATGGCGCGCGTGGCCACGCAGATCATGCTGGGGCGGAAACTCGCAGGCTGCGGCCTGAAGCACCGGACGATCCCGCACTACGGCGTGAAGGAAGCGGTCTTCCCGTTCAACATGATGCCGGAAGTGGACCCGCTGCTCGGGCCGGAAATGCGCTCGACGGGTGAAGTCCTGGGCCTGGCCTCATCGCCCGGTGAAGCCTTCTTCAAGGCTCAGGAAGCAACGCAATCGGCTCTGCCGCTCGAAGGGACGGTGCTGATTACGGTGGCCCGGCGCGACCGCGGTGGCTTGCTGGAAGTAGCGCGCCAGTTTGCGGATCTCGGGTTCCGGATTCTGGCCACCAAGGGCACGGCCGCGTGGCTCGCCGAGCGCGGCATCGTCGCGACGCCCGTGAACAAGCTCCAGGAAGGCCAACCGAACATCGTGGACTTGATCCGGGACCGCCAGATTCAGTTGATCGTCAACACACCGGCGGGCAAAGAGAGCGAGTTGGACGACTCCTACATCCGCAAGAACGCCATCAAGTACAAGCTGCACTACATCACTACGCTGGCCGGAGCCATGGCCGCGGCCAAGGGCATCGCAGCCCACCGCCAGAACGGCGGAGCCTCATCCTGCCGTTCGCTGCAGAGCTACCACGCGGGGATTGTGTAGGCGGAATTGCGAGTGCGGAAAGCGGAAAGGTCAGTCGCGATGTTCCCGGCGCCATAGCTGAGCCTATATTCGATCCACCCCGAGTTTGCGCGCGGCGTACCGCAAATCCTCGTCCAATGTGGCTATGGGCAGGGCTTCGCGCAAGGCCAATTCCAGGTAGGCCGCATCATAGGCAGACAGACGATAGCGGCGGGCAAGTTGGAGGGTGTTATTGAAGGCGTGCACGGACGTGCCTGAATCTACGCCGATATTGAGATCTTCGAGCAGCGTCAGAAAACGTGAGGCATCGACGGAATTCAGCCGACGTCGCCTCTCAGCAACGAGCACCGCATTGGCGACTTCGAGCCGCCAGATAGCCGGGACAATCGCATCAGTCATGCGCAACATCCCGAGCACCCTGCGCCCGTACGCGTCGTCTTCGTCGTCGAAACACCAACTCAGTGCGACGGAAGCGTCCAGCACAAACCTGGTCAAAACCGCCGTCCTTGTTCGATCAATCCACGGATACTTGTCCCCTTGAGCATGCGGCCCCTGCCAAATTCTTCGAGTTGCAGGATCACTCCCTCGCGATCGCGCCTGCCGGAATCCGCGGTGGGCACCAGCATTGCAATGGGGACGCCGTGCTTGGTTATCGTGATTCTCGCACCCTTGGCTACGCGTTCAAGCAGCGCGGATAGATGAGTCTTCGCCTCAAAGGAACCTACTGTCTCCACGTCAACTAGTTTAAACCAGTTGAAATGTGTGTACAAGCGGAAAACTACTTACCCAAACACAAGAACGCCCTCTCCTCCCTACGGCAGGAGAGGGCGTTTTGGACGACAGACAGACTGCTAATCGGCTAGAAGTACAGCTTGGCGCCTACTTGAACGCGTCTCGGACCATAGGCTTGGGAGGATATGGCTCTCTTGTGAACTGCACCATATTTTGGTGACCTCCCAGCCTCAAGACGGGGCAACGGTTGCGGTTGCACGTCTATAGGACCGGCATTGCCGGATGGGACTTCAGCACACCTAACCGCCTCCCGTTCAAGATGCTCACCAGGTCATTCACAAGGTCAGATAGTATCATTGGCGATCCGTCTCGACGTGTTGTCACTTGTGTAATATTCCGAACAAGCATCGTGAACACCTGTCTGGTGCATTCTCCACGATCATGCGCGGAAACAAATCGAAGGTTCGCGGCTTTGAGAGGCGCGGTCTCCTCCACAAACAACTCGCGTATTTGCGGTGTGAGTTCCATCGGAGGCTCGGACCCGTCTCCGGACGACGGCCGACTTTCCAGCAACAGAGCATCTCGCAATGTTACAAGCCGCTGGACTAGTACCTCTCGCGATCCGTCTTGCGCAAGCGGCTGTTGAAGCACTTTCAGTGCGGCGTCAATCGTCTCAACGTAATACGCCCTTCGTCGCAGGAGCATCTGTACCCAGTCCGGATCACCAAACACCGTTCCGTTTTCGAAAATTCCCGCGCGCAATTCTGCCCGCACCATGGCAGAACCTTTGATTCCAAACACCAGCACCTTTTGTCCCCCTGGGGCTATCGCCGGTTGCATCGGCGTCATGGCAAAGTCGCGATACATTCGCGAAGCCGATCTACGGGAGCCTATCACGGAAGAACTCGTGACGGCGAATGCCGTTAATGGAACGATGCAATTGTTCTTGATCGTTAACGTTGCCCGCCCATCCCCCAGTTGGCCCTTGGTTGTCGTGAGGTTACATGGTGTCTGAGCAAAGGCAGAGAACACTATCGACAAAAACAGATATCCAATCATTGTGCCTTTCATCTCAATCTCCTGTTGTTCAGCTAATCGACGGGCTACCGTCACTGCCAAAAGTAGTCCCAAGTGCTGTAGCTACCGTACCAGTCGCTTCCTTGCCAGAGCATTTCTTGCTTTCCATTTGACTGGCATGAACCCGAGAGACAAGTGCCCAAGTACTGGAATGGGCCAGAGAAAGTCCACTCAAGGGAGTAGTAACACCGCTCCCCCGAGGGGTCCGGCGAGGAATTGGAAATCAACTCCACGGTGTCGGCCGCTAATGCACGACTACTTTTCTCAACGCAGTCGCAGTCCGTGTACGCCTCGCTCATGTGTCCGTCGACACTCACGCTGCCTTCGTCGTGAAGCATGCCGTCCACGATCACTTGCAGATTCCATGAGCTCTCTCCTGTCCATTGATCTACCCCAACCCGATGCGACCAGTCTTTTGCGGCTTTGCAGGCAGGGAAAAGCAACGAACATGGGCTGGCCGCCAGCAACAGCGCGGTAGCCGCAACACGCAACATCGTTCCCATATATATCCTCCAATTGTTGGTTTGCTTAATCATCAAGAGTGTGAAAACAGAGCAGAATGCAATCGGAAGTCCATAAAGGTGACCGACGACAACAATTCATCGTGCCGACGGGTCAAGAGGTTATGGGCCTTATCGCGACTCACGCATTCGTTGTCTTCAACAAACTCATAACGCAATCTAGGGATATTGTACGGGCCAGCGTAGAAATACGGCAATAACAAAGTGTTGGCCAAATGTGCTTTTGTTGAGGTCCTGTTAATGCTGCAGAAACGGGGCAGAGGGCTGTTCAGCGTGAATTGGACACAACAGCGTGATGCGACGATGTGTCCCGATACTTAGACGGTGGCGTTCCATATTCACGCCGGAAATCGCGTGTAAAATGACTTTGATCATAGTGCAAACTGAGCGCGATGTCCTTTATGCTTCTATCTGTGCTTCGAAGAAGACTTGCTGCCTTAGCCAGTCGTAGTGACTTGATGTAAGCAGCTATGCCGAATCCCATCTCCGTCTTGAACAAGTGTGCAAATCGGGAAGGTGACAAATGAACTGTCGCTGCTACGGCAGTCGTTGTCGGCGGATCGTCAAGATTCACCTTGATGTAGCTAAGCGAGTCTTTTATTCGGTGGTCCAGTGCGCAGCTCGCCCCAGTATTGGTGTCGATTGGCGTCGCGTCCATGGGACACCTACCGACATGCCGCAACCCTACAATCATTTAGCTGTTTGGCCGGCGAGTGATCTTGGTTCTCAAAGAAAGAGCCCCGGTTTTCTCTTTGAGAAAACCGGGGCTTTCGCTTTTGCATTTCCCCTAGAAATACAGCTTGGCACCCAACGTGATGCTTCTCGGTCCATGGCCCGAAGCCGTTCCCGAGATGACACCGAATCCGGACGAACCAACCTGCGAGTTCGGGATGCCGAAACGCACGGTGTTGGTGAAGTTGCCAGCCTCACCGCGCAGTTCGAAGTAGCGATCTCCCTTCTCATTCAGGTAGAAATGCTTGAACAGAGACATGTTGAGGTTATGCAACCCGGGAGCCCGGACGCTGGTCAGCGTACGCGGCGCGGTGCCCCAGGCATACGTTCCCGGCCTGGAGAAAGCGGCCGCATTCAGGTATTTGTTGAGTTTGTCACCCGCCGACCCGGGCATGCTGGGATCCGAGAGGAGATTTGGCCGCTGGGTAGCTCCGGCCTCGATGGTCTTTGCGCCAGCGAGGGTCGGAACCAACGGCTGACCAGTCTGCTCGGTCAGGATGCCGTTCACCTGCCAGCCTCCGACGAAGCCGTCCAGGATCTTGTTCATGCCACTGCCGATAGAGCTGCGGCGGCCGAAGGGGAGTACATAGTTGAAGTCAGCGACGAAACGGTGATTGATGTCGAACAGCGATACGGCACGTTCCAGGCGCAGATTATCCCAAACCTGGGGACGCGGACGGCCGCCGGCCGCCGAGTACAGCCAATCGAGGTTGGGATCGTCGGCGCTCTCGCTGTCGTTGATCATCTTCGACCAAGTGTAATGAGCGGTCATGGATAACCCATGCGTCATGCGCTTGGAGAACTTGATCTGTCCGGCGTGGTAGACCGAGTTACCAATCGGCGGGCCGGGGCGCCCGGCAATGGCGGCATATTGCGGATAAGGCCGCAACAACGTCTGCCGCGTCACCTGAGGCTGGCTCAACGCCGAGTTGGGATCGGTGATGTAGCCGTAGAACGGATTACTTACCATGGTGTAGAGATCGTTGCCGAGGCTGAGGGCCTGCGCCGAGCTCATGTAGTCGGGCTGCCGGCGCATGTTTCCAAAGCCGAGGTGCGTACCCTTGCTGCCGGTGTAAACCAACTCAACCACGGAATTGGCGGGCAGCTCGCGCTGGATTGACATGCTCCACTGTTGATACCGCGGCGCGCGACCCCAATCGCGGACCGGCCCATAGATGACGTTGCCGACGTCGAACAACGCGCCGACGCTGCTGCCCACGGGCTTCAGCGGACCGCTGCTGCCGAAGGGGTCGGCCAGGGTGCGGAACGCATGCACGCCGCCGTCCAACGATGGTGTAATTGACGTGCCGGTGACGTATCCATCGGCCAGCTCCGCCGTATTCTGGTAGCTCGGAATCCCGTAATAGAGGCCGTAGCCGCCGCGCAGCACCATGTGGCTGGCGAACTGGTAGGCAAAGCCCACACGCGGCGCGATATCACGGGTGTCCGCGTCATAGGACGTGCGGTTGTTGGCGTCCGTGTAAACATACCCGCCCTTCAGATTCGGATAGCCGGGTACGTTCAGGGGAGACTTCATGTTGAGGTCGATATAGTCGAAGCGGTTGAATCGCTCCGTGGCCGGCCGGGGCAGTTCCCAACGCAGGCCCAGGCTCACCGTCAAACGCGGAGTAAGCCGGATGTCGTCGTTGGCATAGAATGCGTACGTGTGCGAGGCCACGGCCGTGTATGCGTCGGTACCCTGGCTTCCGCTACCTATCCAACCAGTCATGAAAGAGGCCAGCCCGTTGCCCTGCAGAGAGTTCCCACTCAGCGGGTACTGCATGGTCTGGCTGCGGTTGAAGTAGATCCCCATGGCGTTGAATCCGGGTTGGCCGTAATTCAACATGAGGACTCTCGCTTCGCCGCCGGCTTTGAAAGAGTGGATGCCCGACACTCTGGTCACGCTGCCGATGAAGTGAGTGTTCGTTTCGGCGCGGCGGATGTGCTGCCACTGGCTGGGACCCAGCATCGTGTAGCCTTCAGGATAAAAAGCGGGCGCCTGCTGCACGTCGAGCGGGCCCGTGAATCCGAGGGTCTTTTCGTCAAAGCCGGTACCCGGATGATCGATGCGGCCCGAATCGGCATACAACCTGGCTATGCCGGCACGGAGACTGAGGATCGTAGTAGGGGTGAGGATGTGGGTGTAGTCGACCACGCCATTCTGGGGACGGGCGATGCCTTGGTTGTAGTTGCTGGGCACCATGTAGTTGCCTTCGCCCCACATGTTGTTGTTATTACCGCTGGTTCCTACCTCGCGGCTGTAGCGGACCGACAACCTCTGGTTCGGGCTGAAGTTGTGGTCCGCTTTCACGTTCTGCTGGTACCAGGAGTAGTGACTGGAACCCTGCATGAAGAAGTTTCCGATGTGTGCGGCTGTCTGTCCGGGCAGGTTGGGGTTCGGGTAAAACGCCAGGGCCTTCGTCGCCACCGGACTCCAGGTCCCCTTCGGAACGATATTGCCCGCAAACGGATCGCGGACCCATTTGCCGTCAGCATCCTGGTGCACCGAGTTCGGGTCGAAGATCTGGATTGCCTGACCCGCGCTGTTGAAGGTCTGGCTGAAATCGCCGTTCTTCTCGAGCACGGTCGGCACGGTGTCCTTCTCCTCGGCGCCGCCGGGCGAACGGATCTTCTCGTGGTGGAAGAAGAAGAAGGTGCGGTTGCGGCCGTCATAGACCTTCGGGATGTAAACCGGGCCGCCGACGGCGCCGCCGAATTGATTCGTGCGGAACTTGGCGATCTTCCTGCCGGCTGCGTTGGAGAAATAGTTGTTTGAATTCAGCTTGTTGTCATTGTGAAATTCAAACAGGCTGCCATGAAGGTCGTTGCCGCCCGAGCGCGTAACCATGTTGATGACGGTGCTGCCCGTCATGCCATACTCCGCGCTGAAACTGTTGGTCTGAACTTTGAACTCCTGGACTGCTTCGACACGGGGGGTGAAACTGATCACCGTGATACCGGAGTTGTGTTCCTGGTTGGTAACGCTGACGCCGTCAATCAGCACGTCCGATTGGGAGTTGCGAGCCCCGTTCGAAACGAAGTTGACGTCGCCGCTGGGATTGCCGCCGACACCCACTACGCCGGGCGTCAGGGTGGTCAGGGCCAGAGGATTGCGGCCTACCGGCATATCCAGAATCGCGTTATTGCTCACCACCCGGCCCAGGGTTGCGTTGACAGCGTCCAGGCGGGGGGCTTCCCCGGTGACTTCCACTTGAGTGGCCACTTCACCGGGAGTGAGAGTAACGTCTACCCTTGCGGCCTGCTGCACCTGCAGCACCATGCCGGAGCGGACGAACTTCTGGAAACCGGTCATTTCCACTTCAAGTTTGTAACTGGCCGGCGGCAGGAACGTGAAAATGTAGCGGCCCCGCTCGTCGGAAACCTTTGTTTGAGTAACGTTGGTCGCTTCGTTGGTTAACTTGATTGTCGCCTTGGGAACAACGGCCCCCGAGGCGTCAGAGATTAGTCCTTCCAGGGTGGCTGTGAATGCCTGGGCGTAAAGCGGGGCGGACCCGCCAATCACCAAGGACAATAGCAGGACCCAGAGGACCCAATGCTTCCTTTTATCTTCTCTAATTGTCATTGCGGCCTTCTCCGCGATCTTGCGGGCGCTGAACCCGCATCTCTTACCCAGGCCAGATGCCGGGGCGTGCGGTTTTCTTCAAGATCGACCCCGTCAAACAGTCCTCGCACTGTCCCCACCTGCTGGGATATGCCAAATCTAGCACAGGACACCATGTCCGTCAAGCATAATCATGCAGATACTTGCAAAATGATGCAAACTCGAATAGAATACTGCTTGCGCCATCGCACCCCGGTGTGACCTCACGGACCATTGGCGGATTACTTCCGCTAGACGAGGTGCGGCGGCCCAGGAGAAGGGTTATGATGGACCATGCCCAGAGCGCCTGGAAAGGCGAAGAAACACTTCATTCACGGCAACGAGGCGCACACGCCCTCGGAAAGCGAAACGCCGATGAATAGGGGCAACCATCGTCTTTTCACCGATGAACGCCGCGCGCGCATCCTGCAGATCCTCGAGCAGGAGCACAGGGCAGCCGTGACGGACCTTGCTGGCCGCTTCGACGTGAGCGAAGACACGGTCCGGCGCGACTTGCGCGAACTCGAAAGCCGCGGCCAGATTCGCAAGACGCACGGCGGCGCGCTACGTCACACAACGCCGGCGGTGTCCTACGACAAGCGCTTGGCGCAGTCTACTGAATTGAAAGATGCGCTGGGCCGCCGCGCGGCGGAGATGGTTCAGGACGGCGATTCGCTGATCATCGATGGTGCGACCACGGCAATCGGGGTGGCTCGGGCGCTGGGTGTGCGCCGCGTCAAGGTGCTGACCAACAGTCTGGAAGTCGCCACCATCGTGGCCGAGTTGCCCAATATCGAGCTGACTGTGCTGGGAGGCCGATGGGATCCGCTGCACCGCCAATTGGTGGGACAGACGACGATCGACCAGATCTCCCGCTACCGCGTGGACAAGCTGTTCCTGGGCATGGGAGCACTGGACCGCAAGAGCGGCCTCACGGAGCCGACCGACGAGGACGCCGCCGTGAAACGGGCGATGATCAGCGTGGCGCAGCAGGTAATCGGGCTCGCCGACCACACCAAGCTCGAGACCGTCTCTTTCGCCTGCGTCGCCCCGGCTTCGGCCATCGACGTCCTTGTGACCGATGAGCTGACCGACTGTGCTCCCTTCGCGGACTTGGGCTGGGAAGTGATCCGCGTTGCCGATCCCGCGGCAGCGGCGGGCGCGCCGTCCTAGACTCAGCGGCGGCGTTTTAACGGGCGCAGTTCCACTTTGCGGACAAGAATCTCGGCATACTCGGACTGGATCTGAATCTTGCCGGCTGTGTGGGACGCCTTGGTGCCGTGCATGACCACGACGCCATTCACCAGGTTCGTGATCGAGTCGCCTTCGCAGATCACTTCCGAGCGATTCCACTGGCCCAAGGGCTTCTCCACTTCCTGACGGCCGCGAAATCCCAGCTTGTCCTGCCAGGCCTCGTCTCGTCCGTACCAATCGAAGCGGCCGCTGTCTTTCGTCACCGGAGTGCCGCCTTTGTGCCAGTAAAGCTCCTTGTTCGCTCCCGCGCGTGTTTCGACGGTCAGCGACGGCTTGTTCTTGCCGTTCACCAGGATGATGTCGCCGCAGCCGCCCTCGATGACCTGACATTCGATCGATTCCAGCCAGATGCCACCATAGGCGCCGTCCTCGCCGACCGAATGCACCAGGATCCCGCTGTCGCGCGCTCTGTTCTCGCGCGGCGGCCACGTTTTGCCTCCCCATTTCCACTCGACGATCAGATGGTAGTCGCGGTAGGCCTCTTTCGTAATGACGGCGCCCAGTTCCTCGCCCGAAATGTGGATGACGCCATCGTGGACCGTGAACACCTTTTTGGGATCTTCGTATTTGGTCGGTTTCAGATAGGTGTAAAAGTTGTCCAGGTTCTTGCCGTTGAACAGGCGCAGGGTGCGGCGGGGCGTGATGGCCTTGTCCTGAGCCGCGGCCAGCGAACAGAGAAGAAGAATGCCGAGGAAGCGTTTCACCGCTACATTGTACCTGGAACGGGGAACACGCCGAGGCGGTCTTCGACGGCGGCAGCTACGCTCAACAGCGCCTTTTCCTGAAACGCCCGGCCGACGATCTGCAGTCCCATGGGCAGGCCGCTCGAATGCACACCGCTGGGGATGCTCACGGCCGGCAGGCCAAGGAGGTTAATGGCCCGTACGTTGCGGGTCGCGGCAAGCCGCACGTCCTCGTCCGCACCTTCAATGTTGATGGTAGTCTGGCCGATCCGGGGCGCGGGCACCGTCGTGGTGGGCGTGAAAAGGCAATCGATCCTGTCCCAAAGCGCCGTGAACTCACGCGTGAGCGAACGCCGGATGCGTTGCGCGTTGATGTAATCGGTTGCTCTCAGGAGGCGGCCCTGGTCAAGCAGCGCCAGCACGTCTGCGCCGAACAGATCGCGCTGGTCCATGTACGGCTCGTAGACTGCAGAGGCTTCGCACAGCAAGATAATGCGGCCCACGGCGTTGAGGGCTTCGATGTCGGGAACGCGAATCGGGACGATCTCCGCACCGGCCGCCTCCGCCAGGCGCGCGGCGTGATGTACGGCCTCGCGTACCTCCGCATCCACGCGGTCGAAGTAGAAGTTCTCCGGTAGTCCTATGCGCACCGGGTCGAGGCTTACGTCGTCCGGGGGGAGGAAGTCTTCGACAGCGGCACGGCTCGACGATGGATCGCGACGGTCGTAGCCGGCGATGGCATTCAGCACCAGGGCCGCGTCTCGCACGGTGCGCGTCAGGGGTCCCATGTGGTCCAGGCTGTAGCCGAGCGGCACCGCGCCGTAACGGCTTACGCGGCCGAAGGTCGGTTTCAGTCCCACGACCCCGCAGAAGGAGGCCGGGATGCGTATGCTCCCGCCCGTGTCGCTGCCCAAGGCGGCGGCCACCATGCCGCCGGCGACCGCGGCACCCGAACCGCCGCTGGATCCTCCCGGGATGCATTCGGTGTTCCACGGGTTCGCGATGGAACCGAAGTGCGGATTGTCGCTGGTGATGCCGTAAGCCAGTTCGTGCATGCCGGTCTTGCCGGCCATCACCGCTCCGGCATCGCTGAGCTTTTCCACTACCGCGGCGTCGTAGGCGGGGAACTGCTTCACGAAAAGA
>JAJFUV010000128.1 GCA_021372245.1 Terriglobales bacterium
GCGCCACCACCTGGTGTGAAAAATGTTCTGCAAACTCGAAGCTGGCTTGGGTACACTGTGTCATAGTTGAAGGCCGCCTTTCGCTTGGCGCTAACTGTTGTGTGGAAACTCAGTTATGCCACGAAAGGCGGCTTTTTGCTAAACCTCGTGTGAGAAATCGCGGCTAGCGGCGAAAAGAAGACGCGAGCGGAAGATGCGATTCACAGTGATGAGGTATTCATTCTGGAGCCGCAATCTCTGGTTGACCAGGCCCGTTTCGTACGCCAGCAACCGCACCCCTTTGTTGTCGCGCATGGTCAAGCAACATCATGCGCGGTCTCGCACAGACTCGGCGCGATGGAACTGCCGGTCCTCGTCCGCGTGGACGGTCGCCGCGAGTACTGCCGCCCCCCGGCACCATTCAACAGCCCACAACCGTTACGGCCGTGATCGCGCCCCATATAAAGCATCCCGCGGGGTTTTCGGACCATACGCCGACGGCGATACCCACCAGATAGCCGGCAAGCGTAATCCAGTCGATAAGTGCAAGGTGAATCCCGGGCATTTTGTCTCCCGCCGAGCGGGCTCAATGGGTGTGATCGCGTCGGGCCTTCCGGGCGCTATTTGACCTCGATCCGGATAACGTTTGTTTCGCCGCCGCTCAGTGACTCACCTCGAATGACGTCGCTCTGGTTGCCGGCGATATCCACAGCCCGGCAGCGGAGTTCGTGTGACCCAGGGGGCAACTTGAGCGATCCGCGATACAGGACATACTCGTCGTTGCCAGACGAAATTTCAACCCCGGCCACACCCGAACCCTTGTCAGAAACTTCGAACGTGAAAACCGTGTCCGGCCCGGCGAAGTAAATGCCGCCTTCCTGATCGAGAGGCGGCTTGGCAACGAGCTTGATGATTGGTGGGCTAATGTCAACGCGAATTTCGCGAACTTCTTCGTCTACCGCATCCTTAGTCTTCCGAACAGTTACTCTGTTGACGCCTTCCCGCGTGACGTTCGTTTCGGTGCCGGAAACCCACTCACTCGTATTGAGCCGGTACCATACTGGTTTTCCGAAATCGAGCTTGACCGCGTGTCGATGCCAAACGATGCTTGCTGGACCGCCGGAAGAAAGCGACTCAAACCAACGAAGAGCGGCTTGTGGGTCAAGGACATGACCGCCATCGAAGATCGTCAAACGAGCCGGACCTGCCGAGCGCCGGAACAGGATACGATGCTTTCTCCCGCTATCGTCCTCCCTCTCCCGCGTCAGGTGCTCCGGAATTCGCTCTTCGTTGGTCATCACCCGGATCTCCTCGTCGGAGATGGCGCTGGCCGGTTGCCCGTTTGCTCGCGCCAGGGCATCGAACGCCCACAGTGAATGACTAATTGGTACCGCAGCACCGTTGTGGCCGTCGTGGATGCCCACTTCAATGTCAATCGGCACCAACTTGGCTTTCTCCAAGTGAAAGAGGGGCGAGCGGAGCTTGAATTCACGGTCCGCCGGCGGATTCCCCGGCGGTCCACCGCAGCAAAGTTCCATCATTTCCCAATAGTGGAAGTTCTGTTCCTTGCAGAATTGATACCACGCCGCCAGATCCGTAATCGGAACCCAGGCTGAGACCGCCGACCACAGGCCGGGCGCTCTGCCCGCCATCAGGAGAGCCATGTGCCCGCCTCCGGAGCCGCCCACAAGCCAGATACGCCGAGGATCCACATTGGCATGTTGCCTTGCGTACTGAACCGCATCGATGACATCCTGCACCGCCAGATCAGAGGCACATGCCTCCATGCGTTTGTTCGGACCTCGGAAGTCCGGCGATAAAAAGACCCACCCGCGATTCCGGCAGCCTTCGAGGATCTCCTCCGTATACTCGGCCGACTTGTAATTGGTGGACCAACTGTGGAGACATACCAACAGCGGTGCTGGATTCTTCTTTGCGCCGGGCTCTGAGCCGGGAGGAACATAGAAGAGGGCAGATTGTTGGACGCCGTCCCGCGAACTGGTGATTTGCACCTCGCGGACGGGAAGCTCCTGCGCCGCCACCTGCACAGCCAGCATGACGAGCGGGGCGGCAATACGAAGATTCATCTCATCCTCTTTTCTGGAGGAGCGATCTTAGCACGTCCAGCCCCACTGTCTGCCGAGGCTGAAACCGGTCGCTCCGCATGTAGCCGAGCACGGCATCCAGCAGAGCGACACAAGACGGGTTTTGAAGATTCACTCTACAGGTGGACACTAGAAGCCGCCCATGCCCGACGCGCGCTTCGAAGACTGCCGCCTGCTTGCGCACGTCGGCCGCCGAGCTGATGATCTCGATAATAGGGGCGAAGCCGACTAGCGGAATTCTGTCAAGTAGTATTGGCGGGGCGCCCTCCAAAAGGGGATAGAATTGCCAGTCTCCCCAGCCGTCGTGCGGCAGACTCGCGAAGATTTCGTGCTTGCGAATCACCGAGCCAACATCGTGCTGGGAGCGTCCACCAAGTCCCGGCCGGAATGACTTCCAGGCGGAATTCACCTGGAACGGTGTGGTCCCCAACAACAGGACATCTCCGCCGTCTTCCAAGTGGCGCAGTTCGTCCTGAGCCAGCTTGGAGACAATTCGCAGTTTCGGATTCGGGACGGCGTCCAACGGCGCCAGTGAGGGGTAACGGGAGCGAAGCGCAAGACATGTGGTATCGGCGGCCGCTTCGACTGTTGGCGGTTCAACTTTCGGAAATACCCAGAAATCCCAGTCGTTGGAAACTTCCCGGCCGGCATGTGTGAGCCGCAACGCCAGGTTGAGTTTGGTGGTCGCCTTGACCTCGGGCCATTCCAGACGCACTGTGTGAATCTTCGTGACCGATCCCACAAGAGCCTTGGGGACCCTCGCTTCACCTTTTTGCAGGACTACTTCACCGGCCTTCAAGTTCCACTGCAAGCAAGTGTCTTGAGATACACCTCCCGAATACAACGCCAATAAGACTTCGGCTTCAAAGCCGTCGCCGGCCCAAAAGGACCGGTTGATGCTGTCACCGGCGAAATCGAGAAGCAGCACGTCATCGCTGTTGTAACGCCGGATGCTCTCCAGCGTGTCACCGGGCTTGAGTCCTAGGAACTCGTCCAGAATCCCCGTCGTGTAATGCGGCATGAAGTGCTGGTCCGTCATTCCCAGGAACTCGAATCCGGCCAACCCGTCGCATTTCCTGACCTTCTCGATGCAGTACTTTCGGCAAATGCTCGCGAGCCTCGAGCTGTTGTGGAAGTAGACCCGCCAGCGATCGCCGAGACCGGCTTGAGCCAGATCCTTTCCTAGCTTGTCGTACATGTCGGGTGGAATCCTGCCCGTGTACTTGTCCCGGTTATCCGGATTCAGGTAAGTCATGCCCATAAACAGCTCGTGGGCAAACAGGGGGCGGTCGTAGATGGCGAAACGTTTTTCCATTGTTCGCCACGGCGTCCCGAAGTAGTTATAGCCGAAGGCGGGGCCGGAATAGTGCCCATACAGCTCACACGCCAACCGATATCGGGCCAGCCGTTCCGCATGGTGGGGAAATGGTTCCAGCGTGAGCGACTGCTTGTCCTTCGGATCGAATGCATAGTCGATGCCCCGGATCGCCTGCTGGGGCATCACCAACGCTTCGGGGTGGAGGGAACGAATCAGGTCGTGCTGCTTCTGGTATTGCTCGATGATTCCGTTGTCGTAATTGCGCTCACCGCCGAAGCCGTAGATACTCATGCTGGGATAGCGGCGCGTCCAACGGACAATCGGCGTCCACACTTCCTGGTAGTAACTACGGTACGGCCGCAGGATGGTCATGTGGTCACCGCATTGCAACACGACACCCAACTCGTCAGCGGCCTCCATCATCTCAATGGGACAAACCCTGGCGGCGAAGTTGACGAAATTCATCCCGATCTGTTTAGCTCGACTGAGAACCCGCAGCCAGTATTGTTTCGAGACCGGGATGGTGCACTCGATGGGGTAATAGAAAACCCCGAAGGCCCCTCTTAGGTAAACCGGCTTTCCATTGAGATATAGCTTCCGGCCTTCGAAAGTCCATCGCCGCAAGCCGAAGCGCTGGCGGTGGGAGTCCTGAGTAACACCCGCCGCGATCCAACGGACCTGAATCCAATGCAGGTTCGGCTCGGAGGGACTCCACGGCTTGAGGCCGCTAGCCCGTGCGCGCCATTCAAGCCGGTGCTGACCGGCGAAGTCCGGCACTTTCAGCGTACCGCTCGTCAGCACCTTGCCATCGCCTTGGATCTCCCAAAGTAACTTGGAATTGCCGAGCTTCCGGCCTGATTTCGCGACCTGCAGCTCCACCTGGCATACTGCCTCGTTCGCGTCGACACCAGGTCTCACGTAGATGTCCGAGATCCGGCCTGGACCGCCCGAAATCTTCAAACTCACGGACCGCGCGATCCCGCTGGCTTGGCCGGCGGGCCCGATGTAGGCCCATCCCCCGGCGAAGCGCTTACGGCCACTCTGGTCGCGTCCGCTGCCATAACCACCTTCGGCCGAGTCAAAGCCGACGTTACCGGTGTTGTCGACCGCGATGATCAACTCATTCGGTTGGCCGGCGATCACGTGATCGGTCAGATCCAGCTCATAGGGAGTGTAAACGCTATAGTCGTAACTTCCGGCTTTCTTCCCGTTCAGCCAAACGTGAATTGTCCCGACAGCCCAGCCGACTGTCAGCAGGACGGCGCACTCCTTCCAGGCCGCCGGGACGTCGATTGTCTTGCGATACCAACCCGTGCCGTAAAGGAATTTCACCGGTTCGATGCTGGTCTCAGAGCTGGCAGTGGCCCACCATTTCGAGTTCTTGAAGCGATCGTACTGCTCGTCCCAGTGACCAGGCACTTCGATTCGAGTATCGAAGGCGGACGATGCGGGAATATCCATCTCCGCTGCAGCCGAAGGGGGCGTATATGTGAACTCCCATTCGCCATCGAGTGAAAGTTCCGTAGGTAATCCGGTGGCCGCCTTCGCTAGCAGGCCGCCGGCTGGCAAGCATGTCGTGCTCAGGCCCGCCACAGCCTGGGCACTAGTTTCCAGAAAAGTCCTGCGGTGCATCATCTGATCCTCTTTCTGTTCCGGTTTACCAACTGAGGTGCAGTGAGAACTGAATGATCCGAGGTTCGTTCGCCTGCGTACTGAGGTCCTGCAACCCGGTCGTGGTGTTTGGATTCCCGTCGATCGGATGATTGAAGAAATTGAAGAAATCGACCGTGAACCGCGCCTTGAGTTTCTCCGTGAATCGAATGTTCTTGAAGAACGAAACGTCGGAATTCCAGGCTCGCGGTCCGACCATGAAGTTCTTCGAGTTCCAACTGGTCAAGTCCGTGATTCCCGTTGAGACAACTGTGCCATTGGCGAGCTGCTGCGGAAGCCTGTTGTCGAAATTCGAACCCAGCGGATGAAACACCCGCTGACCCCGGTCGACGGGCACCAGCCGCTGCAAGGCTTCCTGCGCGACATTGGACGCCAGTCGGGGGTCGAAATCACCGCGCCAGTACAAACGTTGCGGCCGGCCGTTGAAGGTCAGCAGCAGGCGGTCGCTGGCGCTGAGCGTAGGATCGCCGAAGAGGTATCCTCCGCTTCCCACGCCGATCCAACTACCGCTGGTCCAGGAACCGATCGTAGCGATCTGCCAGCCTCCGATCACATGGTTCAGCGCGCCGGAAACGTTGCCGCCGACTTGCTTACCGCGGCCAAAGGGCAGATCGTAGACTCCATTCCAACGCATGACGTGCGGCCGAAAGGTGCCGTCGTTGTAATAGCCCAGCCGGAGCCTCTGATCGTAGGATGCGTTCGGCGCGCCGAGGAGTTGGAAGTTCTCGGGCACGGTTTGGCTGGTGGTGGACAACGAACGCGTGAATACGTAATACCACTGGAACGCAAGCCCATCCGAAAACTGCCGATTCACTTCGGTCTGGAGGCTGTGCGTATTCGAGTAGCCGGTTTTGTTGGTAGCCGAGAGCGACCAGTTCGGATTGACGCGCAGAAGGTCGGTATTCGACGGACGCAGTACACCCGTGCGCGCTTGATAGTTGTACGCCGGCTCGGTGGAATTGAGATTGTAGTTCTGCTCGAGGTCCCGGCCGTGATTGCCCTGGTAACTCAATCGCAATGAGGTGTTGCGCGGAAGCTCGCGTTCGATGGTGAAGTGCCAGGATTGCACGCGATCATCCTTCCAATTCCGCCCATCGAGCGCCACGGCGGACTGCGCATTGGAGGAAAGCGTCACCACGCCTACGGTGTTGATAGCGGCCCGCCCCACATAATACTCCGATAGCGGCGTGATCCGGTTGGTGCGGTTGACGCCGTTGGTGGTACCGATATCGTTGGTAAAGGTGAGAACGACAGGCGGATTGTTCGTGGACCGCTGTTCGACCAGGTTCACGGGCGTGGTCCAGAAATACTCTCCGTAACCCGCCCTCAGAACGAGTTTGTCGGTGATCTTGTAAGCCAATCCGAGGCGCGGTTCGAAGTTGTTGTTGTCCGGCGATAGAAGGTTGGTGGGGTAACCCGCCGCCTGAGCCGTCGTCCACGTCAATCCGCGCTTGGCCCACGAATCGAGTACCGACTGCGGGATGTTCATCTGCTCCATGCTGGTGTTTCCTGGAGTGACCACCTGGAACTTCCCGGCGATGGCGTCCGGATCCACGTTTGTGTAACGGTTGTATTTCTCGGTGGCCGGCGCGAATCGATCCCATCGCAGACCGAGCTCCAGCGTCAGGCGCCGCGTCGCCTTCCAACTGTCGTTGAAGTAGAACGCGACTTCCGGTTCTTTCAAGTAGAAGTACTCGCGGTTATAGCGAATGCTCAAATTGGTGGGCAGGCCCAGCGCCATCGCGGCCAAGCCATCACCGGTACGAGAAACCGAGGAGTCGCCGACGGGATCGTAGAGCGCGGTCCACGACCCGTTGAACGTCGCCGACCCAGCCGGTGTGGCAAGATTCCGTATATTGTAATAGCCGTAGCGGAGCCTGCCACCAAACCTCACCGAGTGTTTCCCTTTGAGCCACGTCAGGTTCTCATCCAGCGAGTAACGCGCCAGGTGCTGGTTGGTGATGTCCGGACACCTCCAGGAGATGAATCCCGCCGAGATGTTGGGCCAGCCGGTATATCCAAACGGCGTGGGTAATCCCAGTTGCTTGGCGTAGGGAACGTCGTCCGCCAGTGAACCGGTATCGCGGTGCTCGACGCTCGCCGTGAGAAGCAGTTCACTGAACAGCGACGGCGAAAAGATGTGGGTCTGCGTCAGCGACCCGGACTTTCTTTCCGTGAGATACGCGCCGCTGCCGAATGGGTTGGCGAGGTCCCGCGCCGGAAATCCGAGTCCGGAGTTATTACCTTGAACTGTTGCCGGCTGTCTGCTGCTGGTAAATCGGACCGAAAGGGAATCCTTGTCCGAGATGCGATGGTCGCCTTTCAACGACCAGACGTCGTCATTGCGCAGATACGGATATTGCGCATCGAAATTCGTTCCCTGGTACGGATTCGTCGGTCGGGAGGGCGCAATGGTCATCTTACCGAGCATCGTGTACATCGGGTTGATCCGGTTTGCCGGGATGATATCGCCGGCGAACGGCTGCCGGATTCCTCTGCTGTCGGTCGTCAGAGGATCGTAGATATGAGTCTGTCTGGCGCTGGTATCGATGATCTGGCTGAAATCGCCACCCCACATTGCGGCCGTCGGTACGGTTGTCTGGCGGAAGCTGCCCATGCTCACCATCCGTCCGCCTTCGTAGTTAAAGAACCAGAAACTCCTGTTCCGGCCGTTGTAGAGGCGAGGAATATATAGTGGTCCTCCGGCGGATACCGAGAATTCGTTTCTGATGTACTTGGACGCCGCGTTGGTATCCTGGCGCGTGCGGGTCCTCAGGCCGGCGGAATTGTTCCGGTGCTGCTCCATGAGATCGCCATGAAAGTCGTTGGTGCCGCTTTTCGTGACCAGGGTGACAGACGCCGGGTTGGAGTAGCGCGCGTCCGAACCATTTGTTTCGATGCGAAACTCCGCAATTGATCCTAAGCCCGCGACGCGTTCCTCGCTGTGGTAGCCCAGCACGGGATTCATTTGCGCCGAGCCATCCAGTAACACTTCCACCGAGCCGAGCTTAAGCCCGTTGGCGCGCGGGCTACTACTCTCCTCCATGCCGGGAGTCAAGTAGTAGAGATCCTGGACCAGGCGGGAGTTGAGCGGCAGCATGTCGATCCGCTGGCCGTCCTTCACGTCTCCGATCTCCATCCCAGAGGTGTGGATGACCGGCGCGACGTCTTTCACCTCGATCTTGGTATCAGGGCTGCCTACTTCCATGACGGGATCGACGACGGCGGTCTCTCCCACTCCCAAGGTCAAGTTGCCCGACCATCGTTTGAAGCCGGCGGCTTCCACATCAAGCCGATACCGTCCTTGAGGAACGCTGGGGAAGTAGTAGATTCCGAACCCGGACGCAGTACCCTTATGGGACACATTCGTCTGCGTGTTTGTCAGAATGAATCGAGCGCCCGGAATTGCGGCGTGGCTGGTATCTTGGACGGTTCCTTTGACGACGCCATAGCCGGTCTGGCCGTGAACTGCCAAGGTAAAAAGTGAAATCAAGACTGGCACAGCAGGCAATAAGATCCTGCTGATTCTATTCCTTTTCGTGTTCATGGTTGTGTCTCCTCATTCCCTCTGCGCCCGCCGCTCATTTTGTTCCAGAGAGCGGTTCCGGGGCGCGCGAAGTGACTGGCGCTTCAACAAGTTCAGTTTTGGTGATTGGTTGCGGTCGGCAAGTGCCCCGCCTTATGAGATCCATGGGAACTACTACTTCCGGGAACCGCGCGCCAGGAGATTTCATCTTCTCGATCGCCATCTTGGCCAACTGGCGTCCGGTTTCCACCAGGTCGACCGACACATAGGTGAGCGGTACGACATCCGACCACCCCTCCTGCTCGCCCAGCACTACCATGCTGACGTCCCCGGGGACTTTGAGCCCGTGGAGCCGCAGCGCTTCCCAGGCTCCGTAGGCTACCTCAGCATCCGCGAAAATCGCCGTCATGGGAAGGTTCCTTTCCACAATCATGTCCACGCTGGCCCTCCCGTTGAGAAACCCATTGTCGGACAGCGCTGCGATTTGTTCGCGCGGGTCCAGTCCGTGTGCCTCCATCGCCTTCTGGTAGCCTTCTAGAGGAGCTCGCAGCCACGGTAGAGAAGCATCGCCGATGTACCAGATTTCCCGGTGCCCGAGCTCAATTAGGTACTCAGTGGCCGCGCGAGCTCCGGCCACATCGTTCCAGCGCACCTGATCGACGGGTACCCGGCCGCCGTGCGTGACAAAGTTGTTGGCGAGCAGCACGAAGGGCACCTGCTGCTTCTCCAACGCCTCGACCAGGTTGTCGAAATTCGTACCTGCGAGAATCACGCAGTCTGCGATTCCGTGGCTGCGAAGCACGCGGGGCAGGTCGAGTTCAGCGGACGCGGTCTCGCGGCGGTAGCGCAACCGCGAGTAGAGAACGAAGTACTCAGCCGCGTCGCAATACTCCTCCACCCCCTGCAGAATCCGCGAATGCACCGGGTGCAAAAAGCTCCGGTTACTCAGAACGAACGAAATGCAGGGGGCGACATCGTTCACCAAGCTTCGGGCCCAGGTGTTGGGACGATAGTTCAACTCGGCAATGGCCTTTTCCACCCGTTGCCGCAGGACTGGGTCGATGGTCGGGTTTTGGTTGATGACGCGTGAGACGGTACCTACGGAGACTCCGGCCTTCTTCGCCACATCCTTCATATTCGCGGGCATCTCGTCTCCTTACCCCCTGCCTTGGAGGACCAGGCACGCATGATCTGCGCGCTCTTCTTGAATGCGTTTCATGAACTGATTCATTCTATGGCGAGAGCGCCTTAATGTCAATACTTGTTTCTTGCTTTGCCAGTTTTCTTCGGGTACAATGAAGTGACTCATGAGCATGTTCATTGACCTCGCACTCGCAGGTTACTATCTGAGGCGACTTCCGGAGAATTCCACATCGTGAAAATCACCGCTCTAAAACTCAAGGACCGCAGCTTTGACAACTGGCATGCCGAAGTGCAGAATCGATGGAACTACAAAGATCTGAAGCAGGACGGCGCCTATTGCAGAGATTGGATCAGCTTCGATTGCTGTCTGTACCTGCCCCACGCCAACAGAGTCTATTGCGGGATCACTTCACTCCAAGGTGACGTTTTCTGGGGATACGACCGCGCCACAAAATCGTTCTTCGATTGCGGTTACGGCGCTATCAGCGAGCCTTACGATGCAAAGTTTCACCGCTCACTGGTTCATCGGAGCAAGGATGGCTGTCTCTATGCCGCCGTCGCATTGTTGCACGACATCGACAAGTACTGGGATGCGCCTGGGGGGGCCATTGTCCGATACGAACCCGCTACTGGTAAGATCGAGAAGATCGCCATTCCGCTCCCTCATCATTACATCCAGTCGATCTGCCTTGACGAATCTCTTGACGTCATCTACGGTCTGACCTTCACTCCGGAACGTATGTTCCGCTTCCACATCCCGACCCTCGAGACGGTGGACCTGGGCCCCATCAGCAGCGGGATGTCCTTCACCCAGGGGCAGAACGTCGAGTTGGATGGCGAAGGCTGCGCCTGGTCCGCCTGGACCGTGACCAGGGCCTGGCAGGACCTCTCCGGGCCGGACAGTCACCGGCTCTGCAAATACGATCCCGCGACGGCCAGGATCCAGTTCTTCAACACGGGCCTGCCAGATCCGAATGGCGGAGAGGGCAACGTGAAGTTGGATGGTCTCGCCGCACTCGGACCTTACGGCCTCTTCGCGACGGGCGGCAACGGCTCCGTCTACCGGATCGACACGACCACGGGCCGTGCAACATGGTTGGCCACTCCGATTCCAGGCCGGCCGAGTCGACTCTCCTCGCTGAAACGAGGGCCGGATGGTGCCGCATACGGAGTGGCCGGCATGCAGGGAAACTGCACCGTAGTCCGGTTTGATCCGGCGAAAGAACATGTCGAACTGCTTGGACCTCTGGCGGATGGGGATTGTTCCTGCTGGCAGATCCATGACGTGGTTGTCACGCCGGATGGCGTGATCTATGCTTGCGAGAATGACAATCCATACCGGAGCAGCTACTTGTGGGAGATCCAGCTGTGACTAAAGACGAC
This sequence comes from Terriglobales bacterium, assembly GCA_021372245.1. Taxonomy (GTDB): domain Bacteria; phylum Acidobacteriota; class Terriglobia; order Bryobacterales; family Bryobacteraceae; genus JAJFUV01. The sequence continues at coordinate 11,126 of JAJFUV010000128.1, forward strand.
CAACCGGTCGAGGACGTTGGCGAACGCCAATGAAGATCGATGCGTATTGCACGTTGGGTTCTGACCGGGAGTACGAACTGACGGAGGCCTCTCTTCTAGAGGCCATGGATCAGACCGGCGTGGAGCGAGCGGTGATCGTTCCCGTCGACAGGTTTCTGGCGGTCAACAACCGGGAGGGGAACAAGGCGATGCGCAAGGCTGCCGCCTCTCATCCGGACCGGTTCCTACCTGCCTGTTCGGTCAATCCGTGGTATGGTGCTGAGGCTGCGGAGGAATTGCGCCGGGCTGTCGGCGGTGGTGCGCGTGTTTTCGTGCTGCATCCTTTGGTCCAGGGCTTCCTGGCTAACGATGAGCTTGTCTTTCCCGTGCTCGATACGGCGGCGCACGAGCGGGTTCCTGTTTACGTGCATACGGGCCCGCCCGCCAGTTCCACTCCCTGGCAGATCGTCGACTTGGCGACACGCTACCCGGAGTTGGATTTCATCATGGGTCATTCTGGGGCGACGGATTTCTGGAACGACGTAGTGGCCGCCGCCTTGGCAGCGCCGAACATTTATATCGAGTCATCCCTGGCGAGGCCCTTCAACTTCGCCGGCTACATGAACCAGATGGACAAGCGCAGAGGAATCATGGGATCGTGGGCGCCGCTGAATGACATGGCGTTGGAGTGGGAACAGATGCGCAAGGCACTTCCGCCGACGGAATGGGAGGGGCTCTACGGGGAGAATCTGCTCTCGCTGCTCTGCAAGAGAGGGTCCCTATGATTGTCGATTGCCACACCCACTGGGGTATGGTGTGGCGGGAGCGCGATCGACAAGATCCTTCGCGCTGGTTGGCCTTCCTGGACCGCAACGCCGTGACGAAGGCGGTTCTGATGGGTCATGCGAACCTCCAGCGTCCTGATCTGTGCGCCGAGGACAATGACACGATCGCCAATCTTGCAGCCCAATACCCGGAGAGGTTGATTCCAGTTGGCACGGCGTGGCCTCAACAGGGGGAGAGAGGATTCAAGGAAGCCCGGCGTTGCCTTGAAGAGCTAGGGATGCGAGGTTTGAAATTTCATCCGTGGTTGCAGGGATTCAGTACCGCCGATATGTTTCTCCGCCGAATGTGTGCGCTGGCGGGTGAATGGAATGTGCCGGTCTTCTTCCATGATGGCACGCCCTGTTATTGTCTCCCCGAACAGATCGGCGGCTTGGCGCGCGTATTCCCGCGGACCACCTTCGTCCTGGGGCACGCCGGACTTCTCTGGCACTGGCGCAGTGCGATTCAAGCCGCGCGACTTCCTAACGTCTGGACATGTCTGTGCGGTCCTCACATTCGAGCTCTCGAATTACTGTGTCAACGGATCGACCCGGACAGGCTCCTATGGGGTTCCGATTTCGGGTTCGGTTTCGCGGATCAGATCGACTACCGGCTGAATCTTCTCCTTCGCGCCAGAATTCCCGACGGCTTGCGCGAACAGATTCTGAGCGTGAACCCGCTCCGGCTGCTCCGCGTGGAACCAGCCGACGTGGAAAGAGGAGGTTGATCCGAATGAGAAGACTTGCCTGTAGCCTGCGAATTCTGGCGTTGGCTCTCCTACCATCGCTCCAAGCCGAGGTGACTACCGTGGTTCCGCAGGAGGAGAAACAATGGATTCGGCACGTACTCCCCTTGCCGCATGAGATCGCCATCAAGCGGAAGTGTGTTGTCAGTGCGAGAGACATCGTCATTCAACTCCGTGAGAATGCTGGCCCCCTGGAGCTGCAGGCGGCCAGTGAACTGGAGCAGCTATTCCAAGTCAAGACTGGGGCCGTCCCGTCCGGCAACCGCTTCCGAATCCTGGTGGGCGTCCTGAATTCCCAGGGCAGATTGGGGGAGATAATCGTAAATCGGGCGCAGAAACTCACCCGGCTTCCTAACGCAGACCAGGCCTATCTGGTGCAGCCTTACGCAGAGAATGCACTGCTGCTCGTCGCGCCCCATCCGAAGGGCGTGTATTACGCCGCGAGAACGGTGTGCCAACTCCTCGAACCCTCCTTTTTGGGCCAGAATGTCTCGATCCCACTGGCCGAAATCGTGGACTGGCCTGACATGGCGGAGCGCGGAATCTGGAACTTTCCGCAGGCTTACGAGCCGGTACGCGGTATGCCCGCGGAGTGGATTCCATGGTTGGCTTCCTTGAAACTCAACTACGGCGAGATGCCGCACTCCATTCTGAACCCGGTGGAACGCGGGAAGACGGCCAGCGCGAGCATCGATACGAAACTGCTGCAGGCCGCGCAACGGAGGGCATTTAACTATCTGCCGCCGATTACTCATCTCAACTTCCTCCACGATTTCGGACTCTATCGAGCCTATCCGGAGCTAGCTGGACAAGGAGATGAGGCGCTCGCGGGCAGATACTCCGCCCATAAACAAGGGAACTCGCATCGCGTGCCGTATGCCGCCCATCCACTGCTGCGCAAGGTTCTCTCGGAGTGGATGACGTCGCTGGCGTCACAGGGTGCGGAGGAGGTGATCTGCTGGCTCAGCGAGCGTCCGGCGGAGGATCAGCACCTGGAAACCATGGTAGTTGGCCAAGCCGTGCTGGAAGCAAGAGCCTGCGTCGGGGCATGGCGCGACGCGCAACGGCAGTACCCGCGGCTTGGGCTGCGTGTGTTCTTGTCCACAACGACGACGGGCAGGTATTACCGGGTTATCGCCGAACTGCCACCGGAAGTCAAAGTGTTGCGCGCCTGCGCGACGGGGATGGAGCGCGTCGCTCACCTACCAAGAGATCTATTCAGAAATCCGTTGCTGGACCAATACGCGATTGAGGGACGCTGGATCGGCAGCTACGATGTTCCCGTCACCGCCAACGACCGGGTCGAGACTCCGGAGTTCATGGTTCCGGAGTCTTCCGCGCATCGGATCAAGGACTATGTCGGACAATTAGTCGGACGGCGATACCGGGGCGCCGCGGCCATGATGGCCTGGAGCAATGTGGGTCAAGAAACTTGCGGCTTCAATATCAGTGCACTAGCCGAATGGACTTGGAACCTGCATGGCCGCTCCGAGAAAGAGTTCAGTATCGCCTGGGCAACACGGGAGCGATTCGAGAATCCCGACGCGGTGGGAGAGTGGTCCGAGTTGATGGGACCGGTCGAGTTCGACGTTTACGATTCCGACTTCCCGGTATCCTATTCCTGGGGTAAATTCACCAGGATGATTCAAACGCGGCAGCGGCCCGTTTTGGGTGAGGGGATCTTCCGCTACTATGCGAACGACGCCGACTTCGACACAAAGCTGGCCTTGTGCAATCGGGCGCTGGCAATCTCATCCAGGTTCCGGAGTCCTCACTTGGCGAACGAGACCAAGGTCGTGATGTCGTATGTTGGACTGGCGAAGTCGATGTATCGTGTCGCTGAATTGGCACACTCCGCGGACTTCACCGCAATTGAGAGCCAGCGCGCGCTGCGTGCGGTACTGGAGGATCTGGATCGCGCGGGGCGGGAAAACGTGGGCGCCATACGAAGCTGGCGAACCGCGCTCGGTCCGGAACCCTGGCATTCTCGCGTCCATGATGCCATGAAAGCCACCGAAACCACGGTTCAGCAGATCGCGGATTGGCTATCGGCAAGATATCTCTATTAGTCCCAGCGCAGTCCGGTGAAGGACATTTCGTAGAGTGTTCGGAAACAGAGCGCCCCTGGCTCTGTCGAGGAAGTGTGCCTGGACGAACGTACGCCAAAATGAGAATGGCTGGGAATCTACCTACCTATGGCGCAATGGGCCTGGCATAGTTGGTGCAGCTCGGCAGCGCTTGGGCGGAATGCTGAACTACTACTACCGAACTGCGGCTGAACGTCTTACTTTTCAACGAGAAGATCCAGCTTCGTTCCCGCGGGATCGGCGCGTGCAAACTGTGCACTTACCGCAATCGCCGCCCATGCGGCCTCATCTAGTGGCATGTCGCAGAGTAACCATTACTAGAGGCTGTGCGTCAATACAAGTGTGGCGACCCGGACCGCAGTCCCCCTCACCGACGAACAGTCTGCCGAACTGATCGCGATCGCGCAGTCACGATCTCTGCCCGCCGGCTACGTCTTCCGCGCCAAGTTGATTCTACTGCTGGCCGAGGGCGCTTCGTTCAACACGATCAAGCAGCGGCTCGATACTACTGCACCGACCATCATCCGCTGGAAGGAGCGCTTCCTGGCAGAGGGTATGGATGGGCTTGATACCTACCATCCGGGCCAGAAGCCAACCATCCTGACTCCCGCCCTGCGTGCGAAGATTCTCGCCACCACGCGCAAGAAGCCCACCGATCATTCCACTCACTGGAGTTGCCGCAAACTGGCCGCGGCCCTCGGCGTGAGCAAGGACGCGGTTCACCGGGTGTGGAAGCAAGCCGGATTGAAGCCGCATCACCTAGAACGCTATATGGCATCCAATGATCCCGACTTTGAAGCCAAGGCGACCGACATCATTGGACTCTACCTGAACCCACCGCAGCACGCGGCGGTGTTCTGTGTCGATGAAAAGACCGCGATTCAGGCGCTGGATCGGCTCGTGCCCGTGCTCCCCCTTTCGCCCGGCCGCGCTGAGCGCCATGGCTTTGAGTATTATCGCCACGGCACGCTGTCGCTCTATGCGGCCCTGGACACCAAAACCGGCAAAGTCATGGGGAAAACCGCCGCGCGCCACACCAGTCAGGAGTTCGTGGGCTTCCTGGAGCAGGTCGTGGCGGAATGCCGGCCTCAGCAGGAGATCCACATCATTCTCGACAATCTCTCGGCCCACAAGACCCAGGCCGTCCGAGAATTCCTGGCCGCTCATCCCCGCGTCCAACTGCACTTCACCCCGACCTATTCTTCGTGGCTGAACCAGGTCGAGATCTGGTTCGGCAAAATCGAACGCGACGTCATCGCCCGCGGCATCTTCACTTCGGTCCCGGATCTGGCTCGGAAACTGCGCCGTTATATCAATGCCTACTCCGCCCACGCGCGGCCCATTCAGTGGAAGTACTCAGATCCCACCCGCCGCATTCGTGCTAACGAT
>JAJFUV010000156.1 GCA_021372245.1 Terriglobales bacterium
CGCCTGGGATGCCGCTGGTACACGCCGGACTGTTCGCGCATTCCCAAGCGGGCCTCGATTGATCTAGCGGCATTCGATGAGACGCACAGCCCGGAACTCGAATACCGCGAACTTTACAGCGGTCCGTCGAAGGACAAGGACTGGGCCGCACGCAACCGCGTCAACGGGCATTTCTCAGCGTTGGACGAAACCACGGGTGGTAAGATCACTTACTACCCCTTCGGCCACAGCTTCTATGAGTTAGTTCCACCTGCAAGACATTTCGCCTCGCATCCCGAGTACTTCTCGTTTACGGGCGGGGCCCGCAGGACGGAGCGGGCCCAGTTGTGTCTGACGAATCCCGATGTGATCCGGTTGGGGATCGAGAGCGTGTTGCGCTGGATTGGTGAGCACCCGGAAGCAACCATTTACTCGGTCTCGCAAAACGATACTGAAGGCTGGTGCGAATGCCCCAACTGCCTGAGGGCCGAGCAGGAGGAAGGCGGAGTACACTCGGGACCGGTGGTGCGCTTCGTGAATGCCATCGCGGCGGAAGTCGCAAAGAAGCACCCCGATAAGCTCATCGATACCTTCGCCTACAGCTATACGGAGGCTCCTCCGCTAAAAGTCCGGCCGCACCCCATTGTGCGAATACGCCTCGCGCCTATCGGGTTGTGCCAGGCTCATCCTTACGAGCAGTGTTCGCGGAACCGGTATTTTCTGGACCGGCTGAAGGGATGGTCGAAGGTTACCGATCATCTATATGTCTGGCATTACTTCACGAATTTCTGGCAGTACCAGCTTCCGTATCCCAACCTGGACGAACTCGTGGCGGACATTCCCATGTACCGGCACCACGGCGTGGTGGGGATGTTCCTGCAGGGCGACATCGGGCCTGGGTACACCACGGAGTTCGGCGAGCTGAAATCGTACCTGTTGGCGAAACTGCTCTGGAACCCCGCAGCGGATGGTGGTTCGATCGTGCGCGAGTTTCTCGACGCATACTACAGGGCTGCTGCGCCAAAGATGCGCGAGTACCTGGAGCTTACGCATAGGGAAGTGCGAGAGGCGCCACGCGGCAAGGGCAAGCCGATGTGGACCTACAAGTCGCCCAGGCTGGGCCCGGATTTCCTGCCTGCGGCAAAGGCCATATTCGATGGCGCGGAGAAGGCGGCCGCGAACGACGCCGTCGCGCGGCGGATTCGGAAAGCGAAGCTTTCGGTCGATTGGACCGAACTGCTCGAGTCGAAGCGCTTCATCCTGCGGGGTGACACGTGGGGGCCTGCCGATCCGGACCTGTTTTGGCGAAGGTTCCGCGAGATCATGTGCGAGGTGCGTTCCTCTGGTCTGCCGCGTGTCCACGAGTGGTACGGAATCGAAGAAACCGAGAGGGAGTTCGCGCAGTATGTGAAGACCTACCACGTCGCCACGATCGAAAGCGACGCGCTGAGGGTGGTGGTGGTGCCGGGCTTCCACGGCCGGATCATCAGCATGATGGACAAGCGCATGGGGCGGCAGGCCGTGCGGCAAACGGATCCCGACGAGCGGTATTCCAACCTGGAGGCTATGGGCGGCATCGTCCTGCTGCCTCACAAGGGCTTCCTGAAGTCCGATTGCCATATGCCGGCGTGGAGTGTGGAATCTTCGTCCTCGCCCGCATCGGTTGTGCTGTCCGGGAAATGCACCAACGGGCTTGAATTGCGGCGAAGACTGGAACTGCCGCCGGGGGAGCGAGTGTTGCGGACATTCACGACTGTGGTGAACCGCGGCATGAGCCCCGTGCAGCTTGCACTGCAGTCGCGCGTGGAATTCCAGCCCGGCGACATGGATCATCCAACGGTCGATTTCTCATACGTTGCGGAGGGCGGGCGCATCGTGCGCAAGACGCTGTTGCCGGTGGCGAATGGGTACTTCGGCATTGAGAGCTTCCCCGGCGACGTCGAGCCGCGGCGCGAATGGCGGCTCATCAATCCGCAGCTTTCGCTGACGCTCGTCAACCGGTTCAACCTGGAGCAGACAGCCATCCGCAGGCTGTGGTACCGGGGCCGCGGGGAGAACAAGGTCAGCCTCTGCGTGTGGAGTCCCGAGCGCGTGTTGGCGCCGGGGGAGAGCATCAGTTTGGATACGGACTATGGCATTGAATAGAGACTCATTGTGGGTGGGACTGATATTTCTGTTCGCGACGGCGAACCTGGGTACTGCGCAACCGCTGAGCCGGGCCACGCTCGAATGGACAGTTGACCTCGGCCAACCGGCGGCGGGCGGGCCGGCGCTACTGGGCCCGGCGGACTCCGCAGAGGCCGTGATCCTCGCGCTCAGCTCGGGCAAGATTGTCGTGATCAGCCCACACGGCGAGAAACTGGCCGGCATGGAGATGGACCTGACACCGGCGGGCACGCCGGTGGCGGGGCAGGGGAAGATATTCGCGGCGGACGCCTGGGGCTCGATCTACGCTTTTGACGTGAGCGGCAAGCGGCTTTGGAAGCACGAGCGCGTCGAGCGGAGCGGCGGCGGATTTAACTACCCCGTGCTTACGGACGTGGACGGAGACGGCGCGGCGGAAGTCATTATGAGCGGTTCGCGCGGGACGCTTTACGCAGTGGACACGCGCGGCAGGCTGCGGTTGGAAGTGCATGTCACAAATTACCGCGTTTCCACGCCCGCGGTGGGGGACATCAACGGTGACGGACGCAACGAGTTAGTCTTCGGGAGCGAGGATAACGAAATCTATGCGCTGACCGGCGACGGCCGGCTTTTGTGGTCGAGGCGCATCGAAGGCACGCGATTCGGCCGCGCGCTTCCGCTGATAGCAGACATCGATGGCGATGGACGGTATGAAGTGCTGGTCTCGACGCCCTTCGTGGGGCCGGGTCCCGGCCTGTATGCGCTGGATGGCGTGACCGGAAGGTTACTGTGGAAGGCGCCGTCCAGGATGCAGTCCTATGACTCGACGGTAATGGCCGACCTCAACGGCGATGGGCGCAACGAGATTCTTTTCGGCGACAAGAACACCAGTCTCTATGCGCTTGACGCAGGGGGGCGCTTACTCTGGGACAGGCAATTGGACGGCCGGGGGATCTTCTTCGCACCGGCAGTGGCTAATTTGAACGGAGATGGCCAGGCCACCGTGTTTCAGGTAGTGCGCGCGTCCGGAGCCAACGGCAAGTCGTTGTACGCGTTGAATGGAAAGGGCGAAGTGGTGGATGAACTGGCGCTCGAAGGCGGCGGTGGAAGCTCGCCCGTTCTGGTTCGTTTCAAAGGCGAAAGTGACCTGAAACTGCTTGTCGTGAGCGCTTCCGGAAAGCTCCTCTGCTACCGGCTTCCCCAGCGGACCGGTGCGGCCAGGATTCTATGGCAGGGCACACGCAACGATTCGTCGAACACAGGTTTTGTACGATCTGCTGTGGCCGCTCAGCGCGTTCTCACACCACCGTCCAAGGCTGGACCCGGCGAGACACACATCGGGGCGCGCGAGGTGACAACGGATGGTACGATCCGCCTGCGGATCATCCCCGCCGGGATGCCCGAACAACCGGGGTTCGAACCCGTCCGGGTGCGCCGCGGCGTTCCTGCAGCCGTGTGGCAGATCGCAAATCCGTGGCCTTCGTTTCAGGAAGCGCGGCTTTCGGCTGCAGCGGGCGGTTCCGCGAACCGTGTCGAGGTGGCGATGCTGGGCAACGAATACGAATCGGCAGCCATCGCCGTCACCAACCTGCGCAACGATCGTGCGACTCTCCGGTTCGAGTGTGGCGCATTCGTGTCGGACGGCAAGAAAACGACGCCCGCGAAGAAGGTGATTGAGTTTCGGGAGGCGCCATTGGTTATGGCGGAGTCTACGGGAAGACCCGTAGAGGATGTGCTGCCGGTGCTCGGCGAGGGGCAACTGGTCTGGCTCGGCCCTAACGAAACTCGTAAGATCTGGCTTACGTTCCGCAGCCGGGACCTGGACGCGGGTACGCATCGTGCGACGCTTAAGATCGGTGATCTGCTAAGTGTGGACGCTCCACTCAGCGTGACGGTGGAGGTGAAGGTCCACCCTGTGCGGCTGCCGGAAAAGCGCGTGTACCGGCATGGGAATTGGCTGTACCTGGCGGGCATCCAGGATCCCGACTTACGGGATGCGGTAATGAAAGATGCGCTGGAGCATGGCACTAACGTCTTCAATGTGCCTTCCTGCTCAGTTCAGGTCAACGAACGCGGCTTGATCGGTGCGGCGTCGACCGAACCGCATGACACGCTGGTCAAAGCGCTGCGCGGCAAAGCGTTCTTTATGGTTGGCGGCTCGGTCGGGTTGGCGTGGCCCAAGGGATTCAAGCCGGAGGCGGCGCTGGAGCGGCGGGCTTACGCAGACGCGATCCGCTGGTACGGGCAGCACATGAAGGCGCTTGGCGTCGGCTATCGCGAATGGGCGTTCTACACCATGGACGAGCCGGGCCTGATGGGGCGCGACGCATCGTGGGAGCGGTGGGTGGAGGGGGTGAAGCGAATCAAGACTGCCGATGCGAACGTGCAGATTTACGCGAACCCCGCCGGCGGAGCGCGAGCCGAACTGCTCAGCGAGGTAAGCGGCGTGATCGACGTTTGGCAACCGGATCTGCACCTTGTTCGCGAGCAGCCGGAAGCGCTTTCGCGCATCTTCAGCCGGGGGCAGTATTGGCACTACGAAGCGCCCGCCGATCAACGCAACCTGGACCCGTTGGGCTACTACCGCATGAAGCCCTGGGTGGCTTTCCAAATGGGCATGACCGGAGGCGGCTATTGGGTGTACCAGAGCAGTTCGTTCTGGTTCTTCGATCGCAACCTGCCTGTGGAGTACGGGACTGTCTATCCGACCGACAAAGGCCCGGTGACTACGAAGCGTTGGGAAGCCTCCCGCGATGGCGCGGAAGACTTCGAGTTGCTATGGATGGTGCGCGAATCGGCGAAGGCACGGCGGGACGAGTTGGGACGCGCGGCCCTGGCGTTGGTGGATGAAGCGGTGCGATTTGTGACCAAAGGGCAGGAGCAAGTGAGCGACATCAGCCGCCAGGTGCGGCCGTACACTCCGGGTTTCCGGCAGTGGATGGAGTACCGCGCCGGGCTGATCGACATGGCGGTGCGCCTCGAATCTCAGTCACACAAGTAGAACAATTTTCATCTCACTGATTCCAGGCTGGTTCCATCTAAACGCATAGCTTGGCGATTGGACTGCACCGGTAGAATCGCTTTCGGCAGGCCGTGTTGTACCCAGATTTGTTGTGGAGAACCCAAAAACAGATGCCAGGACCACATCGCGAATGTCTGGTGGTGAAACGAGGTACAGAGGAGGAGGTGCGCTTGGTTCTGCGTGAGAAGGAAGTGCTGGTCCGAGAGATCCACCATCGCGTGAAGAACAACCTGCAGATCATTTCGAGCCTGCTGAACTTGCAGGCATCATGCGTGAAGGATAAGGCGGCGCTGGAAATCTTGCGGGAAAGTCAAAACCGCGTACGGGCGATGGCCATCGTGCATGAGCAACTGCACAGGGCCCGCGACTACTCGCGGATCGACCTTCCGGAATACGTGGCCAGCCTGACGACCAACCTCTTGCGCTCATATGGCGTGGAGGCGAAGGTCGTCACAGTGAAACTGGATGTCGAACCGGTGGCGTTGACCATCGACACCGCGATTTCATGCGGTCTCATCATTCACGAACTGGTCTCCAATTGCCTCAAGCACGCTTTCCCGGGAGGGCGCAAGGGACAGATCAACATACTGCTGCACGGCGAGCCGGGAGGTTTCCGTCTGTCGGTTCGCGACAACGGCGTGGGGTTCTCAGACACAGCGAGCGGTGGGCGCAGAAGATCTTTGGGGCTGCGGCTGGTGAACATTCTGGCGGAACAGATCGACGGGGTCGTACGGCGCAAGCACAACAAACGGGGAACGGAATGCGTGGTGCGATTCCGCGAAACGCGCCAGAAGGAGGCTGCATAAGAGATGGCGAAAGCGAGAATTCTCATCGTCGAAAACGAGCGGTTGGTTGCGACGGACATCGCTCAGTGCCTGCAACAACTCGGCTACGAAGTCAGCGGCACGGCGGTTTCGGCCGTGGATGCGTTGAGACAGGCTGTACTGAAGACGCCCGATCTGGTGTTGATGGACATCAAGCTGAAAGGCGGCATTGACGGCGTGCAGGCGGCCGGGGCGCTACAGGAACGGATGGACATTCCGGTGGTGTACCTGACCGCCTTCGCGGACGTTCGCACCGTGGAACGCGCCAAGAGCACGTTCCCCTCGGGGTATGTACTGAAGCCGTTCGACGACCGTTCGCTGCGAACGGCTGTGGAACTGGCGCTGCACCGGCACTCCTCGCCCCACAGGCCCTGCCGCCGCGAGCAACACCTCTCAGCCGCGCTCGCCGGACTGCGCGATGGCGTGATTGTGACGGACGCGCGGGGCAGGGTGGTGCTGATCAATCCCGCGGCGCAGAGGCTCACCGGGAGAACGGAGCGTGACTCACTTGGGCGGCCGGTCTCCAGAGTGTTCACCGCCATCGACTATGAAACGGGGACGCTCATCGGCAATCCACTCGGGCGTGTGGCGCTGGACGGCAGCGCGGTATGCACCGCGGACCGGACCGTGCTGCGAGCAAAAGACGGCGCCAGAAGAAGTATCGAGGCCCACCTCTCGCCCATCGTTAACGCGGAAGGCCAAGGGGATGGGGTGACGATCGTGTTCCGCGAGGCGACTGTAAGTTAGTCAGCGCTTCGGCGACACTTCGAGGCGGCAGGTGGCGCCGGCCGGGACGCGCAGCGGATAACCGTGGGTCAACTCGCTGCCGAGGCGTAGTTCTTCCGTGCCGGTGTCCGCATTCCTGATTGCGTACAGGGTGTTCTCATCGACGGTGTACCATTCCGGCCACTGGTTCAGGCGCGCGTAGTCCTTGCGCAGATTCAGGATGCGGCGGTGACGCGCATAGTCGAGAACGACCTGGCCGTTCCAAACCGCGGGCGAGAACACGGTGAGGCGAAGTGTCGCGCCGTCACGGACCGCGCCGAGTTCCACTCCCGGCTTCCAGCCCTTCAGGTAGCTCCCCTGCGACTTCATCAACGCGTAGAGCAGCAGCGTGCGGTTCCAGTTTCCATCGCCGTACCATCGCTCGACGGTGCCGTCGGCGGACTGGTAAGGAAACATCTTGGGGATCGAGTAATCGATCCAGGAAATGGCCTCCGGCACGGGCTCGTGAGCGACCAGGTAGATGGCGCCTTCGATCGAGTCGGCCAGATCGTCGACGGTGTTGGAGGGCTTGGTCCAATCGTAGTCGCGATAGCGCTGGAGATTCTTGAGGACGTTCAGAACCGCCTGACGGTACTTCTCCTCGCCGGTCGCCTGGTAGTAGGCGTAAATGGAAGCGTAGACGTAGCCCCAGCAATCGGTGAGGTAGTTGTTAGTGATCTTGAGGTCTGAAACGCGGATACCGCGATAGATGAAGCCGTACGGGTTGGCGGTTTCGATGACGCGGTCGAGCACTTTCCTCAACACCGGGCGGTAGCTCTCGCCCCGGGGCAGGCCCATTTCGGTTTCAGTGGCTTGAAGCAGCACCAGGCCGACGATCGCCTCGTTCCCGTGGTCGCCCAGCCAGGCAACTTCGGAAGGCGCGCGCATGTCGAAATCGTACTTCGCCGTCGGCAAGTAATTGCTTCGCGGGAGAATCTCCTCGATGTAGGCATCGCCAATCTGCTCGGCCCAGTGGAGAAATCGGCGGTCGCCGGTCATGGGAATCAGGCGCGCCAGCGTTTGCAGGACGTCGCCGTTGAGTTCCGCACCGTCCGAAGGCAGGTTGCCCCAGCGAGATTTAAACGGTGCGCGAAGCATGAAGTCCTCGGTCATGTCCGCCATACGGTAGAACCAGCGATTGCGGCCGAAGAACTCGGTGACGGGCACCATGCCGTCCTTGCAGTACTCGCCGGCCCCGAAGAAACTCGGAGGGCCAAGCGTGTAGGTCTTCAGATCCAGGTTGGCGGGTATCTTGCCGCCGGGCACATCCGTGTACTGGACCTCGCTGCGCAGCATCTCCACCATGCGCCCTTTGTAGAGTTCCGGATCGGTGAAGTAAGCGGTGAGGATGAGAAAAGGATAGTTGTCCGCGCCGGAGTTGTGCGGCGTGTAAAGCAACTCGCTGTTCATCCGGCCGCGAATCATGCCTGGCAGACGATCCGGCAGCAGCTTGGTCTTCGAGTCGGCGTACGCGAGCCACGCCTTCATGTTTTTGTCAGCGCGTATCAGGACATCGTTGACGATGCGGCCATTCGCCCGGGCCTGTTGCCAGGCGTCTTCGGCGGCCGAGGCAACGCCGGAACTTAGTAAGGCGAGAGCGAGGGTGCAAAGCTTCAAGGTCATGCTGCTAACTCTTTCTCGGCTCCATGGGTGGCACGGGACCGCGGCAATACAAAGATGCTTTCGGGGCCTGGTAAAGGACATTGAGGTGCGGCGTCGTCAGGCGCGCGTTGCGGCGGTAGGCGGAATCCATCAGGGCCGCCAGTACGCCCGTGGTGAGCAATGTGCGCTCGACGGGATAGGCGGGTTTTCCTGTGACGATCATCTGCTCGATGTAATGCACCAGGGCACTGAAGTGGCCAAATGGCCGCCACGGCTGCAGCCAGACTTCGGTAGAGACAGGCTTGTTTTCGCCGCGCAAGGAGGCGGCGAAGCCCGCCTGCGCGACGTGGCCGTTAAGAATGTAGACTGCCGCGCGGAGTCCATCGGAGTACTCGATGGCAAACAGGGCAGGTTTCTTCACGTTGTCGCGCATGTTGCCCGGCGAACGTTCCTCGGTGCGGTTTACGGCTTCTTCGAGCAGCGGCCCTACCCAGGGATGTGTGTCCGTCCAGCGCCAGACGTGCTCGCCATCCAGGCATTGAACGGCCTCGACGCCGGTTTCGCCGCCTGCGCGGCGCTCCGCCATGCACTGCAGCGTTTCCAGCGCGTGAAACCCGTAGGCTTCCTTGTCGCCGTTGAACACAGTCACTGCGCTCTCGATCTTGCTGCCAATTGGAATCTCAAGCGGCGGGCGGCGCCATGCCAGGGGTAGCGAGGAGCCCGCCATAAGTGGGAATTTCAGTTCGCGCGACTGGTCGTACATCCAACGGGCCTTGTCCCAATCGACCGAAAGGTGTTTGTCGCAGAACACGGGCACGGCGCGCCGGGACTCGCGGAAGACGTCGATGACCTGTTTGTACAGCTCGTAACGCGGATAAAGATGCTGGCCCTTTTCGTTGTGAGGGTAGTTGCCGTGCTCGCCGACCAGCACCACGCCATCGACCGCGAGTTTGCCCGAACCGAGCGTGAGAACGTCGCGGACGGTGGGCCAGATCTTCACGCCATGCCTGGCGGCCATGGGGCGGCTCATGTCGTTGGCGGGGATCTGATCCGTGTACATGGAGACCAAGCGCGTGAGCGGGCTGATGCGGCGTCCCTCGTAGTCATAGCCTTCGAGCAACCGGCCCACGATGACGTCGGCGTGCGAGTTGTAACGGTACTCGGTGATGATGGCGGCGATGCGCTTGGGCGCGGCCGATGCAAGCGCCGGCCACGCGTGGGCCAGCGCGGCGGATTGAAGCAGTTGTCGTCGATTCACGATTTCCATTGGACGCTGAGTTGCGGCGGCTCGAACAAGCCGTAGTCCAGAACATCATACTGCGAGCTTGGCGGCTGCGTTCGCGGTGGATTCGCCCAGTATTCCGGAACAGCCGCCATGCGGGGCTTGCCAGGGTTGTGAAACGGACCGAAGACGTTGCGCGGCGGAGTGATCACGCGCACCGCGACGGTATGCCGTCCCGGGGGAGCGGGCAAATCGGCGGTGTATGGTGGCCAGCCGAGCAGAGCGGCGCGTTTGCCGTCGAGTAAAATCTCGACGAGTGCGCCGGACCATTTTCCGAGTTCCACGCGCAGGCCTTGGGCGCCGCTTGGCACGTCGACGGTCGTTTCGTAACGGACCGTCGCAGGATAGAACGGCCGACCCTGTGCGGCCAGTGAGCCCAACTCGAGCTTCTCGGCCGGCGCGATACGGAAGCCTTGCGAAGCCTTCTCTACGGTGAAATCGCCCCGCAGATAGATGTTCTCAAGCTCCATGCGGACATCGAATGGACGGCCGGAGATGCGAACGGTGTTTTGTCCAGTCCGCACGAGGGGTTGGACGGATACGCTGATGATGTGCGGATCGAGCCAGCGCGCACCGCGCGTGAAATCTACCGCCTTCTCATTCACCGTGACGCGATACAGTTCCGGACACTCGATGGCAAGCTCCAGGCGCGCGGGCGGCGCAGCGCCGGAGACTTCGAATGGGAACACGGCGTCGAAGCCGGAATCGGCTGGAAAGTGATTGCGGTCGAAGACGCGAGTTTTGAACTGCACGGCGGCGTCCCAAGCGGGGCGCTCAAAGCCGTGAGCCTGCCAGATGGTCCAGTTGGCGTGCCAGGTGTTTACGCCCGTTCGGTGTTGCCCTTGCGTAGTTAGGTCGCAGTAGTCGAGCACTAGGACATTGGCGTCTTCCTGCGTGACGCTCCACGTGCTCGCGGAAATCGGCGTGAGACGCGGCTCGGCGGCGGGCGCCGCAGGTGCGCCGTTCTGGCGGACAACGAACAATTCCGAACCGGCCGGCGGCAGGTCGAGATCAAACCTGATTCGATGGCCTTCAGAGCGATAAGCGGCCGCCACGGACTCGCCTCTCAAAGTATCCCAGCGCTCCAGCGCGTTGGCGTCGATTGTCGCCTGCGTTTTGAACGGTGCTGGTCCGGAATTGGCAAAAAACAGCACACGTTCGCCATTGTCCAGGAATCGTTCGGCCATGCCGATTCCGGAAGGAGTTGCCTGGTCGAAGCGCACTCGCGGCGGCGCGATGCGCTGAATGGCTTCGATCAGAGGCTCGCCTGCCGTTACCGCCTGCCACGCGTTGGGATACTTCTCACGCAGTGCGCGGACGGCCTTGCTCTCACGCCCATCGATGTAAGCGGCAGGTTCGGAGAGAGCGAGAACGCGTCCGCCGGCGGCAAAAAACTTCTCGAGCAACGGCACAGTCTGACGCCGGAGATTGGTCATGTGCTGAGGCCAGATGACAACGTCGTAGGCCTGCTCGCCAACCACCAGGCGCCTGCCGTCAACCTTGCCGAACCATTCGAGGATGTACTCGTCGCCCAGATGGAAATCCACTTGATGGTCGGCGAGCAACTGAACCAGGTTCGGGTAATCGTCACGCATGGCAGTTAGCTGTGGAGGCATGATCCCGCGCCGGGCCAGAAGGAAACCGCTGGTGGTCGGCTCGAGCACGAGCACGCGCATGCGGGGCTTGCCGCGGGTGAGCATGTAGGAGACGCGACTCAGGTGGTCGGCGTGCAGACGGTAGTAGGGCCACCACCCGGAAGCGTCGGTGAACGTCGGGGGATAGTCGCGCTTGCGCGCGCCGCGCACGGTGCCCCAGCTCTGGCAGGAGTTGATGAGATTGATGCCGTGCACCATCTGCCAATCGCCGATACTCTTGAAGTGTTCGAAGTCCGCGTCAAAGCCCGAAACGCCGAAGCTCTCCGCCAGTGCGCGGCGGCCCAACTGCTCGGCGACGCTGGTCATCTGGCGGATGGTGAACAGGTAGAACGGATCGCGGCCTTTGGTGCGAACGCCCAATGCCTGCAGCCCGCTCAGCATGTCGATGCCGGGCATGTGCTCATATGCGTAAAAGGATGCGTCTGCAGGCGAGGTCCACGGAGCGGGCCATTCATGTTCCATCCAGTGGCCGGTGAAACCAATATTGTTGCGGGTGCACCAGGAATAGACCGGCTCGAAGTAGTTCTCTTTCCACAGGTCGTGCAACGTCTGGAAATAGTCGAAGCGGACCTTGCGCCAATCGCCGACGTCCCAGTAGAGGGATGGAAGTGCGTCGGCCAAGTCGTAACCGTTGCGTTTGCGGAATTCCGCGAGCGTGTTGTAGCTGAGTGGCACGCCCTGAACGGTCCCCGCGGAGGCGACGCCTGAGGTGAGCAGCGGTTCGTCATCGAAAGCCCATCGGACGGTTTTGCCGAACTCGTCTCCAACGTGCTTCTTGTAAGGCTCGAATGTGGTTTCCAGGAACATGCGGCCGGTCGAAGGATTTGTGAGATCCACGTAGGGAAAGTCGGCGTACCACGGCGTGGCCTGCGAACGGTACATGTTGAAGACGGTGTAGGTTTCACCGGGCCTGGTGTCCGACGGCCCATGGATCCGGCGGGTGGAGACGATCTCACCAGCGGCGTTCTTCGTGACGGCGAAAACGCTCACCGTAGTCTGTGGATTCCAGCGGATGCGCGCGGCAGGGACGTCTAGAAGCGGCTGCGCGGCTTGCACGACGGTGTCGGGCGCGTGCGCCGGTACGTGCCCGCCGGCTGAACCGGCCGGGTAACTGTTCTCGTCGTAGATGTTGATGATGAGGCCCAGGCGCTTGCCCTCTTCGACCGACCGGCGCCACAGACGAAACCACTCCTCGCCCAGATACTCGGTCATCAGGCCGGGACGTGGATGTACGAAGACGCCCCCGAAACCCTGTTGCTTGAACTGCGCGAGTTGCTCGCCCAAGCGTTCCCAGCGCATTTCGTCGTGCCACACCCAGAGAGGCATGGGACGGAATTCGGACGGCGGATCGGCGAAGTGGCGGCGCATTTCGGCAATCGATTGCGCGAAGGCCACGGAGGCGAACACAGCGACGAGAAATGCAGAGCGCATAGGCAACCTCCCCACGAGCGGCTACTTACGATTAGCGATGAGTTTGCGCGCGACGTCGAGCCCGCCGGCGCGCTGGATGCCAGGCACGAAGAAGGAAGAAACGAACTCCTCATCGGTACCCTTGAACGGACCGAGGCCGGCGCCGAGTTTCAGTTCCACTGGCGCGACCGCGGCGGCGAAGGTGGCCCAGATGGCGGCTTTGTCAAGGCCAATCAACTCGGGCGCGGCGGAGGACGACGATCGAAGCCAGGCCAGGGCAGTGAGGATGTCCTGGACACGGCAGGCATCGTCGGTCGGGTTGAATGTAGTGAAATGGCCGCCTGTCTGGGTACGGACCGCGTGAAACGCGTCGATGAGCAGGACGGGGCGCTTCGCTCGCAGCAGTTCCTCGACGCGGGCGTTCTTGCGGGCGGCTGCCGCGCCTGCCGGATCGACAACGAGTGCGGGAGCACCCTTACCGGCAAACCACAGGCCCGTGACGCGATCGGAGGCGCTCGCGCGGCTCAACACGATTGCCTCGCCTTTGATCTCGCTGGCGACCTTCGTCGGCCACTCGGCGGCGAGCGCCAGGCGCAAATTATCGCGCAGCGTTTGGGGATCGGAGATAGCGGCGACCTGACGCGCCGATGCTTCGCGCCAGGATGCGAACAGCTTTTCGAAGGTAAGAGCGTTCTCCGGCAGCGCGCGGCCGTGGAGTGCCAGCATATCCTTAAGGCCTTCCACGTGCGGATTCTTTTCGGCGAACTTGGAAGTGTCGGAAACGCCCAGCATTTGCTTCGCGAAGAAGCGGTAGACGGCTTCGCGGCTGTCCTGGTTGTAGTTGTGGCCGTAGTTGAACTGCTGGGCCTCAACGTTGTCAGGCTTGCCATAGAGCGCGTAAATCTTGCGGATGGAGGGAAACTCCTCGCGGGGCACGTTCTTGGTCCAATCGCCGGTGGCAGCCACCAGAAGCATGGGGCGGGGGGCCATCATGGCGGCCAACTCCATGTTGTTCGTGCCGATCCTCAACCCCGGCGTATTCTCGCACCCGCAGCCGCCCTGCATGATCGCGGAGACCATGTTCACGGGCGCGGCGTACTTGACCCTCGAATCCACGGCGGTGAGAAGAAAAGTCTGAGTGCCGCCGCCGGAAGCACCCGTGGCGCCGATGTGCTCCGGATCGACCTCGGTGAGCGACAGCAGGAAGTCCACCACGCGAATGGAATTCCATAGTTGGAGTCCAAGAGGTGTGAAACTCCAGAGCTGCTCCCTGGCGCCACTCCAGGTGTGCGGTGTTTGCCCGGTGTCGTTGTAGCCCAGCATGTCGTAGGCGAAGACGACATAGCCCTGGCGCGCGAGCGTTCCGGCCAGCGCCTGACCCGAGTAGTTCGGCGACTGTTCGAGCCGACCGTAGGACCAGTGGCCGTGGGGATTCACGATGGCAGGCAGCTTTCCGGCGCGGCCTTTGGGACGGTAGAGATTACCGCCGAGGTAGAAGCCAGGCCAGGTTTCCAGCAGTACCTTCTCGACCGAGTACTCGGGCTGTTCGATACGTCCGAAGATCCGCGGATGGAGCGGGGTGCGCTCGGGCATGGGTAGCAGGCCGGCGGCCGAAAGCACCTGGCGGGTGAGTTGCGCTTTGCGCGCTTCCCAGGCGGCGAGCGTCGGATACTCGGTCATCTGAAAGTGGTAATTGGTGTGGCGCACATCGCTCACGCGGGAGTCGACCGCGGGTACTTGGGCGAGCGCGGGCAAGAGCGCACAGATGGCAAACGCAAGGGTGAGACTAGGGATCATCGCGGACATCGTAACACCCTTGCCGCGAGGGCCGCAGGTTGATATGCTGCCTTGCGGATGAAAACCAGATTCTTATTCGCACTTCTGTTCACGATGGCTGTACAGGCGGCCGTCGTCGACCCATCCCAGGGCCTGACGCTCGAAAACAAGTTCGTCCGACTGGAGTTTGAACCGAGCGGCATGGGTCTCGCGGCGATGATCGACCGCGTGGGTGGGTTCAACCACATCGGTCCGGTAGAGGGTAAGCACCTGCTGTGGGAAGTGAACTTTGGACGCGGTACGCAGGTGCGGCCGATGAACAACAACTACAAGCCGTGCAATTACGCGCGCATCGACCGGATGGCGGATGGATCCCAGCGCGCGGTAATGGAGTGGAACGATCTGCGCTGGTGGCTGGAGGACCGGTCGGTGACGGTAAAGGTGACCGTGGATCTGCCTCCGGACTCGGGCATTGCGCGATGGCGGATATTCGTCGAAAACCTGAGCGACTACTGGGGCGTGTGGACGGTGAGCTACCCGCTGGTGAACAGCTTCCCGGCGGCAGGCGGTTACGACATCGCGCGGCCGGTGTTTGCCAGCGGCGGTAACCTGCTCAAGGCGTGGAAGAACAAGATCGAACAACGCTATCCATCCGGTGGATGGCCGATGCAGTTCATGGCCCTGACTTCTGGAAAGAACTCCGTGTATTTCGGCACGCAGGACCCGGATGCCCGCGCCAAAGACTTTCTGGTGGAACCTGGCGTGCGTGCGGCCACAATTCACTACGCCGACAACATGGGTGTGGCCGGATCGGATTGGCCGGATTATCATCCGATCGAGTTCGGCGTGTACCAGGGGAACTGGGTAGGCGCCGCCCACCATTACCGGGCATGGGCCTTGAAACAGAAGTGGGCACAGGCGGGTCCACTCTCACGACGCGCAGACGTGCCGCAGATCGTGAAGGACCTGGGCGCCTGGGCGCAGGACGGTTGGGAATGGAACGACGCCAAAGGCACGCCGGCCCAGATGAATCAACCGTTCGTCGAGGCGCAGCGGATGTTGGGCACACCGATGGGTTTGCATTGGTATATGTGGCACCACATGCCTTTCGACAACGAGTATCCGCACTTTCTGCCCGCCAAGCCGGAGTTCAAGGCGCGTGTGAAGGACTTAGTAAGTCGCGGGCTTCTCGTGATGCCTTACATCAACGGCTCCAGCGCCGACATGAACATCAAGGACTTCCACCGGTTCGCTCCCCACGCCATCATGGACGAAGGCGGCGGTCTCCGCATGACGAAATACTCCGAGCAGGCGGGCCGCTTGCTCGCCATGTGCCCGGCGACCGTATTCTGGCACGACGCGATTTCTACCGTGGTTGAGAAGCTGATCGGCGAGGAAGGAGTGAACGGCGTCTATGTGGATCAGATCTCGGCGATGAGGCACGACCTCTGCTTCAACCCCAAGCATGGACATCCGGTGGGCGGCGGACACTACTGGGCCACCGGGAATCGCGAACTGCTGCGAAAGATAAAGAACGTGGCCAGCAAAAGTGGGCGCAACGCGGTCATCACCTCCGAAGGCGCGGACGAAGTCTTCTTCGATGTATTGGACGCCAATCTGACATGGGCATTGCCGACCGATTGGGAAATCCCGCTCATGGAGGTGGTCTATTCCGGGTACACGATTTTCTTCGGCAGTCCTTGCGATCTAACTCAGGACGCGCGACTGTTCCGTTTCGCGCAAGGGCAAGCGCTCATCGACGGGCGGCAGAACGGCTGGATGAGCTTAGCGTTGTTCAAGCCGGAACATGCAGAGAAAGCCGCCTACTTCCGCCAGTGTGCACGCTACCGGGTGGCTGCGAAGAAGTGTCTGACCTACGGGCGGCTGATCGCACCGATTGAGTCCTCCACAGCGGTTCCACAATTCACGAACGACCAGTTCGGCTGGAACCAGAAGCACCGCGGTACAGCACCGCTCGCTGAAGGGCGGTTGTGGCAGGCGGAAGACGGCAAGCTGGCCGTGCTGTTGGCGAACTACTCGGATCAAGAGATTCCCTTCGCCTGGCGGGTGGATCCCGCGGAGTACGGCTTGAAGGGGGGAGCGTATACGCTTGCCTCGCTCGCGCCGGAAGGCACACAAGCGCTGGGCGGCGCGACGGGCGCCATCCAACGCACGGAGAAGCTCGGCCCCCGGCAACTGCGCGTCATCGAGATCGCGGCACGGTAGCGCACAGTGGCCGCAGGCTGATATGCTGCCTTGCGGATGAAAACCAGAATCGTGCTCGCACTGTTTCTTGCCATGGCTGTGCAAGCGGCCGTGGTGGATCCCTCCAAGGGGCTTACGCTCGAAAACAAGTTCGTCCGGTTGGAGTTCGAACCGGGCGGCATGGGACTGGCGGCGATGATCGATCGCGTGGGTGGGTTCAACCACATCGGTCCGGTAGACGGCAAGCACCTGCTGTGGGAAGTGAGCTTCGGACGCGGCACGCAGGTGCGGCCGATGAACAACAACTACAAGCCGTGCAACTACGCGCGCGTGGACCGGATGGCGGATGGAACGCAGCGGGCGGTGATGGAGTGGAACGACCTGCGCTGGTGGCTGGAGGACCGGTCGGTGACGGTGAAAGTGACCGTGGATCTGCCCCCGGACTCGGGCATTGCGCGGTGGCGGATCTTCGTCGAGAATCTGAGCGACTACTGGGGTACATGGTCGGTGAGCTACCCACTGGTGAACGGCTTCCCCTCGGCGGGCAATTACGACATCGCGCGGCCCGTGCAGTCGGCAGGCGGAAATCTGCTGCCGGCGTGGAAGGACAAGATCGAACAGCGCTATCCGTCCGGCAACTGGCCCATGCAGTTCCTGGCGCTGAGCGCCGGTAAGAATTCGGTGTATTTCGGCACACGGGACCCGGACGCGCGCGCCAAGGACTTTGTGGTCGAACCGGGTAACCGGATCACCGTCGTCCATATTGCCGACGACATGGGCGTGGCCGGGTCGGATTGGCCGGACTACCATCCGATCGAACTGGGAGTGTACCAGGGCGATTGGGTGGAGGCTGCGTACCACTATCGCGAATGGGCGCTCCAACAGAAATGGGCGCGGGCGGGCAAGCTGAGCCAGCGGCCGGAGATGTCGGATTTGGTCAAGAACCTCGGCGCGTGGATCCAGGACGGCTGGGAGTGGCAGGGACGCCAGGGCACGCCGGAGGAGATGAACGCGCCGCTGGTGGAGGCGCAGAAGATGATGGGCGTGCCGCTCGGCATCCATTGGTACATGTGGCACGTCACCCCGTTCGACAACAATTATCCGTATTTCCTGCCTGCCAAACCGAAATTCCGCGAACGCGTGAAGCAACTCACAGATCAGGGCGTGTTGGTGATGCCCTATATCAACGGGCTCAGCTCGGACATGAACATCAAGGATTTCGATCGCTACGCCCCGCACGCCATGATGGACGAGGGCGGAGGGTTGCACATGGTGAAGTACTCCGAGTACTCCGGCAGGCTACTCTCAATGTGCCCCTCGAGCGTGTTCTGGCACGACGCGATTTCCACGGTGGTGGACAAACTGATCCGCGAGGAGGGTGTGAACGGCGTCTACATCGACCAGATATCATCGATGGGCCATGAGCATTGCTTCAACCCCAAACACGGTCACCCGCTGGGCGGAGGCCACTGGTGGGCCGATGGCTTCCGGGAGTTGATGACCAAGGTGCAGGCGGTGGCTCAACGCGAAGGCAGGCGCGCGGTGATTACGTCGGAAGGCACCGATGAGGTGTTCTTCGATCTGCTGGACGCGAACCTGTGCTGGGCGCAGGCCAGCGACTGGGAGATCCCGCTGATGCAGGTGGTCTACTCCGGGTACACGCTACTGCTGGGGAGTCCGGTGGACTTCACCAAGAGCGAGCAGTTGTTCAACTTCGCCGAAGGCCAGGCGTTTCTGGACGGCCGGCAAATCGGGTGGATGGGCCTGGGCCTGTTCCAGCCGGAGCATCGCCGCAAGGCGGAATATTTCCGCGAGTGCGCCCGCTACCGCGTCGCGGCTAAGAAGTACGTGACCTACGGACGATTGCTTACACCGGTCCGGCCGGTGAACCAGGTGCCGACATTCACCGACGATAACTTCGGTTGGTGGCGGAAGCATCGCGGCAAGGCACCGCTGGCCGAAGGGCGGCTGTGGCAGGCGGAAGACGGCAAACTGGCTGTGCTTCTGGCGAACTACTCGGATCAGGAGATCCCGTTCACGTGGCGTGTGGACCCGGCCCGTTATGGCGTGAAGGGCGGAGCGTACACGCTCACCTCGCTTGCGCCGGAAGGCACTGCAGCGCTCGGCGCCGCGACGGGCGTGATCGAGCGCACTGAAAAGCTCGCCCCACGGCAACTGCGGGTCGTCGAAATCGCAGGGCGGTAGAGCGTGCCGGTCAGGGTTTGAATAGCCGCTCGATGTAGAGCGGTTCGTCGGGCACGGTCGGATTGATGTGTACCAGCGGGTCCATGGTGAGGGCATCGGCGAATGCTTCGACGCCGGCCGGCGGCACGGGCTTCGCGCTCCAGGCCAGGTCGAACCGGTACTCGAGCATCCCTTCGGTGGATGCCGAGAAGTTGGTGTACCAGACGTTGTTGTATAGCATCGCCAGCACACGATGTGTGTCGCGGGGGGCGGTGGTGCGGCGCGCGAGCACGTTGTGTTCCCCGAAGGTCACTAACGGCGCGTCGCGGCTCGTCCAGATCCAGGTGCCATCCGCCGTTTCGTATTGAACCCAGCCATCGATGGCGAAATAGTCCATGCAAGTGTTCGGTAGTTGCTCAGTGTACGGAGCGAACGGCATGCCTCCGCTACTCACGCGCGGCATAGCGCCGGCGACCGGGAGCGGAAAATCGGCGAACCACACTTCAGGATCGAGCGAGGAGATACGGTCCAAGCGGAGCGTGAGGCGAGCGCGCGGAACGTCCCGCCAGATCTCGAGAATGCGCGCGCCGTAACGCAGGCGAGGATGTTGAAGTTGCTGGCGGTAGACGACGGTGTGCGAGGTTTGTGTGACTTCGACCACCGCGGCGGGATTTGCGTGCGTTTTCTGAAGAGTGCTCGCCCGCGCCGCATCGCGCTTGGTTTGGTCGCGCAGCTGGCCGAGGTCCTTCAACGCCCAGCGCGGCGCGAACGCCTGCGTGCTCACGGTGAAGAAACCGCCTGTCCCCGGCAGAAACAGCGGCTTTGACATGCCCTTCCACACCACTGAAACCGGCCAGCCGTTCGCGTCAAGCTTTACGTCCGGCTGGAGCAGTGTCGTCACGGTTTCGGCTTCCGCAGTCGATAGGCGCAGGGCGCGCACGGAATGGGCCGGCAATGCTTCAACCCAGATCTTCGCTACGCGCCGCGGCGCGTTGTTGGGAAACACCGAAGAAGGATTCTCGCTCGAGAGTTCATCCGGCGATTTGGGCCGAACGAACGCCTGCAGGCCGCGATCATATTCGATGGGTGCGCGCTTTCCAGTCGATGGATCCTCAACCGATTTGTAGTCGTCGCGCAGCGCCGTCACGTTGAAACTCGCCCAGCCGCTCATGGACGCCGCGCTGGGATTCAGGAAATAGATTCCCTCGCCGCGTGGAATGAGCAGCGTCCGCATCCGCTGGCTGAGCAGCCACTCACTCTGCGCCATGGGGCGATAGGCGAGGCGGCTCTTCTCGTTGTACTGGCCGGCGACGTCCAGGTCCCCGGGCGTGGCGATGCTGTTGGACGAGCCCCAGGTGTGCTCGTCGAAAAGAGCGAGATCTTTCTGCATCGGCTCCACGGCGGCGCGTGCGATGGCGGACATGGGACCAAACACGGGGCTTTCGGCGGCGCGCAGCCGGCGTTTGGACAGGCGGCTGGCGGCCACTTCTCGCGGGCCGGAAGCAGTGCCGTTGGCCCACCAGTCGGTCCACTCACCCGTGTACTCGGCAATGTTCGCGCCAACTTCGCGCTCCATCTTTTCGAGTGCATCCGAAGTGGTCATCAGGCGCAAGGCCGGTTTCAGGCCCAGCCGATTCCACATGGAAACAAAACAGGGCAGGGAAGGCAGCGGCGGATCGTTATCCATGCGCCATTGATTGGTCATGGAGATGATCAGGAATTTGTGAGGGTAGCCCGCGCGCACCAGGCGTTCCAGCCGCTTGGTGCAACGAGCGTGCGCGGCACGAACCGAGGCTTCGTCCGAGGGCAAGACCTCGCCCGGGCGCGGCGGGCGGTAAGCGTTGTCGGACGCGCGCGGCACGGGGCCGCGGCGCCATTCGCCGGGTTCAAAGTAGCCATAGCCGGCGGGATAGGATTCGCCGAGCCAGACGAACATGCGTCGTCCGTCCGGCATCTTCCACCAGAACGCCGAGGGCTGGGGGAAGGGCGGACCGCCCGAATCGGCGTTCAGACCCATCGAGAGTCGCGTGACGCCACGGTTGAGCAGACGTACAACGCCGGCACGAGGGATGCCGTTGACGTCGTTCTGCACGGCTACGCGCGGCTTTAGGAGCGTCCAAAGCTCGTCGGGAATCCAGTGCAGCATATGGTCCCATTCCTCGCGATTGAGAAACGGCGTGTTATTGAGCGGCAGTGCGGCGACGTCGATCTGGCCCGCGCGGATCATGTCGATCATCTGTTTCCTCCGTGCGTCCGGTGCGGTTTTCCACCAGTCGTGGAAGACGGCCATGGTCTCGGCGGTCCACACGAAGCGCTCTCCGGACGGTGCGGTTTGTGTGGCCAGCGCCGCATCCAGCGCGACGTCCAGGTAGCGGCGCTGCAATTCGGCAAAAACGGCCGGATGATCCGTGAAGCCGAAATCCGTGTGCGAGAGGTGGACGATGGCGATCTCGCGGATTGGGGCTTCGGCGGCGACAGCGGCGCAACCAATCAACGCAAGCGATAACAGGCGAGTTGTTCGCATGGCGGTTTTCTAAATATTGTAATTCCCGGCCCTTGAATTCGATAGGATGGCAGGGATGAACCGGAAGAGGCTCTACGCAATCGTCGCGGTATTTTGGCTGGCGGCCGACGTATGCGGGCAGGTATTGCCGGGAACCAGCCCGCTCACCTGGGAGGGCGACCTGGCCGCGCGGATGCTGGACGGCATGGACCGCATGCTGGAGCGCGAGACCACGTTGGCTGCGCGGGACCGC
Source organism: Terriglobales bacterium (assembly GCA_021372245.1). GTDB lineage: Bacteria > Acidobacteriota > Terriglobia > Bryobacterales > Bryobacteraceae > JAJFUV01. The sequence goes on from JAJFUV010000156.1 coordinate 21,585, forward strand.
AAGTTCGCTCCGGCGGACGTCGAGGCAAAGCGCGAGCGGTTCCGCAAGATCGTCGGCGTTGTCGATGCCCGCGTCCCCGTTCAGATGATTCCGCAAGCGACCGTCGAGCGGCCAGCGCTAGTTGCCGAGACCGCAAAGTACCGCGTGTACGCAGTGCGCTGGACCGTATTGGAAGGGGTCGATGGCGAGGGACTGCTGTTCGAGCCGCGCGGCGCGGCCGTGGCGCAGGTGGTGGCGCTGCCTGACGCGGACCAAACGCCCGAAGCGGCCCCCTTCGCCGTGCGTCTGGCCGAGAGCGGATGCCGCGTGCTTGTGCCGGTCATGATCGACCGTAAGGACACATGGTCGGGCAATCCCAAAATCAGGTTCACCAACCAGCCGCACCGCGAGTGGATCTATCGCATGGCGTACGAGATGGGCCGGCACCCTGCCGGCTACGAAGTGGAGAAGGTGATGGCTGCGGTGGACTGGTTCAGCCGCAGCAAGCCGGATCTGCCCGTCGGCGTGGCCGGTTACGGCGAAGGTGGTCTGGTGGCGTTCTACACCGCTGCGCTCGATAATCGGATTCGCGCGTCTTTTGTGAGCGGCTACTTCGCGCCACGCGAAGGGATGTGGCAGCAGCCGATCTACCGCAACGTCTGGGGGTTGCTGCGGGAATTTGGCGACGCGGAGATCACCGGGCTGATTGCTCCACGTGCGCTCGTGATCGAGGCTGCGCGGCATCCGGAAGTGTCAGGCCCGCCGCCACAGCGTGAAGGGCGGCGAGGCGCGGCGCCGGGCGCGATCGCAACACCGGACATTTCCGCAGTGCGTCGCGAGTTCGCGCGCGCCAGCGCCCTGAGCTTGGAATTGGGCGGTTCCGTCGAGTTGATCGAAATCCCCGAACCGGGCTCTGACGTGGCCCTGCGGCGTTTTCTGGCGCAACTTGGTGTGAGCGGATTGGGGCCGGCCGGTGGAGCGCCGGATTACAAAACCCAGCCTGGGTACGCCGAAGAGCGCATGCACCGGCAGGTGGATCAACTGGTGGAGTACACGCAGAAGCTGGTGCGGCAGTCGGAACAACAAAGGGCCGCATTCTGGAAGAAAGCCGACGCGTCGTCGATCGCGCGCTGGCAGCAGACCACACCGGATTACCGCCGCTATCTATGGGAGGAAGTCATCGGCAAGCTTCCCGAGCCGTCCGAGCCGATGTCGGCCATGAGCCGCCGCATTTACGACAATGCTTCCTACACCGGCTACGAAATTGTGCTGCCGGTGTGGCAGGACGTGTTCGCCTACGGGATTCTGCTGGTGCCGAAAGACGTGAAGCCCGGCGAGAAGCGGCCGGTAGTAGTGTGCCAACATGGGTTGGAGGGACGCCCGGAGGATGTCATCGCGCCCAAGAACGAAGCTACCGGACGCATCTATGCGAAGTTTGGCGATGCGCTGGCAAAGCGCGGTTTCATCGTCTACGCTCCGCAGAATCCGTACATCTTCAACCGCTTTCGGCAAACGCAACGCCGGGCGCATCCGTTGAAGTTGTCCCTCTATTCCTTCATCCTGGGCCAGCACCAGAGGACGCTCGACTGGCTGGCCACGCTGCCGTTTGTCGATCCCGCACGCATGGCTTTCTATGGGCTGAGTTACGGCGGCAAGACGGCTGTGCGCGTGCCGCCACTGCTTGACCGCTACTGCCTTTCGATCTGCTCAGGCGATTTCAATGAATGGATCGTGAAGATCACCGACGTGGAGCACGCATTCAGCTACATGTATACCCACGAGTACGAGATCATGGAGTTCGACCTCGGGAATACGTTTAATTACTTCGAGATGGCCTCGTTGATGGCCCCCCGCCCGTTCATGGTCGAGCGCGGGCACTCCGACGGAGTGGGAATCGACGAGTACGTCGCCTGGGAATACGCCAAGGTGCGGCGGTTCTACACGCGGTTAGGCATCCCCGAACGGACCGAGATCGAATTCTTCAACGGGCCGCACCAAATCCACGGCGTAGGAACTTACAAATTCCTGCACAAATGGCTCAATTGGCCGGAACGGTAAACCACTCGTCGCGATTGGATTTGCGCTGCCGGCGGTTCAGGCTTCCACCCAGTGCCGGCGCTCAATGATGGTAGGCGGCTCGTACGTCTTCCCGGCCGCCAGCCGCTTCTCTTCGCGCTTGGATGTCCACAAAAGCACCGGGCCGACAAACGAGGATACCAGCTTCGTAAACAGCCCGAACTCGTGCTCGATGTCGTGCCGCAACGAGTGCATCTGTTCGCTGAGGTTCTCGTTGGTTTCCTTGAAGCGCTTCTCCATGGCCCACAATGTGGCGGCGTAAGCACCCTTCAGACTCTCGGCTTCGCGCTGGAAACGTTCGCGCACTCGAAGGTCAGGGTAGTTCTTGTAACGCATCCAACCGTCGAGCGTGGTCTTGCAGATGCGGTACAGGCTAGGGCCGTTGCGTTCGAAATCGCGCCAGAAGGCCCAATCGAGGAACTTCTTGGAATCGTCCCGGGAAATCGCGGCGTGTTGGAAGTTGAACTTATACTGACCGTGAATATCCGCCAGGTCGACGTCCTTGAGCAGACGCCCCTCTTCTTCCACCTCCTTGTAGAGCGGGGTCCCGGGCACCGGCGTATACAGCATGAACTGGTGAAAGTCGGTTTCGTGCGAGACAGCGTACTCGATCTCCTGGCGAATGTTGGCCGGCGTGTGGTGCTCCAGGCCGACGATGGTCGAACCGAGCAACTTAATGCCGTGGCTGCGCAGCGTGTGCGCGAGTTTCACCGTGTCGGTGCCCTTGAGCTTGGAGTAAGACGCGTGCGGGGATTCCAGGCCCATCCACACCCAACTGACGCCGATCTGAACCAGTTCCTCGATGGTGTACTTGCGGATGGCATTGGCCGAACTGAAAACATAGAACGTCCAGCTCTTGTTTTCGTTTTTCATGCACTCGAGCAGTTGCATGGCCCGGTCGCGCTGCAGAAGGAAATTCTCGTCCATCACGAAAAAGGAGTGCGCATGGAGCGACGACTCCATCTCGCACATGACGTCGAACAACTCCTTGCCGCTCTCGTAAAAGTTCAGGCACTTGCCCTTGCCGCCGAAAAACGCCGACGTTGTACAGAAGTTGCAGCCCATCGGGCAGCCGACCGACGGAATGATGGTGGCGGCCGTGTCGCTCAGAATGTTCGGAATCTTGACGCCCATCACGCGCAAATCGAAACCGGAGACGATTTTCGGGTGGTTGATAGGGGCGTGCTCATCCTCGCCCAGATAACGCCGCATCCAGGAAATGCCGTCGCCTTTGACGATGTAATCAGCGTCAATCAGACGGTCCAGGGCCGGGACCGCCGCCACGTGGCCACCCACGACGATGATGGCGTGGGGTGCCAGGCGCCGCGCTATGCGGCACATCTCGCGCACTTTGCCCACATTCACGATGATTGAGGAAATGCCGACTATATCGTAGTGCTGGCTGGTCAGTTCCTGTTCGAATTTCTCACGGGTGGGGAAGTCAAGGACGGTGCACGGCGCTGAAATGTTCTCCTGGATCATCATGATGCCCCAGGACCGGTGGAACATTCGCAAGGAAAAAGAGCCTTGCGCGCGTGTCACTTGGTTGTGGTACAACTCCATCGGATTGATGGCGCGGCTGCCGAACTGGTCGTCCTGAGCGTACGGCCCAAATACGGACGTCAATAATACACGGGCCTTCGTGCCCTTAGGATGCTGAATCATTTTGAATTGCCAGGAGGCGCTTGTCTGGAAGTGCCCTTGTGAACCATGGTAGCAGGATATCGTACTGCAGGAACACTGGTTTTGTAGCCTAGATCGCCATTTCTCTTAACCGCCGGTCGATGGCGTCGGCGGCTTTGCGTCCCTCGCTGATGGCCCACACTACCAGCGATTGGCCGCGCCGCATGTCGCCGGCGGCGAACACGCCCGGAAGTGAGGTCATGTAGTTCTCGTCCGTGGCAACGTTGCCACGTGCATCGAGGTCCACACCGAGCTGCTCGATCATGCCGTTTTTCAAGGGACCCGTGAAACCCATGGCCAACAGGATCATGTCCGCGTCCAGGGTGAATTCCGTCCCTGGGAGAGGCTCGAACTTCGGCGGGGGGCCCACGCGCACGCCGTGCAACTTCTCGACGCGGCCGTTACTGCCCGCAAGCGACGTCGTCGACACTCCCCAGTGGCGCGTGCCGCCCTCCTCGTGGGCACTTTCGGTCCGCATTTGCAGCGGCCACAACGGCCAGGGGGTTGCGGGCGAGCGGGTTTCGGGAGGTTTGGGCATGATTTCGAGCTGGTCGACCGAAAGCGCCTTCTGCCGGTGCGACGTGCCCAGGCAGTCCGCGCCCGTGTCGCCGCCGCCGATGATGATGACCCTCTTGCCTGTGGCGAGAATCTCCTCCACTCCGTCGAGCGAATCGCCCGCCGCGCGGCGGTTCTGCTGCGGCAGGAATTCCATAGCGAAGTGCACGCCTTTCAACTCGCGGCCAGGGACGCGCAGGTCGCGCGGATGTTGCGCGCCGCCTGCAAGAAGGATGGCGTGGAACTCCTGGCGCAGTTCCTCGATGGGAAGGCTCACGCCCACGTGCGCGTTGGTGCGAAATTCGATGCCCTCGGCGAGCATCACTTCGATGCGCCGGTCGAGTATGCGCTTGTCGAGCTTGAAATCCGGGATGCCGTAACGCAGGAGCCCGCCTATGCGATCGGCCTTTTCGAAGACGGTCACCGAGTGGCCGGCGCGATTGAGCTGGGCGGCCGCGGCCAAGCCCGACGGACCCGAACCGACCACGGCGACGCGCTTACCGCTGCGCGTTTCGGGTGGCTCCGGCTGGACCCAGCCCTCGCGAAAGGCATGCTCGATGACGGCCTTCTCGATTTCCTTGATGGCAACCGGCGGTTCGTTGATGCCGAGCACGCAGGCGGCCTCGCAGGGAGCCGGGCAAACGCGCCCGGTGATCTCCGGGAAGTTGTTAGTGGAGTGCAGGCGCCGGATGGCTTCCTGCCAGCGATTACGGTAGACGAGGTCGTTCCAGTCGGGGATGATGTTGTTCAGCGGGCAACCGGTGTGGCAGAACGGCACCCCGCAGTCCATGCAGCGGGCGCCCTGGAGCTGCAGCTTCTCTTCCGGGAACGGCTGGTAGATTTCGAAGTAGTCGCCGACGCGTTCGCTGACGGGCCGGCGCTGGGCGGTCTCCCGCGCGTATTCCTTGAATCCTGTGATCTTACCCATGGAGCACCTGCCCGATTTCCGCCTCGGTGGCCAGCGTCACCGGCATTCCCGTATAACGGGGGACACCTAACACCCGCTTGTACTCGTGTGGGAACACCTTGATGAACTTCGGTAGCAGCGCGTACCAGTTTTCGAGGATCCAGCGCGCGCGCCGGCTGCCGGTGAGTTCCTGATGCCTGGCCACCCACTGGCGCAGCAGGTCGACGTCTTGCGGATCCACCACCGGTTCCAGGTCCACGCCCGACTTGTTGCAGCGCGTGGAAACGAATTCGCCGGTGTCGTCCAGTACGTACGCGATGCCGCCGGTCATCCCGGCGGCGAAATTCTTCCCGGTATGACCCAGCACGATCACCAAGCCGCGCGTCATGTACTCGCAGCCATGGTCGCCGACGCCCTCCACCACTGCCGTGGCGCCGGAATTACGCACCGCGAAACGTTCGCCGGCGACGCCGCTGAAGAATGCCTCTCCGCTGGTGGCACCATAAAGCACCGTGTTGCCGATAAGAATACTTTCTTCGGGGGCGTAAGGCGAAGCTTTAAATGGGTAGACCACCAGGCGCCCGCCGGAGAGGCCCTTGCCGACGTAATCGTTAGCGTCGCCTTCCAGCGTAAGCGTCACTCCCTTGGCCAGGAACGCGCCGAAACTCTGCCCCGCCGAGCCCTGGAACTGTAATCGGATGGTGCCGTCCGGCAACCCTTCCGAACCGCAGCGCCGGGCGATCTCGCCGCTCAGCATGGCTCCGACGGTGCGGTGCACGTTGCGGATGCGGAATCGCCCTTCCACCGTCGCGCGGTGATCCAGCGTGGGTCTGCAGTGCTCGATCAGCGTGTAGTCGAGCGCTTCGCTCAGGCCATGATCCTGCGCCGTGGTGCAGCGCCGTCCAACACGCGTCGGTACGGCCGGGTTGAACAGGATCGACGAGAAGTCCAGATTGCGGGCCTTCCAGTGGTCCGTTTCGCGTTTGCGCAGCATGTCGACGCGGCCGATCATTTCGTTCACCGTGCGGAAGCCCATCTGCGCCATCAGTTCCCGCAATTCCTCGGCCACGAAGAAGAAGTAGTTGATGACGTTCTCGGGTGTGCCCTGGAACTTCTTGCGCAGGTCCGGATCCTGCGTGGCTATACCCACGGGGCAAGTGTTGAGGTGGCACTTGCGCATCATGATGCAGCCCATCGAAATGAGCGGTGCGGTGGAGAAACCGAACTCCTCGGCCCCCAGCAGCGCAGCGATGGCCACGTCGCGGCCGGTCTGCAGCTTGCCGTCCACCTGCACACGAATGCGGCTGCGCAAGTCGTTCTTCACCAGCACCTGCTGGGTCTCCGACAGGCCAAGTTCCCAAGGAATGCCGGCGTGCTTAATAGAGGTGAGCGGGCTGGCGCCGGTGCCGCCGTCGTAGCCGCTGATGAGCACCAGATCGGCGTGCGCCTTGGCGACGCCCGCAGCAACCGTGCCCACTCCCACCTCGGCCACCAACTTCACCGAGACGGCGGCGCGCGGGTTCACGTTCTTCAAATCGAAGATGAGCTGCGCCAGGTCCTCGATCGAGTAAATGTCGTGGTGCGGCGGCGGTGAGATCAACTGCACGCCGGCAATCGAGTGGCGCACCCTGGCGATGACTTCGTCCACTTTGTGGCCGGGTAATTGGCCGCCCTCGCCGGGCTTGGCTCCTTGCGCGATCTTGATCTGCAATTCGTCGGCGTTGACCAGATAATTCGTGGTGACGCCGAAACGAGCCGAGGCCACCTGCTTGATAGCGCTGCGGCGCAGGTCGCCGTTCGGATCGGGCTGGAAGCGGGCTTCATCTTCGCCGCCTTCGCCCGTGTTCGAGCGCCCGCCCAAGCGGTTCATAGCGATGGCGAGTGTCTCGTGCGCCTCCTTGCTGATGGACCCGAACGACATGGCTCCGGTGGTGAAGCGCTTCACGATTTCCTTGGCCGGCTCCACCTCTTCGATAGGAACGGGCCGTTTGCTCTCCTTGAACTCCAGCAACCCGCGCAGCGTGCACAATTGGCGGTTCTGCTCGTTGATGAGGCTTGTGAACTCGTGGAACTTCTCGAAGTTACTCTGCCGGACGGCGTGCTGCAGCTTGCTAATGGTCTGCGGGTTCAGCAGGTGGTATTCGCCGTTGACGCGGAACTTATAGTCGCCGCCCGAACTCAACTCCAGCTCCGAGCCCGTTACACGCCGCATGCCGAACGCGTGGCGGCGGCGCGATTCCTCCGCGATGACGTCGAGCCCGATGCCGTTGATGCGCGAGGTCGTCCCGGTAAAATACTTGTCGACGAGGGTGCGGTTTAGCCCGATGGCTTCGAAGACCTGGGCGCCCCGGTAGCTCTGCAGCGTCGAGATGCCCATCTTCGAGAAGACCTTGAGCAAGCCTTTATTGACAGCTTTCTTGTAATTTCTGAGGGCAGTCTCGAAGGTGACGCCTTCGTTGAGAAGTCCCTTTTCGGCCATGTCCTCCAGCGTCTCGATAGCAGTGTAAGGATTGATGGCGCTGGCACCGTAGCCGATCAGCAGCGCGAAGTGCATCACCTCGCGCGGTTCACCGCTTTCGATGATGAGCGCCACCTGAGTGCGGGTCTCTTCGCGCACCAGGTGATTGTGTACCGCCGTCATGGCCAGCAGGCTGGGAATAGGAGCGTAATCTTCGTCCAGGCCGCGGTCGGAGAGAATCAGGACCGTATAACCACTCTTGATTGCCAGCGACGCGCGCCTGCACAGGCCGTCGAGCGCGCGCTCGAGTTCCTTGGCTCCACCTTCGACGCGGAACAGCATCGGCAGCGTGGTCGCCAGGAAATCTCCCGAGCTGACCCGCCGCAGTTTTTCCAGGTCCCGGTTGGTCAGGATCGGATGCTCGATCTTGAGCGTGTGGCAGTGCTGGGGCGTCTCGTCCAGGATGTTCCGTTCTGTTCCGAGATAGCTGACCAACGACATGACCAGCTCCTCGCGGATGGGGTCGATGGCCGGGTTGGTGACTTGGGCGAACAGTTGCTTGAAGTAGTTGAACAGGAGCTGCGGTTTGTCCGACAGGCACGCGAGCGGGGTGTCCGTCCCCATGCTTCCCAACGGCTCCTGGCCGTTCACGGCCATGGGCGTGATCAACATCTTGAGATCTTCGTCGGTGTAACCGAACACCCGCTGGCGCTGGAGCAGCGTGGAGAAATCGGCCGCGAATACGCGCGGCGGCTCCGGGAGATTGTCGAGCTGGATCTGGTGCTCCCGAATCCACTCGGCGTAAGGCTGCCGGCTGTAGAGCCGGCGCTTGACCTCCTCATCGGGGACGATGCGGCCTTCTTCGGTGTCTACCACCAGCATGCGTCCCGGCTGCAGGCGCCCGCGATACCGCACTTCCTCGGGTTTCACCGGAAGCACGCCGGTTTCGGAGGCCATGATGACCAGGTCATCCCGCGTGACGAGGTACCTGGCCGGGCGCAGGCCGTTGCGGTCGAGCGTTGCACCGATCATGCGCCCGTCGGTGAAAGCCACGGCCGCCGGTCCGTCCCACGGCTCCATCAGCGAGGCGTGGTACTCATAGAACGCGCGCTTGTCAGGATCCATGGCAGGATCGGAGTCCCAGGCTTCCGGAATCAGCATGGCCATCACGTGGGGCAAACTGCGTCCAGCGAGCGTGAGCAGTTCGACGGCGTTGTCCAGGCTGGCCGAATCGCTCCCGCCCGGCGCGATGATGGGGAGCAGCTTCTTGATGTCGTCGCCAAACAGGGGCGAATTCAGCACCGATTGCCGCGCGTTCATCCACGCCACGTTGCCCTTCAGCGTGTTGATTTCGCCGTTGTGGCAGAGGTAGCGGAATGGATGCGCCAGATGCCAGTTGGGGAACGTGTTGGTAGAAAAACGCTGGTGCACCAGGCACAGAGCGCTCATTACGTCCGGGTCGGAAAGGTCGAGATAGAAGTTAGCGATCTGCGGGGCCAGCAACAGGCCCTTGTAGACCACCGTCCGGGTCGACAGCGAGGGGATATAAAAGAAGGACTTATCTTTGCTCTGGAAGGACGCTATCTCCCATTCGGCGCGCTTGCGGACGACGTAGAGCTTTCGCTCGAGCGTCCCCTGATCCATGTCCGGGCCGGCGCCCAGGAACACCTGTTCGATGTACGGCTGCGAAGCGCGCGCCAGGCGGCCGATGGCGTCCTTCTGCACTGGTGTGTCGCGCCACCCGAGGACGGTGAGGCCCTCTTCGGCCGCGATGCGCTCGAGCACACCCTCACATTCCAGGCGCAACTGGGGTTCCACCGGCAAGAACACCAAGCCCATGCCGTACTCGCCCGGCTCGGGCAGGGTGAAGCCGAGCTTGCGGGTCTCCCGATCATAGAACTGGTGGGGGATCTGAATCAGGATGCCGGCTCCGTCACCGGTCTCCGGGTCGCAACCGCATGCACCCCGATGGGTCAAATTGACCAGGATCTGTATTCCTTTGAGTATGATGTCGTGCGATTTGCGTCCGCTGGTCTGAACCACAAAGCCGATTCCGCACGCATCGTGCTCGTTCGCCGGGTCGTAAAGACCCTCAGGATCGGGTAGTCCTATAGGTACACTTAGGTCGTCCATCAAGGTTCCTAAACAGGTGATAGGCCCAGTATAGCACTACTGTAGCATTAGTCAAATGGAATTATATTATTGACAAAATCATCTTTACTTATGTTATACTGGACCCGTGAACATCGGTAACGTGCGCCTATTCAAGGACATCGTCCAGTGCAAGAGCATCAGTCGGGGCGCAACCAGGAACAATATCAGTCAATCGGCGGCTAGCCAACACTTGCAGGAATTGGAGAAGCAGCTTGGCACGACGCTCCTGGACCGTACAACCCGCCCGTTCACAGTCACCCCTGCCGGCAAGCTCTACTACGAGATGTGCCGCGAAGTGCTCCGCTCCCAAGAGCAGTTCCAGGTGGCGCTCGAAAAGCTCAAGAGCAGGGTGGAAGGCACGGTTCGGGTGGCGTCGATCTACTCGGTCGGCTTGTCGGACATGTCGAGATTGGAGGCGGAGTTTGGGCGCCGGCACCCCAGCGCACAACTGAGCGTCGAGTATCTGCGGCCCGAGAAAGTCTACGAAGCCGTCATCGGCGATCATGCCGACCTGGGATTAGTGAGCTACCCCGAATCCACCAAGGAGGTGGCCTGTATTCAGTGGCGAGAGGAAGAGATGGCCGTGGCCGTCTATCCGGCGCATCCCTTGGCCGGCCGGGATTCGGTGGTGCCCCAGGATCTGAAGGGGCAGGACTTTGTGGCGTTTGACGAGGATCTGCCCATCCGCCGTGAAATCGACCACTATCTGAAGCAGCAAAGTGTGCACGTGCGCGTGGTGCTGCATTTCGACGTGGTCCAGATGATCAAGGAAGCCGTGGCCTGGGGCAGCGGAATCAGCATCCTCCCGGCCCGCGTCATGCGGCCCGAAGTCGCGCAGGGGCGCCTCGTGGTCATCCCACTCGAATCCCCGAAGTTGTTCCGGCCACTGGGGATCGTACACCGCCGGCGCCACCCGTTCAACCTGGCGACGCAGGTCTTTCTGAAGCTGCTCGAGGAGCAGCCCACGGAGGCAGCCCAGGCGCTGGAAGTCGCTAGTCCCGCGCCTACGCTATAGGGGCAGTCTGCACGCCGGCAAGGCGGCAGAAGGCTTTCAGTTCGCGCGCGATATTGCCCCAGACGAACAGTTGGTGGAATCCCTTGGTGTTCAGGGTGTCGATGTCGCCCGAGATGCTGACCTCGACCCCCGTCCGGCAACAACCGGAGGGCGGCTGAGCAATATTGGAGACCACCTTTCCGGGGCTGAACAGGAGCGTCTTCCAGTCGTCGAAGTCGATGACCGTGACGTCGTCTCCCACCGGCCATAACACCTGGGGCGAGGCGCCGGTCCGGGTGTGGTAATCGCGCAGCAGGAACGGGGCGCGCCAGGGATTGTCGTAGCCCTTCAGCCTGGTCGGGGAAGTGCAGTGCGCTCCGATGAGCGTATTGTTGACTGTGTTGGGCGACGGGTCCTGAATGAATCCCGGCCGCTCTGCGACGAGGTTTACGATTAACTGCATCATCGCCGCCTGCACATCGGATTCGCACGCCGCCACGCAGCCTTCATCCATCAACCTTGAATAGGCGACACACACAGGATTCTTCCAGCCCAGGCAGTCGATGGTGACGCCGTGGCACTTCTCGGCCTCCATCAGGCGGCGGATTACGACGTAGTTCTTCGCGGCTTCGATGAGGACGGCATGGGAAGGTTCGACGATCTTTTTGGCGGCCTTCGCGTAAGCATCGGCCATCGCACGGACGTCCGGCGTCACCTCGGTACGGCTGAATTCCTCCTGGAAGCGCGTCTTGGTGACGCGGTGGAAGCTGGTCCCCCAATGCGGGACCAGCGGTTCCTTGAGCTGCTTGTCGCCGACCCACAACAGGCGCGTGTTCCGGATCTGCCAGAGGGCGCTGAGCATCCGCACGCCCTGTTCCAGCCACGCCACGTCCTGGGTAGCAGCCACATATGTCTTGGGCGTGGAGCGCCCGGTCTGCAGTTGCGCGGTGAATGCGCTCAAGTTGCTGTAGACAACGGCCGGGACGTCCCCACGGTTTTCAACCAATTGCCTGACGTGGTCCCAGCGCTGCAATTCCATGGCGACCAGCAGTAAACCATCGGGCGGCGACTGGTGCAGGCGTTCCAGGCATGCGCTCACTTCAGCGGCACCATCCAAGGGCTTGGGTTCGAGGCGCAAGCCAACCTGCATCTTCCTCGCGGCCGCTTCGATAGTCCTGGTAAACAGCGCCTGTTGCGCCGGGACATCGCAATTGCCTCCAGGCCAACTGATTACAGGCGTCTGTAGCGGCCTTATGAAATAAACGTCGATTTTCGGTTTACCCTCGGGACGGGTGCGGTGCGGCGTCGCGGGCAGCGCCTGGCTGAAAGCCGCGGCTGGCGCGGCGGCCAGCGCTGCAGCTTGTGAAAGCAGCGTGCGCCGGCTGATGCAGGCCCGGCACGCGGTTTTAGAACAGGCTTGGCAGAAGCTCATCGAGCTACCTCCATGCGGTCTGGCGGTTCTCTGTTCCGGGCCATTATATCGCCGCGGCGGCGCAACGCAAGCTACAATAGTCGGTTGGTCAATAAACTGGTCATAGCGAATTTGCGCCACCGGCCCGTTCGCACACTGCTAAGCATCCTCGCCGTAGCCGTCGAGGTAACCATGATGCTAACCCTGGTGGGACTAAGCCGGGGCATGGTCGAGGAATCCCAGAAACGTACCCGCAGCGTGGGCGCCGACATCCTCATCCGCCCCAAAGCCTCCGCCGCCATTCAACTCAGCTCGGCGCCGATGCCGGAAAAGCTGCTCGATTGGGTGAAGTCCCAGCCGCACGTGGCCGCGGCGGTGGGGCAAGTAGTCCAACCCATCGGCGGCATCAACACGGTGACAGGCGTTGACTTGGATGACTTCAACCGCGTGAGCGGCGGCTTCCGTTTCGTCAAGGGCGGGCCGTTCCGTTCTCCGGGCGAGATCATCGTTGACGAGTACTTCGCCCGCGAGCGGAAGCTCAACGTAGGAGACCGGATCGAACTGCTGAGTCAGAACTGGCGGGTGAGCGGGATCTTCGAAAGCGGCATGCTGGCGCGCGCGGTGCTGCCTATCCGGCGGTTGCAGGAATTGAGCAGCAACACGGGGAAGCTGAGCCAGATCTTCGTGAAGGTGGACCGCAAGGAGAATATTGCGCCGGTGCTGGCCGCCCTGAGGACGAGCTTGGAAGGCTACCCGATCTTCGATATGGAAGAGTGGCTGTCGCTTATCTCGATGGATAAGGTGCCTGGGTTGAACGCATTCATCAAGGTAATTGTAGGACTGTCGGTAGTGGTGGGGTTCCTGGTTGTTTCATTATCGATGTATACGGCGGTACTGGAGCGCACCCGCGAAATCGGCATCCTTAAGGCGCTGGGCGGCTCGCCCCTGCTGGTGCTGAATCTGCTTTTCCGCGAGACCGCCATGCTGGCGATCGTGGGCTCGGTGTTGGGGATCGTGATGACTTACGGCACGCGCAGCCTAATCATGGGGCTGGTGCCGGCTAGCCTGACGCAGATCATCGTGTACGACTGGTGGTTCTACGCGAGCGCCATAGCCATGGGCGGGGCGCTGCTCGGCGCGCTTTATCCGGGGTGGAAGGCGGCACGGCAGGATGCCATCGAGGCGCTGGCCTATGAATAGCGAGAATCCCATCATCCGCATCCGGGACCTCCGCAAGGTCTACCATGTTGGCGATGTGGACGTGCATGCGCTGCGCGGCGTGGACCTCGACGTGGGGCGCGGGGAGTTCCTCTCCATCATTGGCCCGTCGGGTTCGGGCAAGTCAACGCTCTTCCACATTCTGGGCGGCCTCACACCGCCCACCAGCGGCAGCATCAGCATCAACGGGCGCGATCTGCTGAAGATGAGCGACAGCGAGCGCACGGAATTGCGCAAGACCACCGTGGGCTTCGTCTTCCAGAAATACAACCTGCTGCCCACTCTCAGCGCCGCAGACAATATTGCCATTGCCCGTTACATCGCCGGGACGCGACCGGATGGAGACGCGCAGTTCAACCAGGAGTTAGAAATGCTGGGCATCAGGGGCCGAATGAATCACAAGCCCCGCGCACTCTCAGGCGGCGAGCAGCAGCGCGTGGCTATTGCCCGCGCCATTGCGAACAAGCCGGCGATCCTGCTTGCCGACGAGCCCACCGGGAACCTCGACACCGAGAATTCAAGTGCGGTGCTGAACCTGCTGCGGGAGTTGAACGAGAAGATGGGGCAAACCATCCTCATGATTACGCACAATCCCGAGGCCGCCGCTTATGGCCACCGCACCGTCCGCATGCGCGACGGCCGTATCGTAGACTGAACCCCGGGAGCCGCTCGTGACCTTACGGTAATCCAGCCTTTGCCAGGACCACGTCCGTGCCGTAGGGCGCCCGCTGCTTGCGTGAGAGCCACGTGTTCGCCTCGTCGGCGCCTTTGCCCGTGAAGTGCTCCTTGGCCGGGTCCCAATAGAGCGTGCGATCTGTGTGCATCGCCATCTGACCGAGCAGGCAGACCGAGTTCGAACGATGCCCGACTTCGGCCGGCGCGACCGGATCCTTGCGATTCTTGATGGCGGTCAACCAGTCGAGGTGGTGATCGTTCTTCGGGCTCGCGTGCAAGTGGATCTCGTTGTCTTTGATCCCCTCCTGGATCCAGCGCCGATCGCTGGCATCGATGGCCTGTGTCCACGGCCCGCCACCGGCTGCCCGGACCACCTGCCTGTCGATGGCGTTGTAGGCCCCGCGCGTGACCCAGATCCAGCCCTTCTCGCCCACGAACTTGATGCCGTTCGGGTACTTGTCGCTGATGTACATGACCGCCCCGTTGGTATAGCGGGATCTGATGTGGTAGGGACCGTGGACATCCCAGAGACCCTGCTTCGGGAAGCGCGCCATGGCTTCGATCTCCACCGGGCCGGTCAACTCCGTGTCCATCGCCCAGTGAGCGATGTCGACGTGGTGAGCGCCCCACCCTGTGATCATGCCTGCACCAAACTGCTCACAGCGCAGCCAACCCGGGCGATCATAGCGAGAGCCGCCAGCCGCTTGCGGATGGACCCGGTCCTCGGTGTAATACACCATCGGAGTGGAACCCAGCCAAAAATCGTAGTTCAGGTTGGATGGAACCGGCATCTCCTTGGGATTCCCGCCCGACGGGTCGATGGGGAGCCCGAGATAGACTTCCAGCACCTTGCCGATCCGGCCGTTGCGCACGAGCTCACAGGCGAGCCGGAACTGCGCATCGGAGCGCTGCTGGCTGCCCTGTTGGAAAATGCGATGGGTACGCGCCACGACGTCCGCCATCTGCCGGCCTTCCTTGATGGTCAGGGAGGCGGGCTTCTGCAGGTAAACATCCTTGCCCGCAAGCGCGGCTTCTATCGCCGGCTGGGCGTGCCAGTGGTCCGGCGTGCTGATGCAGACGGCGTCGATGCTCTTGTCCTGGAGCATCTCACGGTAATCGCCGTAAGCCTTCAGCTTCATGTACTTCCCACTGCCGAACTTCTTGTCGTAACTCGTTTCGATCAATTTCTGGGCGTCGTCCATCCGGATCGTGTCCAGCTCGCAGACGGCGACTAGCCGGGCGATATCGCTGTGCCGGAGGATCGCTGCAATTTCGGAGCCGCGGGCTATGCGTCCGCATCCGATCTGGGCAACCTGTATCAGGTTACTCGGCGCGCTCTTGCCGAATACGCTCGCGGGCACAATCGTCGGAAAACCGATGGCCCCACCGAGCGAAGCTGTCAAGAAGCGTCTCCGTGACGTATCGGATGATTTGTTCCCGGAATTCATAATCAGCCTTTCACTTCCCGTTTGCCGGCGTCTGGTGCCGCGCCGAGTCGGATTATACATCCGCTACAGTGCCCTCGCGTGCTGTTGAAAAAGGGCCTGGATTACATGATTAGTTCAGAATGTGAACAATATCACGAAAGCGAGGGCGGACGCAATCGCAGCAGGCTTGGCGCGCTATGGTTCGCTAAAGTGCTTCTGCAGCACCAGGGCTACAGTGCCTCGCAAGCGTGCCATGCCGTTTTCGCTCGCGGGCTGGATGAATGGTATGGCGGTCCCCGCGAGTACCCGGTCGCGGATCTCCGTTTCGATAATGGGGCCGAACAGATGCCATGCGCGGGTGATGTCCCCCACAACCACGATGCGCTGGGGCGCCAGCGTGGTGACGATCATGCGCATGCCGCGGCCGAGGTAGTGCGCCATCGTCTTCAGCGCTTCGACAGCCCGGCTGTCGCCGTGTTCGGCGCGGCTCAAAAGGTCGGAGAAACTGAGATCGCCACCGCGCGAACCGGACTCGAAATAGTAGCGCAGCGCTGCCTGGTTGGAGGCGTACATCTCCCAGCAGCCGCGGTTGCCGCATCCGCAAACCGGGCCCGCGGGGTCAAGCTGGACGTGCCCGAACTCTCCAGCCATGAAACTCGCACCTTGCACGAGCCGGCCGTTCGCAAGGATGCCCGCGCCGATGCCTTCGGAAACCGTCACTACCACGAAATCGCGATCCTGGACATGATCAAACCAGACGGAGGCCAGGACGCACGCATTAGCCGCGTTCTCGAGTTCCACATCGAGACCGGTCGCCGCGGCGATCGGGCTACGGAGATCCAAATCGCACCACCTCAGGTTTGGGGCGAAGACCAACCGCCCCGAAGTTTTGTCGAATCGCCCGGGGAGACTGATTCCGATGCCCTCGACCTTTCTGGTGCGGGCGGCATGCGCGATCCGCTGGATGGATTGGATCAACTCCTCGACGGCCTTCCCGGGGTTCGGTGAGGTGGGGATTACTTCCTGCGAAGTGAAATTGCCGTTCACGTCCGCCAGCGCGACGGTGGTCTGGGTGGGACGGATATCCACTCCGATGATGACGCGATCGCTGTTGAGCCGGAGGAATGTGGGTCGCCGGCCGCGTGGGAGCCGTCCGGTGGGTCCCTCGATCACCCAGTGTTCCTCGATCAGTTCCTCGACGATCAGCGAAATCGTGCTGCGCTGCAGCCCGCAGCACCGGGCCAGATCGGCGCGCGAGATGGGTTGGCGCGTGCGGATGAGGTTGAGGACGATGCGCTTGTTGACGTCGCGAACGACCTCGCTTGAGGTGATGGCGCCCTTCGGTCTGATCACCAACGGACTGGAATTCAAGGTTCCATTGTCACGCGATCCCCCGCGCGCCCGTAATAAATCCCGCTGCCCGATCCTTGACTCCGGCGGTTGCATGTGTATATAGTTTAAACCTTGAACAAATTCGCCGTACATGCGGATTTCGCAATATCCAGGCGGGCACGGGCGATTGTTTTGAAGTAGCTTTGAATAGCGGGAAGAGTTTCCTTATGTCTCATATGAACAGGGTTTTGTGGCTGGCTTTGACAGTTTCGCTGCCTCTCTTGTGCGGTGATAACTTCGCATGGAAAGACCTCGGCGATGGACGGCTGGAGTTGCGCGAGGGCGGCAAACCGGCTCTTGTGTACAACTATGGCCCGCAGCTCAAACCGGGCGCTCCGGCGGACAGGCGCCGCTGCTGCTACATCTTCCCGGTCTACACGCCGGGTGGGCTTTCCTTCCTGGACGATTTCCCGCGCGACCACTATCATCACCGCGGCCTGTTCTGGGCGTGGCCCGTCGTCGAAACCGGAGGGAAACGCTATGACATATGGCTGGAGTCCACGGCTAAACACCGGTCAGCGAAGACGCCTGTCGTGAGTGTCAAGAAGCGGCAGGCCCGGCTGGACGCTGAGAATTTTTGGGAGGCCGAAGGCAAGGACATAGTGCGCGAGAACGTGCGGTTGACGGTGCTGCCCGCCAAACGTGGTTCGCGCGAAATGGACGTGGAACTGACCTGGGAAGCGATCGGCGCTCCGGTCACGCTGCAAGGATCTCCCGATCGCGGGAAGAGCTACGGAGGCTTCTGCGCCCGATTCGCGCCGCGCGAGGGCACGATCCTGCGGGCGGACGGCGAGACGCTGGCCAAGGATGAAGACCTGCGTCCGCGGAAGTGGGCCGAACTCGAAGCCGTGTATGGCGGCAAGCGCGCCGTCCTACGGATCACGCCAGATGAAAAGAATCCCGGTGCGCCATACCAGTGGTGCCTGCGGCATTACGGCTTTGTGGGCGCTTCTTTCCCGGGGCGGAGCGACAAAGTGGACCGCTACACGCTCGAGCCTGGCAAGCCGTTGACGCTGAAGTTTCGGGTGCGCGTCAGCGACCTTCAGTAGGAATGCCCGGTACCGGATTGGTTTCGTAGATGCGACTGGAACAGTGGAACACCTTTAAGCTGGCTGCCAAGGGCGGGCACCCGGATCGTGTGCCGGTTGCCCTGATCGTGGATAGCCCATGGATTCCCGGCTTTGCCGACGTGGGGCATCTCGAGTATTACGTGGACCAGGAAACCTGGTTTCGCGCCAACCTGCGTATCGCCCGCGAGTTTCCGGACGTCATCCCCGTGCCCTCGTGGTGGGCCGAGTACGGCATGGCGATCGAGCCGTCCGCCCTCGGCAGCCGCGTCCACTTCCGAAACGACCAGCCGCCGGGGCTATCACCGATTCTCGCGACCCGCGAGGATATCGAACGGCTTGCACCGGTGAATCCGGAAAGCGATGGGCTGATGCCGTTCGCGCTCCAGCTCTATCACATGCAGAAGAGCAGGATCATGGATGCCGGCTACACCATTCCGCTGGTGGCGGCGCGAGGACCGCTGTGTCTCGCGTCGTACTTGCGCGGAGTCACCGAACTGATGATGGATCTTGTCGAAGATCCGGAGTGGGTACACCGGTTCCTGGAGTTCACCACCACGACCGTCATCCGCTGGCTGCGGGCGCAAGCGGACGTAATCGGCAAGACGGTGGAAGGTATCCTGGTGCTGGACGACATCCCCGGGATGCTGTCCAAGCGATCATACCTGGAATTCGCCCATCCGTACCTGCGCCGGATCTGCGAGGCGTTTCCGTCCGATTGGGTGAAGATCTATCACAACGATGCCAACACTCGTCCCTTCCTGACAGAGTTGGGTGAGTGCGGCTTCGACGTGCTCAATTGGACGCACAGGATTGATGTGCGCGAAGCCCGCGAGAAGATCGGGGACAAGGTGTGCCTGATGGGCAATGTGGCCCCGCTGGACGTTGGCGTGCGAGGGACATCCGACGTGGTCCACCAGGCGGCACGCGAGGTGCTCCACAACTCAGGCGGGAAGGGACTCATCCTTTCCGTTGGCGGTGGAGTGAGTCCAGGTATGCCTGTAGCAAACATCCAGGCGCTGGTCGATGCGGCGCGGGAATTTGACGAGACAGCGCGCTAAGCTTATTTTGCGGCTTCGATGTTCTCGATCGTGACCGTGTCGCCACTCATCGAGCCCGTGATCTTGACCTTCTTGCCATAGAAGGATGTGGCCTTGGACTTGTCAGTCAACTTGTAGACTTTCTTGTCCATGGCGACGAAAACAGGCGCCGCGCCACCCTTGATGCAGGATGTCACACAGTTAGTCGACGCCTGTGAGCCGTCCATGTGCTTGGCTCCACAGTGCGAGTCGGAAATGTACCCAGTGAATTGCGCGCCCAGCAGGGTCGCGGCAAAAAGCAGGCAGATAGAGACAACCAGAGTCAGGTTCTTCATGTACTCCCCTCTCTAACCGCGATTGTACACCCGCCGTGGTTACGCGAAATCAGACAGCACTCAGACCGGGGCGATTCAGGATGCCGGTGTTCATGACGCCGCCGCGGATGGTGAACACGCCCGGGAAGCGCGCTTCCCAAGGCTTGTTCGCCGCCGGGAAGTACTGGCGCGCGTTGGCCTCGATGGCGGCGACGCCGGGGATGTGCGCCGCAAGTCCCGCCGATTGGATCAGCGAAGCACCCGGGCAGGTCAGGTCCTGGACGCACAGGAACATCCTGTACTTCTGGGCCGCGGCGGCCATCAGCAGGGCCTGCGTCTGTCCCTTGCAGGCCTTGAGCGCCGCGCCCGTGTAGCCCATCTCGCGCGCCAGCATCAGGCTCCCCAGGTCTGTTAGCGATTCGTCGATCACCACCGGGCGTAGTTTCGACGCCTCATGCATTACGTTGGTACGGTGCGCCTTGAGGTCACGAGCGGTGGGCTGCTCGATGTACTGGATGCGGCCGAAGCCCGCCGGGGTCTTCTCTTTCACCTGCCGCAGAAAATCCAACAAGTAGCCGACATTCGGGCACTTCTCGTTAAAATCGAGCGAATAGAACCAGCGCGCGATGCGGCGCGAAGCCTGGACGGCGCTCGCTACTCGGTCCACGCGCACAACTCGCTCGACGTCCCAGGCAAGGTCGTTGCCGTTGAGCTTGATCTTCAGGTGAGTGAGGCCGTCCGTGCGAATCCATTCGGGCAGCGTTTCCGGGAGCCCGTCGTTCAACCGGTGCCGGATGTCCGAATCCTCGATAGGGTCGAGCGCACCGATCAGGTGATACAACGGCATGGATGGCTTCGGCGCGCGCAGGGTATAGCGATTCAGGTATTCGCCCTTGAATTCCGGTGTCAGGTAGTGCGCCAGATCGTGCCTCATGAAGTCCGGGCCGTAAGTCAGGTAGCAGTTGCGGCCGTGCAGTTTCCCGTACGCGTCGTGGATCGCGGCGTCGAAGGCGCTGGCAACCACCAGTGTGGCTAGCTTCGGAATCGGATCGGCCAGCTTCCGTACAGTGGAGATCTCGCTCGCGGCCTTCAGGTGCTCCGGTTCGAGAGCGACATTGATGTCCACCGGATGGCCGTATTCTTTGTATCCGCCGGTCAGCAGAGTGATCCGCTCCGCGAGCGCCTTCATGGCTTCGAGCGTCCGCTCCGGCCCCACGGTCTTGGAAGGATAGGACCAGATGTTGCCGAGCGGCATGGACCCGAAGCCCTTGGCGGTTCGACCGGCGCGCGTACGCACCACGCAGTCGACGTTGAGCAGCGTGGACTTGTCCATCACAGCGCCGCCGAACTTGAGCGGCGTGCGGAATGAATACTGCTCATAGCTGTGGCGTATCTCCGCTACGGCGATTTCGGGGCCGCGCGCGGCTGCTGTTACAACAAAAGGCGCGGCGATGGCCGCCAACGCTTCACGTCGGGTCAGTCTATTCATGAGGTTGCCTGATAGTCAGTTTGCTTCACGGGCGGCCGGATTCATGCGATCCCGAAGCTTGATCAACAGGTACAGGAAGGCGAAGAGGCCTGCGGCGAAAGCGGCCAGTTCCCACATGTGAGCGCGCAGGAACTCAAGCGAATGCTCACCCACCTGGGCGCCCAGCCAAGCCATGCCGAAATACCTGGGGATGCGTGCCAGGAGAATGGTGACGCAAAATCCGAGGGGTTTGACCCCTAGCGCGCCGGCGCACAGCACGAAGACCTTGGTCGGTAGCGGGATCGGGACCAGGGCCGGGATGAAGACCGTCAGCAGGCCGTAGCGCTTGAACCAGCCGCGCAGCTTCATCGCCTTCTCGGAGGACGCCTTGCGTTCCAGGTACGCCTGACCACCCTTGCGGGCCGCGTAGAACAGCCCGATGTTGCCGATCAGGGAGCCGATTACGGCCAGGGTGGCGGCCAGGTATGCTCTGGGCGGATCGAGCACCGACACGGACACCAGCAACACGTCCACGCCTTCGGGCAGGGGAATCCCCGCGGAGTCGATGGCGGATAGTACCACGACTCCCGCCGGCCCCCAGCCAAGCAACGTTTTGAAAACCTGCTGCAGCAATTTCTACCGGCCGCGCATCAGCACGGACCGTACCATTCTAGCCGAGAATTGTTCTGATATGGCAACTTATTCGCCAAGCAGCCTCAGCAGTCCCACCTCGTCAATCACGGGAACACCCAGCGATTTCGCTTTCTGAAGCTTTGAACCGGCCTCCGCGCCCGCCACCACATAGCTGGTCTTCTTGCTGACGGAGCCGGTGACCTTGCCGCCGGCGGCTTCGATCCGCTCCGTGGCCTGCTCGCGCGTCATGGACGGCAGGGTGCCGGTCAGCACGAAGGTGAGCCCGGTGAGGGCGCCGCCGGTCTTCCTCCTTACTTCCTGTTCGAACTGCAACCCGGCTTCGCGCAAGCGCTCCACAAGCTTGAGGTTGCGCTCCTCGCCGAAGAATTCCACGATGCTTTGGGCCACCTTCGGCCCCACTTCCTCGGCCTGCTGTAATGCTTCGATGTCCGCTTTCCGAATCTTGTCCAGGCCCCCGAAGGTGTTGGCCAGGATTTCGGCCGTGCGTTCACCGACAAAGCGTATGCCCAGGGCGCAGATCACCCGGGGTAGGGGTTCGCGCCGCGAGGCGTCGATGTTCGCCAGAAGCTTGTCGGCCGACTTGCGGCCCATGTGCTCCAGGTCCACCAGTTGCTCTCGCTTGAAGTTGTAGATATCCGCCACGCTCTGGACCAGTTTGCCCGCTACAAGTTGGTCCACGAGAGCTTCGCCCATTCCGTCAATATCCATGACGCCGCGCGAGGCGAAATGCAGGATGGATTCCCTGAGCCGCGCCGGGCAGTTCGTATTGATGCAACGCCGGGCGGCTTCACCTTCCTCGCGCACCACGTGGCCGCCGCAAACCGGGCACGTCTCCGGCATCCGGAACGGCCGGCGATCGGCTCCGGGGCTCTTAACGCGCACCACCTTGGGAATCACGTCGCCGCTGCGCTCGATGATGACCGTATCGCCGATCTCGACGCCCAACCGCGCGATCTCGTCCTCGTTGTGCAAGGTGGCGCGCGACACCGTCACACCGCCCACGTTCACGGGCTTCAGATGCGCCACCGGCGTCAGCGCCCCGGTACGGCCCACCTGGACCTCGATGTTTTCGACCACTGTCGCTTCCTGCCGCGCCGGGTACTTGAACGCGATGGCCCACCGGGGAGCCTTGGCAGTCCAGCCGAGGGCGCGCTGTTGGGCGATGGAATCCACCTTGGCCACCACGCCGTCAATTTCGTAGGGCAGTTCCTCGCGCTGCGCTTCCCATTCCTGGCAGAAAGCGACCAGTTCTTCGACGCCGGCGCACAAACGCCGCTTCGGATTCACTTTGAAGCCCAAAGCCTGGAGTGTATCGAGCGACTCCCAGTGAGTCTTGCAGTATGGCTCACCGTTGACCAGCAGAAAGTACGGGTAATAGTCCAGGCGCCGCGATGCGGTCACCGAAGGCTCGAGTATCCTGAGCGATCCGGCGGCCGCGTTGCGAGGGTTGGCGAACTGTTTCAGCCCCTGCTCGTCTCGTTCCAGGTTCAGCCGCTCGAAGGCTTTGCGGTTGAGAATCACCTCGCCGCGAACTTCAAACAACGGCGGGCCATCCTTGACGCGCAGCGGCAGCGAGCGGATAGTGCGCGCGTTCTCGGTCACGTCCTCACCCACTTCCCCGTCTCCGCGCGTGATCGCTTGCACGAATACCCCATCGCGATAGTGTGCGGCCATGGACAGACCGTCCATCTTGAGCTCGGCCACATAGCGGTATTCGGCGCCGCCCAGCAGTTCGCGCACACGGCGGTCGAAGTCGCGAAGCTCGCCCTCGTTGAGCGCGTTGTCAAGGCTCAGCATGGGGGAACTGTGCCGCACTTTGACGAAGCCTTCCCGCGGGGCGCCACCGACGCGCTGCGTGGGCGAGTCGGGCGAGGCCAACTCCGGATGCCCGGTCTCGAGCTGTTTCAACTCGCGCATCAGGGCGTCGTACTCGGCGTCGCTGATTTCAGGCTGATCGAGCACGTAGTACAGGTATTCGTGGCGCCGCAGTTCGTCGCGCAGCGTTTCGATGCGTTTCTTCGCCTCAGTACCCATCGGCGACTATTATAAGAGGGAAGAGACGGAGCGCGTATCGCCACATATTCGGAAGCGGTCCTCATATACAATCCGGTTGCTGGCAGGATTAAAGGCCGGCGCATCGAACGGCTGCATCGCGCCATACAAGTGTTGGAGCGGGGCGGGCAGCGCGTGCGCGTGGTGCCGACGGAAGGGCCCGGCACCGCGGGTGTCATCGCCCAGCGCGAGATTCAGGCGGGAGCCAGCCTCATTTTGGTGGCGGGAGGCGACGGCACGCTCAACGAGACTCTGCCGGGCATCGCGGGGACGGCGGTGCCTCTCGCAGTGCTTCCCGCCGGCACGGCCAACGTCCTCGGCATCGAACTCGGTTTTGGAAACGACATGCTCCGCGCCGCGGAGCGACTTCCGCGGCTGGTCGAGCGCCGGATCGCCCTCGGCGTACTCCATGCGAGCGGAGCGCCGGGGCCGCGCTACTTTCTGTCGATGGCCGGCGTCGGTGTTGACGCCGCCGTCGTCCACGACCTGAACCTCGGCCTGAAGAAGAAGATGGGCAAGCTGGCTTACTTCGCCGGCGGTGTGCGACAGGCGGCGCGCCGGTTCGACCAGTTCGAAGCCTCATTCGAAGGCGGATGCCGGCGGGTCTCGTTTGCCCTGGCCAGCCGTGTGCGCAAATACGGTGGGAACTTCGAGATTGCCAAGCGCGTGACGCTACTCGACGACTACTTTGAGGCGGTACTGCTCGAAGGCGGCGGGATCTTCCGATATGTTCCGTATCTGGCGGGCATCTTTGTGGGATGCCTCGAAGGCTGCCGGGGCGCCACTTTTGCGAATGTAGCTGGCCTGGAGTTGACCGCGGAGCCGGGCGTCGAGGTCCACGTGCAAGTAGACGGAGAGTATGCGGGCCGGCTGCCGGCGCGGATAGAACTCGCTCCCGCCGCGTTGTCCCTGCTGATGCCGGCGGAGTATGGTGAACGGTAATTCCGAATGGATCAACTGACCCACGTTCTGGTTGGAGTGATGTTGTCGCGGGCGGGACTGAACCGCACCGCGAGCGAAGTGCGCTGGATACTGCCCGTGGCGGCCCTGGTTCCGGATTTGGACGTGGTGGCGCTGAAGGCTGGCGCAATCACCTACTTCCAGGTTCACCGTGGCCCGACGCACGCATTGGTGATGGCGCCCTTCATGGCCGCCCTCGCCGTCGCACTGGTTTGGCTCATCCTGCGCCGGAGGCTGCGCTGGGGACCGGCGTATCTTGCGGCGCTCATCGGGGTGGCCAGTCACCTGGCGCTGGATTGGACCAACATTTACGGCACGCGGTTCTTGCTGCCGTTTTCCGGGAAATGGATCGGACTCGGCATTCTCAATGTGGTGGATGCATGGATCTGGGTGGTGCTGCTGTTCGCTGTCGGCGCTCCCTTCCTGGCGCGGCTGGTGAGTTCGGAAATGGGCGCCCGGTCGAACGCGGCCCGCGGCTATGCCATCTTCGCATTGAGCTTCATCCTGGTTTACGCTTTCACTTGCTGGGTGCTGCATGGTCGAGCCGTGTCAGTAATTGAGTCGAGGATTTACGAAGGTGATGTGCCAGTGCGGGTGGCCGTCGTCCCGAGTGCGGTGAATCCGCTGCGCTGGACCGGCATTGTGGAAACCCGGAGCTTCTTCATGGTTCATCATGTGGATCTGCTCGACGAGTTCGATCCCACGGCCGGCAGGCTCTACTACAAGCCCGAGCCCAGCCCGGCGCTGGAAGCTGCCGCACGAATCCCTGAGTTCCAGGAGTTCATGGACTTCTCGCCGTTTCTACTGTGGCGCGTCTTCCCTGGACCCGTTGAAGGTGCGGAAACGAGAGTCGAGGCCATGGACCTGCGCTTCGGCACACCGGAAGCGCCGCGCTTCGTCATGTTCGCGCTGCTCGGCGCGAACCTCGCGCCCCTGCGCACGACGTTTTCCTACGATCGCCCAAAGGATTAAGTGCGAATATGGGTTGCATGGAATGCCCCATGTGCATCGGCGGGGACTGGGTTTCCACGCCAGACAGGCAGACAATCGAGTTGCCGTATGACGGCACACCGGTGGCTACGGTCTACCGCGCGTCCGCCAAAGAAGTGAATAACGCCGTGGCTGCGGCCGTCGCTGCCGCGCCCGTAATGCGCGAAATGAGCCGGGACGAGCGCGCGGCGATCCTCCGGCGCGCCTACGAGAAGATGCTGGCTACGCGCGAAGAGTTGGCGATGGCCGTATCGAACGAATGCGGCAAGCCCATCCGCGAGGCGCGCGCGGAGGTGGACCGTGCCGCGCAGACCATCCTGTTTTCGGCCGAAGAGGCGCACCGGCTGCAGGGAGAGGTCGTGCCCATGGACGCCTCGCCGGGCGGCAAGGGCCGCTGGGGCATGACCGTGCGCGAACCGCTCGGCGTGATCGCGGCCATCACACCCTTCAACTTCCCGCTGAACCTTTCGACGCACAAGATCGGGCCGGCCATCGCCGCGGGAAACGCCATCGTGCACAAGCCCGCCTCGGCGACGCCGCTCAGTGCGTTGCTCATGGCGCGCATCTTCTCCGAGTGTGGACTGCCACCGGGGGCCTTGAACGTCGTCACGGGTCCTGGCGGCCTCGTCGGCGACACGCTGGTCATGCACCCGGACGTGGCCATGGTCACCTTCACGGGCAGTGTGGACGTGGGCGTGCGCATTCGCAATCTGGCGGGCATGAAGCGTGTGACGCTGGAGTTGGGCGGCAACGCGGCACTGATCCTGGAAGAGGACGCCGACCTGGATGCCGCCGTGCCGCGCTCGGTAGTCGGCGCCTATGCGCACTCGGGACAGGTCTGCATTTCGATCCAGCGCATCTTCGTGCATCAGAAGATTCGCGACGAGTTTGTGAGTCGATTCGTGGAAGCGACGCGTAAGCTGCGGATCGGGCATCCCCACGATCCGGAGACCGACATCAGCTCCTTGATCACGGTGGGCGAGGCCGAGCGCGTGGAAAGCTGGATCGAGGAGGCGCGCCAAGCCGGCGCCGTCGTGCTCACCGGCGGCCTCCGAAAACGCGCCACCATAGAACCCACCATCCTGTCGGAAGCTCCAGCGGGGGTGCGCGCGTGCTGCCGCGAAGTGTTCGGACCCGTGGTAGTGGTGAACTCCTACGACACACTCGACCGAGCCATCGAGCGGGTGAACGATTCCGACTACGGCCTGCAAGCCGGCATCTACACGCGTGACATGGAGAAGGCCTTCCGCGCCGCGCGCCTCATTCGCACAGGCGGCGTCCACATCAACGAGGTTCCCACGTACCGCGTGGACCAGATGCCCTACGGCGGAGTCAAACTGAGCGGCATGGGCCGAGAAGGCCCCCGCTACGCGGTCGAGGAGATGACGGAACTGAAGCTGACCACCTGGAAAGCTTAGGACCGCACAGCCGGCTGAGCCCTCTGACCGCTAGACTGATCTATTGATGATCCAATCTCATTCGGTGTGGGCTTTCGCTTCCGCGCTGATCCTCGCAGCCGGTGCGAGCGCCGCAAGTGGTTCATTGCGTGTTTCGGGATTGCGTTCTGAGTATCGCACCGATCCCATCGGGATCGACGCGGCGCGTCCCCGGCTGAGCTGGGTGCTGGACTCGGCGCGGCGCGGCGACCGTCAGACGGCGTATCAAGTTTTGGTGGCGTCAAACGAGCGTTCGCTGGCGGCCGGTAAAGGCGACCTGTGGGACAGCGGTAAGGTTTCCCGCGCCGACAGCATTCAGGTGGAGTATGCCGGCAAGCCTCTCGTCTCGCATCAACGCTGCTGGTGGAAGGTGCGCGCGTGGGATTTGGACGGCAGGGTTTCCGCCTGGAGCGCGCCCGCCCGCTGGGCCATGGGGATGATGGCGTCGGCTGACTGGAAGGCGCACTGGATTTCACGCGCGGCCCCTAACGTACCAGACACGCCCGCCCCGTTGTTTCGCAAGGAGTTCAGGATCACCAAGCCCGTTCGCCGTGCGGTGGCTTACATTTCCGGCCTGGGCTTTCAGGAGACCCGCCTGAACGGAAGCCGTATCGGCGACCGTGCGCTCGAACCCGGCTGCACCGACTATCGCCAGCGCATCTTCTACTCCGCCGACGACGTGACTGCGCTGCTCCAGCCCGGTGTCAACGCCATCGCCGCCATGTTGGGCAACGGCATGTATAACGTGACCGGCGGGCGCTACGTGAAATTCAAGGCCAGCGTCGGCGCGCCGGCGTTGATCCTCCAGTTCCATATCGAGTACACCGATGGCACGGCGGACGAGATCGTGAGCGACGCGAGTTGGAAGACCGCCCCGGGTCCCGTGGTTTTCAACTGCATCTTCGGCGGGGAGGATTACGACGCGCGGCGGGAGGCGAAAGGGTGGGACCGGCCCGGATTCGACGATTCCCGATGGGAGTCCGCCGCTGTCGCCGCCGGCCCCGGAGGACGCCTGATTGCCGCGAGCGGACCTCCGGTGAAGGTGATGCGGACGTACGCTACCGTGCGTGTGACGCGTCCCAAGCCGGGCGTTTCGGTCTATGACCTTGGCCAAAACTTTTCCGGCTGGCCGCGCATCGCCGTCCGCGGGCCGGCAGGCGCGCAGGTGAAGCTTGTCTGCGGGGAAGTGCTTGACGGGGAGGGGTTGGTCACGCAGCGCAGTTCGGGCGGCCCTAACTGGTTCACTTACACCCTGGCGGGCGGCGCCGCAGAGACGTGGCATCCACGTTTTACTTACTACGGGTTTCGCTACGTGCAGGTGGAGGCGCCGGCAAGCGTGGCGGTGGTGCGCGTCGAAGGACAGTTCCTCCATGCGGCGGCCGAACGCGTAGGCTCGTTCTCGACGTCGAGCGCCGTGGTGAATGGTATTCACAAGCTCATCGACATGGCGGTCCTTAGCAACTTTCAGAGTGTGCTTACGGACTGCCCGCACCGCGAGAAATTAGGCTGGCTGGAAGTGGCTCACTTGATGGCGCCTTCCATCATGGCCAACTATGACGCCGCTTCGTTTTACGCCAAAATCGCAGACGACATGGGGCAGGCGCAGACTGCTGACGGCCTGGTTCCTGACATCGCACCGGAGTACGTGGTCTTTCAGCGCGGTTTCCGCGATTCGCCGGAATGGGGCAGCGCCTTTATCATCGCGCCGTGGTTGGCCTACCAACGTTACGGGGACCGCCGTGTGCTCGAGCGCCACTATGATGGCATGGCGCGCTACGCCCGGTATCTGGGCGGCAAAGCGGAGCGGTACATCGTTTCACACGGCTTGGGCGACTGGTGCGACGTCGGTCCCGGCTCACCCGGCGTCTCACAGCAAACACCCGCGGGCGTCACTGGGACGGCTATCTACTACTGGGACCTGCGTATTCTTGCCGATGTTGCGCGGTTGCTGGGGCGGCGGGAGGACGCTGCGCGCTACGATGAACTGACCGCAGATGTCCGTGAGGCCTTCAACCGGCGCTTCTACCACAGTGCCCCCGCCGGTTACGCCAGCGGCAGCCAGACTTCCAATGCCATGCCGTTGGTGTTGGGGCTGGCTGAACCGGCGTGGCGCAGCCAGTTGGTCGAGAGCGTGGCCGCCGATGTGCGCGGACGCGGTTATTCGGTTTCGAGCGGCGACGTCGGCCACCGCTTCATGCTGCGCGCATTAGCCGAAAACGGGCGTTCCGACGTGATCTACCGGATGGTGTCCAAGACCGGCACGCCGGGCTACGGCTATCAGATCGAGCACGGGGCCACTTCGCTCACCGAGGCTTGGGACGCCAATCCGAAACTCTCGCAGAACCACTGTATGCTCGGCCACGCTGAAGAGTGGTTCTATGAGTTCCTGGGAGGCATTGCTCCGGCGCCAGATGCCGCGGGCTTCGACAAGATCGTCTTTCAACCGCAGCCGGTGGAGGGCATCGACTGGGTTGAGACCACCTACCGTTCGATTCGTGGTGAGACGGCCTGCCGCTGGAGGCGGGAAGGGAACCAGATACGCATCGAAGTACACGTGCCAGTGAACACCACGGCGCGTATCTGCGTCCCCGCGGAAACACGGGAACAGGTGACGGACGATGGGGCGCGGTTCTTACTGGCCGAGCCGGGACGGATGGTGTACGAGGCGGGCTCCGGAACCTATCACTTCCGTACACGCCAAGTTCACTTCAAGTAATCGAACAGGCTTGTCTGCGGCATCTTGGCCTGCGCGGCCAAGGCGGCGTTGCGGTGCGTCACCGCTTGAGACAGTTCCAGGATGGCCTCGGTAATGTCGGCGTCCTGCAGGTCGCTGAGCGTGGTCTTGTACTGCGTCTCCAATTCCGTACTTGACTTAATCGCGGCCGCCACGGTCTTCTGCACACTACCGTAGTAAGCCAACTGGGAGTTGAGATGATTCTGTGCGGTGCGTAATCCTTCCATGGCGCTCTGGATGGCTGCCGTGTCGTTCGTCTGTATTGCCAGCCGCAGGTTGTTGACCGCCAGGAAAACGCTTTTGCCGGCTCCCGAGTCATCGAAGATGTCCGCGGCGGTCCTGCTGTAGGAAAAGGTTGTGCCGCTGGGGTGTAGGGCTTCACGCGTGCAGACAGCGCCGTCATAAAGGCTTACGCCGTTGGGTTGCGTCAGGTCCACGGCGTAGGCGGCCATCAAGTCGTTGTCGCCATGGAAAATGTAGCGGCCTTCCTGCGATGTGTTGGCGAGCTGCACTAATTGTCCGAACAGGCTTTCTACCTGATCGGCGATAGCGAGCAGGGAATCCGCCGCCTGTGTTCCCGTTGCGGCCTGCGTTCCCAGCGTATTGATGCTTTCCAAGACCGTCACCGCATTGCTTAAGGCCTTTTCGGCAATATCTGTCTCGGATTGAACGCGGGAGAGATTGCGGCCAATCTGCGAGGCGCGTTCGAGACTGGCGCGCAAGCATAGGATATTGCTCACCTGGTCGGGATCGTCCGAGGGCGCGCTGACCCGCAGACCGCTTGTGATCTGCTGGGTAACTTGCTGGGCGCGGTCCAGAATCTTGTTGTAGGTGGTTAGGAACTTCTCGTCGTTGGCTTTGAGTCCTTGGATCATGGTGTCCTCCGCTCGCCGTTACTGAATCAAAGTCATGAGCGTGTCGGTCAACTCGTCCAGCGTTCGGACCAGCCGGGCGGCGGCCTGGTAGGCTCGTTGGTATTCCATCAGGCGTGCCGCTTCTTCATCGAGCGAGACACCCGAGATTTCTTCCCGCATGGAGCGAGCCTGCGCCAGCAAGCCCTCCTGGGTGGACTGATTCGTCTTAGCCTGCGAGAGATCCCGCCCGACTTGGCCGGCGAGGCTCCCATAGAAGCCCGTCAGGGTGAACCCGTCGATGACCGTCTTCTGCCCCAGTTCGGCGAGGCTGAGGATATTCGTGTTTCCTCCGGCGGAAGTGGGAGGCGCCGATGCCAGTTGATCCGGCGTGATGCCGGTGACCGATAACGTGGCGGCCGCGCTATCGGCAGCGCCATAGGCGAACAAGGGGTGCTGGTCGGCGGCGGCGAGTCCCGTCGCCAGAATGGAGTTCACCTGATCGGCAGTTGCCGCCGCCAGCCGGTTGAGTTGCTGCAGGTACTGGGGAATCTCGCTGTTCTTGACCTCAACGATGCTCGCCAGCCGGCCGCCCTGGATCTGGTCCGTAACGTCGTGAGATTGCGCGTCCAGGATACGGATTTCCTGGCCGGAAACTACCGCTTCGATCGGATATTGGCGATCGCCAATGAGCGTGAGCGTCTGTCCGCCTACGAACAGCGTGTAGGAGTTGTCGTCCGCCTTGAGCGCCGTGAAGTCCGTATATTCAGCCAGCTCTTCCAGCGCGGAGTTGACGGTAGCCTCCAGGCCTGCATCGCTCGCACTGGAGGCGTTTGCTCGTACCTCCTCGTTGTAGTCCAGTATTTGTGCCACCAATCGGTTGATGTTGCCCACGACGCTGGTGGCCTGCGAGTTCATGTCGGCCGAAGCCTGCATGAGGCCGGCGGCGGCTTGGTTGAAGTTCAGCGCCACTACGCCTGCCTGGTCGATCACGCTTTGGCGGGCCACTTGGTCTGTCGGGGCGACGCTCCAGCCTGAAATGCTCTGGAAGAAGTCGCTCAGAGCGCCCGGAATGCCGCTCTTGCCGGTCGAGTCGAACAACATCTCCACCCGGCCGAGGTCAGTAGCCTGCTGCGAGTAGCGTCCCTGGGAGCCCACATATTGTCGTACCGTGCGTTCGGCATATTCGCTGCGCATGGATTGCGCTTCACCGAGCGTTACCCCTCCGGGAAGCCCCGTTTCGATCTGGAACGGTTCGGCCAACAGCGTCAGACGCT
Source organism: Terriglobales bacterium (assembly GCA_021372245.1). Classification (GTDB taxonomy): domain Bacteria; phylum Acidobacteriota; class Terriglobia; order Bryobacterales; family Bryobacteraceae; genus JAJFUV01. The sequence goes on from JAJFUV010000156.1 coordinate 53,357, forward strand.
GCTTGGCATAGCCGGGAGTAGACGAATTGGCGACGTTGTTTTCGACCACCCCCATGCTTCGCTCAAACGTGCGCATGGCGTTGGCCGATGCGAGGAGACTGGCCATCAGGTTTCCCATCGCTTTACCCCTCCACCGCCAACCGTGCGCGCGGTTGCCACACGCCGGGGTGTCCTGCCGGCGTGTATCCCGTGGCGGCTGCGGCCACAATTTGCCCCAAGCCCTGATAGAAAGCCGCCGCTCCGTTGATCAATGCCGTCACCTGCTCCAACTCGCGCCGGATCCCTTCCAGTTCCCGGCGCGCATGTTGCTGGTTAGAAAATGGTTCCGCCCGCACAGCCATTTCGAAGCGCTCCAGGTAGCCGATGGCGAGCTCCAGGCGGGGGCGGCACCGGTCGTAGGTGTCGGGGCCCGGCGATCGCAAGAGCTGTCGTACGGCGGCAATTTCTTGCCGCGCCTCCGACACCCAAGTCCGTCGCTCGGTTATAGTTTTCATGCGGCCGGTTGGAACGCCGCCGAGATGATGGCGCGGCTAACCACCATAGGGTCCGGCTGATAGCGCCCTGCCTGGACGTCCATGCTCAACTGCTCAAGTCTTTGCGTGTGTCCCGGCGCCTCCACGCCCGCTAAATCGAGCAAGTTACTGGCCAAATTGGACAACTGGATGGCATCGCTCGATTTCGACGCTTGGCCGCTACGTCCGGCCTGGCCGGATGTTCTTACCCCGTTCGTCGACTCGCTACGCCCGGTTCGCGATTCGGTTGTGTTTATCTGTCCCTGTTGGTTGATTCTCATGTGTCACCAGACCACGCTTGCCATATCGACGCCCTAGGGGCCTGGACACAGGGAATAAGTACAAAAAGTACTATGGGAGATCCTTCAATCGGAGGATTACGGAAGTTACCCCACTCTCGTCCAAATCCACAGTTTTGCCCTGTCCGGCGGGCCAGGCAGCCTCGCGCATGTCCTCCAGCGAGAAACTGCTCAACGCCTCGTACCGGCCGGGCGCCAGTCCCGCGAATTGGAACCTACCGTCCTCGTTGGAGCGGGTGCTGCGGACGCCTCCAACACGGGCCCGCAATTCCGCATCGACGGGATAGAGGGATACAGGAACGCCCGCCGCGGGCTGTCCGGCGTCCTCCAAAACGCGCCCGGACAGGCTTGCGGGACTTGGCTTCAGCAACACTGTGAGTTCGTGTCGTTCTCCCGGGCTCAACGAAAACTCGTAGGCGTTCTCGCCGCTGCGTGCGTTCCCGTAAGACGACACGTAGAGGGAAGGCGGCGTGGCGGCGGCAATCTCCCATCGGCCCGGGCTGAGTGTGGCGGATTCGCCGCACAACAGGCGCCGCGGGTTGTTATCGAGCGGTTCGCTGCGGCGCAGAAACGCCGACACGCCCTCCATCAAAGTACCGGAACGCACTTCGCAACGGAGCTGCACGATGGGTGAGGGTGCGAGCTGGAGGCTCACCTGCTCCCTGCCGGCTCCCAAGACCACGCGCAGGGAGGCGGACCACACGTGCGCCTGGTCGATGGATTGGGCCAGGAGGTCGTAGCTGCCCGGGGCCAGTTCGGGGAAGTGAAAGGAGCCTCCGGGGACCGCCCGGGCCGTGCGGGGTCCAGCGTCGGTCTGGAGGGTGAGGTCGGCGGCCACCGGGCCGATGAGAACGCCGTCAAGCGAGGAAAGGCGGCCCGGGATAGGCTCCAGACGGATTCCCGACACTTCTTCGTCCAGGGCGACGTTCACGATCCTGGCTTCGGCCACGCGCAAGACTTGGCCGAAGTAAGTGGCCAGCAGCGCATCGCGGCCCTCGAGTTCGCGCGCTTCGCTGCGGACATAATACAGACCGGGCTCCAAGCCGGAAATGCGGAACACGCCGCGATCGTCGGTGTAGCCGCTGGCGGCAAACCGGGGTGGCTTTCCGGCACGATAGGCGGTCACTTGGAATTCAGCCAATCCAACGCGGTTTTCGTCCTGCACCTCTCCGGTGATGACGCCCAACTTCCTGAGGCGCAGGTCGGCCGAAAAACTGCCGCCGTCATTCAGAACGATAGGAGTTCCGGACCTCGCAGACGGCTTTTCGCCGAATCGGGCCGTGGCGAAGCCGCGACGCTCACCGCGCAGAAGGTATGCACCGGCCGGCAGACCGGTGAAACGAAACTGACCAGTCGAGTCGGCCCAGACCGACTGTGTCACGTTCCGGCTCGATCCGAAGGTGGATTCCACCGTGACGCGCGTGCGGGCGAGCACCCGTCCGGAGCGGTACTCGCTGGCCGTTCCGCTTATGATGGCGGCCACGGCCGGCGCCGCCATCAGCGTCATCCAAATACGACTCTTCACATGGCGATTTTACCGAGGCGGAAACCACCCAGGGCGCCTCCCGCATTAACAATCGCTAAAATCCCCGCTTTGGCTACCGATGAAATAGATAGTACTGCTGTGGCAAGGAGATCCGATGGCAGTTGACGTACTGATAGTGGACGACTCAGCGGCAATTCGAAAGATCCTGCAAAGGGTGCTGATGCAGGCGGAGGTTCCGTTGGGACAGGTGATCGAGGCTGGCGATGGTGTGGAAGCCATCGAGAAATTGACGGCGCAGCCCGTCAATCTGGTCCTGAGCGACATTAACATGCCCAACATGGACGGACTTCAATTGCTTGCGCGGATCAAGGCCAACGCCGCCTGGAGCAGTATGCCGGTGATCATGATCACCACCGAGGGCAGTCAGGCGAAGGTCATGGAAGCGGTGCAACTGGGGGCCGCCGGATATGTCCGGAAGCCATTCACGGCGGACCAGATCAAGGAAAAGCTGGCCGGTCTCATCTGACGCCGGTTTCAATCCCCTTTCGAGGAGAGCATTTTGACCCAGACGATAGATCAGGGAAAGATTGTGCAGGCTGTGTGTGCGGCGACGACCGAGGTTTTCACGACCATGCTGGGCATGGAGATTCAGGCCGGCGAGCCCTACGTGGAAACCAACACACCAGGCCCTTCCGATGGGGTGGCGTCCCTGGTTGGAATGGCCGGCACGTGGACAGGGACCGGGAGCATTTACTGCTCGGCCGCGTTCGCCTGCAAGATTTGCTCCCAGTTTCTGATGGCGGAATACCATTCGGTGGACGAAGAGGTTCTGGACGCGGTGGCGGAACTCGCCAACATGATCATCGGCAATTTCAAGAACATCATCGAGCAGGATCTTGGCCCGCTGATGCTGAGCATTCCCACGGTAGTGTTCGGGCGTAATTTCTCAACCCGCAATCTAAGCAAACACGAGTGGACGGTGGTGCCTTTCCAGTGCGGTGACGAGCGTCTCGACGTGCAGGTTTGCCTGGTGCCCAGTGGCGAGAAGATGCACGCGGTGCGCCCTGGATACAGTGATCCCTATTCCGTCCATTGTTGAGCGGGTTCGCGAATGGGCAGCGCCATTTCGACTTCCGGGAAATGGACGGACACGGATTCCCATCCGTCGCGTCCGAATCAGTTCCTGGTCTATAACCTGAACCGGCAATCCTTTGCTTGCCCGATAGAACGCGTGCACGAGGTAATGGGGCTGCAGCCGATCCTTCCGATCGACGATGCCCCACCCTTCGTAAAAGGAGGGATCCCGGTCCGCCGGAAGTTAGTCCCCGTGATTGATCTGCGCCTCATGCTGGGCATGCCCGCGCGAGTTCCCAACCGGCGGAACTGCGTCCTGCTGGTGACGGTGGGGAATGCCCCTTTCGATGTACGCATCGGCTTGATTGTAGACAGCGTGGTGGACGTGATGGAAATCGATCCCTCGGACGTGCGTGAGGCTCCGGATGGCCCGTGTGGTGAAAGAGCCGGACTCGTAACCGGAACCACGCGTGCTCGCGGTCAGCTCACGCGCCTGATCAACGTGGATGTTCTGCTGACCAAAGAGGAGTGCGTTGCCATCGCATCGCTTGCGGCTTGATGGCCGCGATGTGCTCTCACGCGTTCCGGTTCGGACGCGTCCAATGAACCCGAGCCAGCAGCGTGTCGCCTCGGAATTCCATGGCGGGCAGGGTTTCGCCGACCGTCACCATGGAGAATTCCGGAGTCACGGCGTTGGTGTGGAAGTTGCCGAGGTGCGCTACGTTCTTGGGCGCGTTCACTCCATCGGCTGAGATCGGGAACACGATCTGCTCGCTGGCCCGGATCAGTTGCAGCCGTTTCAAATCAACCTGTGCCACATAGAGGGGAGCGCGCCAGCGCATCACGTTGATGTTCGAAGCGTCTTTGCGCGTATAGACCAGCCACAGCCCGTCGCTGTGGGTGAGCCAGTGCTGCTGCGTGGTGGAAAGTGTGAGCGGCTCGCCGTTGTCCCACGACCACGGGCGAATGGGTTCCCACTGCAAGCCGTCCCGCGAGGTGGTCACATAGCCGTGATCGTCTTCGGCGCGGATGGTCATGTAGTAGCGGCCCGCCAGGGTGGCGAGGGAAGGCTCCAGCAATCCGCGCTTCACGGCCAGGCGGCGTTCGTTGCCGGCGCGACGGATGCGGAGAGTGCGACCGTCGAAAGCGCATAGCACGGTGCACACGGCGCGGTCGGTGCGGCCGAGCGGGCCGTAGCTCAGCGGGACCAGGATGTCGCCATTGGCCAGCGTCACACGCTGCGAGCAGCCGCTGGTATACATGGCGCTCGCTTCGGGGTTGTCCCACTCCAGCTTGCGCAATGGCGACCAGCGTCCGGCGCTATCACGCACAACGTACACAGGCCAGCGCAGTTCGCTGGGGCGCGTCAGCTTGCCGTCCTTGTAGTAGACGTTGTGCGCCATGGCGATGACGCTGCGGGTCGGTGCATGATATTCCGGGACGGTGTCACAGGAGCCTTCTTCGACGCCGTCGGGATTGGTCACGCGGCCCATGCCGGGGATCGGTGCCGGGGCGCTCCAGGTTCTGCCGAGGTCGCGAGACTCCGACCAGTGGACGGGGCCGAAGTAATCCGATCCGCTAATGGACTGCACCGTCATGAGCAGGGTTCGCTGGGGACCGGGGATTGCGCAGACGCGGGGATGAAACCACGTGGTACCGCCGTCCCGGCCATGCCAGATGGTCTGGCGTTCAATGCGCCGGATGGAGCAAGTCTGGGGCGCGGTGGACATCGTTGCACACGCAGCGTACAGGAACTCTCTTCGTGTTGTCATGGGAACTCTTGTCTTCATGCGCGCAAGCCCGCTGCGCGCATCAACTCCTTCAGCGCTTTCAGGTCTCGCTGCATGATTTCTGTGAACTGCTCCTTCTTCAAAGTGGAGGTCTTCTTACCCGACGCCGCGCTGCCCAATTCGTCGTACTCCATGTGGAGTTGCATGGGCCCGTTGAAGTCCCCGGCCTTGAGCATTTCGAAAAAGCGGGGGAAATCCACCATGCCCTTGCCGAGCGCACACCAACCGGGACGCCACTCGCCGCGCGCGTTCTTCTTCCAGGCGAAGTCCTTGACGGCCACGCCTCGCATGTACGACAACAGCAGGCGCGTGGAGTTGATCCATCCGCCGTAGCCGCCTTCAACCACCGCATGGCCCACATCGTAGTTCACGGCGACCGCGCCGGGAGCGATTTCCTTGAGCAGCAGGTACAGGTCCCACATCGAAGCGCCAACCTGATCTATGCCCGAATGCGTGTGGTACATGGCCGTCAGTCCGTAGTGCCGGTTCATGGCCGCCAGGTCCTTCACGCGGGTCTGCATTTCGGCGAGTTGGGTAGGGATGGCCCGTTTCGCGTCGTAGCGAAAGCCACCCCAGCGGTAAAGCCGGATACCCGTCGCCTTCAGCGTCTTCAACACCCGTTCGGTGTGCGGCGTGGTCACATCCACGATGCCGCTGGTCACCATCGGTACCTCAAGGCCGACTCTACGGATAGTTTCGGCAGCTTTCGGCAGATCCTCCTCGACGCGCTCCGGCTCGACGTGGCCGCCCGGGCGAACGGTGAGATCGATGCCGTCGAAGCCGAGCGTCGCGCACATCGAGGCGGTCTCCTCGACGGACAACCAGTGGAAGTGCTTCGAGAATGCGCAGATGGGGCGCGCGAGAGCCTGGCCTGCGTGCACCGGAGCGGATGCGGCGGCCAGCGCCGCCAACAACTGGCGGCGGGTCAAGGATGGTGACACCTTGCGTAACCTCCAGCCTGTTAGTGTAACTTGCGGTAGACCACGACAGCCGAGGCCGGGCGGGCTTCGAGGGAGAGTTCAAGACCGATGGTGGATAGTTGCGCGCCGTCGATGGCGCTGCGCTTGCCGGAATCCAGGTCCATGAGTTCGTAGCGGCCGGCTGAGAGCGCGCGCAGCGGGAACGCGCCGCGCACCAACCGGCTCGCCGGGCGTTTCAGCGCCACCACGAGGCCTTCGCCTTGTTCGGGCAGGTCCAGTTGGTAGACCATCCAGGCGTCCTCGGCCTGGGTGTAGTCGGTGAGGGGGTAATAGTCGCCTGTAAAGTATTTCTTAATCTGTTTATACTCTTCCAGCTTTTTGCGTGCCTCTTCCCAGGGGACCAGTGTCAGGTCGTAGGGCTTGCGGGAAGGCTGCCCGAAAAATTCGAAGACAAGGCCGCTCGACATGCTGCTGCGAATGTCGTAGGTGGCGCCGGCGTTCGGGATGCCCGCGCTGGTTGAACTCAGCGGGACCCACAGGTTAAGGCCATAGGTGTGGCACTGCTTGGCGGTGATCTCGCCGGGGTAGTCCGTGCGCCACAGGGGCAGGCTGCGGCGCAGCGTCTCTATGTCGATGCGCCGGCCGCCACTCGCGCAGTTATCGATGGCCAGACCGGGGTGGCGGCGCAGCAGTTCGTCCCAGAACTCGTAGAGCCCCTCTACCCAGCGGATTTCCGTGATGCCCTGGCGGTCCGGCGCATCGGCGGCGCGCCAGAATTCGAGCGGTGCGATGTTGGCGTCGTGGCGATACCAATCGAGGCCGAACTCTGCGATGCGCGCGGAAACGAAATCGGTGAGGAAGCGGCGCGCGGCCGGATCGCCCAGGTTGAACAGCCGGTCGTTCTCCCTGATCTGATTGCGGTAGCTTTCATTGACCACCCACATCGGGTCTGCCTGCGAAGTGCCCCAGTTGTAGACGCGCCGGGCCTTGGGGACTTCCAGGAGCCACTGCGGATGCTCGCGGTACCAGGGCGTTCCTTCGCAGACACGCTCCGGCTCGAACCACAGCAGAAGCTTCAGGCCGGCCGCGTGCAGGCGATCGCTGATGGGCTTGAATCCCTGGGGGTAGACGTCGCGTTTGACCGCCCAATTGCCGGGACTCAGATGCCAGGGGCCTTGGCCGAACCACTCGGCGTCGATCCAATAGACATCGACGGGCAGATGGTGCTCGACGATCTTGCCGATGCTCTCCAGGTGTACCGCTGCCGGCGTGGCGCCCCAGTTACCGTTGGCCACGGGCATGTCGAGAGGGACGCCATTCGCACGGGGCCGCGCGTGGGCCATGATGAACCGGCGCAGCAGGTTGTGGCCATTCATCCGGTCACCGTTCCAGGAGATCATGAGGATGCGCGGGGTGCGGATCTCCTCCCCGGGATGAAGCCGCAGATGAGTCAACGCCATGCCTGCCGTGGCGCGAAACTCCGGGCCTCGCTCGCGCGAGAAACCGGCCGCCCATTCTCCGGTCCAACCGACGCCCAGCACGACGCCCTCGCCGCGCTTGAACTCGACGTTGAAGAAAGGCAGGTAGTCGCTCGACGAGCGTCCGCCGCCCGCGCGGAGTTCGAGTTTGCCGGTCTTGTTAAGAGCGCGGCGCAACGGCATGAAGTCGTCGCGCGAACACACGGCGCCCCTGGCGTAGTGGATAATGGGGTCGCCCGAGGGGGCGGTGAACCGCGCATCCAGAGCGAGCACGTCTTGCAGGATTGGCGTGTCCCGCGCGCCTCCGTTACGGAACCGTAGGAGCCATTCGAGGGCGGGGAAGTCCTTGTAGCGCGTCACCTCGACGCGCACTTCGAGCTTCGTCGCGGGATCTTCGTAGATGAAGTGCGTGCGCTCGGCGACGGCGTCAGATCCCTGGCCGATGGTTCTAGACCGCCAGTGAGACACCAGATCGGCGGACGGTTTTCCGTCGTAGACAAAAGAGAAAGGCGGCGGCGCGGCCTGAAGCAGGGCCGTCGCGGCGGCGAGGCACAGCGCTAGGAGGAACATAGCTTATCGACGTGAGAGTATCACGCCGGTCACGACCACCACCAGACACCCGATGACGTTGTACCAGAGGAAAGAGATGCCGGTGAAGGTGTGTGCGGCAAAGATGGCCGCTTCGCCCGCCAGCACACCATAGAACGCCCCCCGCGCCTTCACGCGCGGGAAATAGAACGCCAGGATGAACACGCCCAGCATGCCGCCGTAAAACAACGAGCCGAGCATATTCACTGCTTCGATGAGCGAGCCGAGCCTGCGCCCGTACTCGGCGGTAACGATTGCGTACACGCCCCAGAACGCCGTGGCCCAGCGCGACACGTTCAGATAGTGCCGGTCGGACGCTTCCTTGCGGATGTGGCGGCGGTAAATGTCCACGACAGTCACGGTGGCGAGCGAGTTGATCTCAGCCGAGATGGTGGACATGGCCGCGGCGAAGATGGCGGCCATCACCAACCCCACCAGCCCGGCGGGCATGTAGCGCGTGACGAAGGTGAGGAAGATGTAGTTGGTGTCGTTGGGGGCGCTGCCGCCGGTCCTTTCGACCAGCGCCGAGGCCTGCTTACGAGCGCCGTCGACGGCCTTCTGTGATTCCTTGTACCGGGCCACACTTTGCGCGATGCGGACGTCATCAATTGTGCGGCGCGCCTGAACCAGTTCGGTGGCCGCCTGACGCCGGCCCTGGTACGCAGCACCGTAAGCCGTATTGAGCGCAGTAAACTCGGCCGGGGCAACCTGTTCGAGCCGTTGCAGCTCTACCGGCTGGAACAGCACCGGAGGCTTCTCGAAATGGAAGAATACGAACACCATCGCCCCGGTGAAGAGGATGAAGAACTGCATGGGAACCTTGGCGGCGGCGTTGAACAGGAGGCTGAGACGGCTTTGCGCGATGGACTTGCCCGTGAGATACCGCTGCACCTGGCTCTGATCGCAGCCGAAGTAGGCCAAGGCGAGGAAGGTACCGCCGATCAAGCCGCTCCATAGGTTGTAACGGTCGTGCCAATCCACTGTGGTGGTCACGGCGTTGAGCTTGCCTGCGGCGCCGGCCAGGTACATGGCGTCTATAAGCGATACATTGCCCGGAAGGAGTAGGATGGCGGTCACGAGCGCGACGGCGAGGCCCGTCATCATGATGAACATCTGCTGGAAGTCGGTCCAGGTTACCGCCTGGATGCCGCCGGCGACCGTGTACGTGATTACCAGCACGCCCATGACGATAGTAGTGAGCCGGTCCGGCCAGCCGAGGATCACGGTCAGCACAATGGCGGGCGCGTAGAGGGCCATGCCGACTGCCAGCCCGCGCTGGATGAGGAAGATGAAGCTCACCAGCGCGCGCGTGCGCGCGTCGAAGCGCTGCTCCAGGTACTCGTAGGCCGTGTAGACGCCGGCGCGGTGGAAGATGGGCACGGCGGTTGCGGCCAGGATCACCATGGCGACGGGCAGCCCGAAGTAAAACTGTACGAAGCGCATCCCGTCGACGTAGGACTGGCCCGTGGTTGAGATGAACGTGATGGCGCTGGCCTGCGTGGCCATGATGGAAAGCGCCATGGCGTACCAGGGCATCGTCTTGCCCGCCAGCAGGTACTTGTTGACGCTGTTGCTGCCGCGTCCGCGCCAAAGGCCGTAGCCGACAATGAAGACGAGCGAGCAAGCCAGGACCACCCAATCGAGCGGTCTCATCGCGTGAAAGCCTTCGTGAAAAAGTAGAACAGCGTGATGAGCGCCGCCACGTAGATCAGCACCGCGGCATAGACTCTCTTCCACTTGCCGAGGAAGGGCGGCGGCTCGTCCGAAACCACGCGGCGCTGTTCTTCAGGGGTCATTGCGACACTTTCCCCGCGCTGATGAGGTTCGCAAAAATACGAAACGCGCCCGGCACGCCCGCGGGCAGTTGCCGGAACCAGGAATACCCGGTGAACACGTATGCGCCCTTCCCGTAACGCGTGTAAAGCGTACCGCCCACGCGCGGCGGCTCGCCGGGGTCATGAGACTCGAACAGCGGCTGGTAGTGCTGGTCCCACTCGGAAGCGAAGTAGAGGCCACGCTCCTGTACCCAACCGTCGAAATCGGCGGGCTCGATCCGGTTCGGCGCGGTTAGCAGCGGATGAGCCGGGTTGGGCAGTGTCACGGGCGCATCCTCGACAGATACGCGATCCCGGCTGATGCGGATCGGATAGGGACCGATGTGCTCTGTGGCGCGCGGATTGCCAGCCAGGAAGCCGCCCTCGAGCACGTTGTATTGGACCACCAATGTGCCGCCTCCCGCGACGTATTCGAGCAGACGCCGCTGGTTGGCGCGCAGGTCCGCGCGGACGTTATAGGCACGGATACCAGTGACGATGGCATCGTAGCCGCGGAGGTCACCACCCGCCAGATCGTCCGCCGACAGCAGGGTTACCCGGCAGCCCAACTGTTCCAGAGCTTTCGGAACCTCGTCTCCCGCGCCCATCACATAGCCGATGTTCCTGGCGAGCGTGCGGACGTCGGCGCGAACCAGGCCTGCGATGGCGGGAGGAAACAACGTTTGCGGCGAAATATGCTCGTACTGGATGGTCTCGTAGCCAACGCCAATCTCGTGCCCATCGACCACCGCCACCGCACGCAACTCGCCACGGGAAGGAGTCGCTGGCGGTTGAACGTCGAATGCGACGCTGGCCTGCTCGCCGGCGGCGGCGAGCCCGAACTTGCGGGCGGCCGGCACGGCGGTCCAGCCCTGCGGAACGCGCAGACGGACCTCACCAGCGGCGCCGGAGCTACGCACCGGCTTCACGCGTACCTCCACTTTGCGCGGCTTGGCGTCCGGAAACAGCATGGCTTGCTCGCTGAGTTCGACTGCCACCGGCGGCGCTACCACCACCGGGCGCGTCAACTCGCCGCGCACGCGGTCCACCCAGCGGTACACCACGGGGCGGGTCAACTCGATTTCTTCGGAATCCAGCCGCAGCTTGAAGCGCGCACTGATGGCTGCGGGGCTTTCGGGGCGGCCCACCAATTGCGGGTCCGCGACGGTGTAAGCCCCGCCGTGCGGCGGCTG
>JAJFUV010000166.1 GCA_021372245.1 Terriglobales bacterium
TTCGTGGGCATTTTCGCAGGTTATTTACTGGTTCTCAGCCGTGAAGGCAAGCGGTTCCCCTGGCGCTACGTCTTGTACGTCATCCTGGCAGTACTAGCTGTGGTGGCTGGCGCGGCGTACTTGGCCGTGACGAAATACGGATATAGGCTAGTACTCTCCTGGCCATTTCTGACGAAATAAGGGACTAGTTTCTCATTGGTCTTTGCGCGCGTACGGGCTACCATGCACGTAGTCGGCTGCAATGCTGTCGTTGCGGAGCCCGTCCCATGGATTTATTCAGAGTCATAGATGAATTGCGTGAAGAGAGAAAGCGGCTGGACTACACGATCAAGGCGCTCGAAAACATTGTGGAGGGGGAGGAGATCGCCTCTTCTGTTGTGCGGCCCAAGCGCCGTGGCCGGAAGTCGATGAGTCGGGAAGAGCGGCAGAAAGTATCCGATCGTATGCGGCGATACTGGGCCGCGCGGCGCAAGAAGATCGTTGAGGAAACGGCCTCCTGAAGCCGGCTGGAGCGTTCGGGCGTGCGCGTGTCGGCTTGACACTGCTCCTTGCGACTCGTTACAGTGAAATTACCTACCAAACGCGCCCGTAGCTCAGCTGGATAGAGCGTCTGGCTACGAACCAGAAGGTCGGGTGTTCGAATCACCCCGGGCGTACCACCTAGCCGTCAGTCGAGTGCTTTACCATGACCAGATGCGGCGAATCCTTCTACTGTTCTCCATTGTTCTCTTAGCCCAAGCAGCGGAACCGGACCACGTCGAGCGGCTGCTGGCGGAATTGTCCGAAGCTTACGGCCCGATCGGTTTCGAAGGCCCGGTCCGCGCCATCATGCGGCGCGAGCTTACGCCTTATGTCGCGCGATTCGAAACCGATGGTCTGGGCTCGTTGATCGCCGTCGCTCCGGCCTCCGATGCCGCCGCACCGCGCGTCATGCTGGCCGCGCACATGGACGAGCTGTCGCTGCTGGTCAAGCACATCACGCCGGAAGGGTTCGTGAAGTTCCTCCCGGTCGGCGGTTGGCTCGATCTCGCGCTGGTCAACCAGCGGTTCGTGATCCTCACGCGCAAAGGGCCGGTCACCGGCCTTTGCGCGCTCAAGACTCCGCACATCATGTCCAGCGAGGAGCGCTCCCGCATCCCACGTCGTGACAGCCTGTTCATCGACGTCGGTGCAACGAGCAGACAGGATGCCGAGGAGCGCTTGGGCATCCGGCCCGGCGACCCCATAGCGCCCCAGAGCCGCTTCGAAAAGCTGAACGGCGGGAATCTGTATTTGGGCAAGGCGTGGGACGACCGCGCGGGACTGGCGGTGATCGTGGAAGTGATGCGGCGCCTGAAGCAGGCGCCCGCGCCCTGTTCTGTCTACGCCGTGGCGACGGCGCAGGAAGAGGTGGGAGTGCGTGGCGCGAAGACCGCGAGCTACCTGGTAAAGCCGGACATCGGTATCAATCTCGAAGGAGGCGTGGCCGCCGACCACCCGGGCATCACCGCCGATGAGGCGCAGGAGCGGATTGGGGGCGGCCCCGGCATGTTCCTGCACGACAGCTTCATGCTTCCAAACGTGAAGCTGCGCGACTTCATCCTGGACACGGCCAAGGCGAGGGGAATCCCCGTGCAGTTCGAGATCCTGAGCGGCTATGGCGAGGACGGAGCGGAGATGCAGCGCGCCTACGGCGGCGCCCCGAGTATCAACCTCACAGTCCCAACGCGGTATATGCACAATCACAACGGAATCATCAGCCGCGCCGATTTCGACCGCACCGTCGAACTCGTCACCGAAGTGATCCGCCGCATGGATTCAGCCACGGTAAAGCGATTGAAAACTTTCGACTGAGGGGCCGTCCGGCGCCGTGGCAACCGGATTGTCCGGCAACTTCTTATTCACCAGACCATCTCAGAAGCGGAAGAAATAACTGACACCCCAATAGCGTTCTTCCGACTCATTCACTAGCACAGCCGTCGCAGCATGCCTTTCCCCGAACTCCATCAAGACCCTCCTTCGCAATGATTGGGACCATCACAAGTCCGGCAACCGGATCGGCCCACCACCATCCGGCGACGGCATTTAAGAGCAGGCCGCTCAAGAGAATTGCCGATAGGTACGTGCAGAAGTCCGTTTGCCGCGAGTCTGCGTGCATGGCTCCGCTTCCAATCCCGACAGCGACACGCCGTTTGGCTCGTGCGAGCAATGGCATCACCACCACCGAGAGGGCAGCGATAACGATGCCGGGGATACTTGGCTCGGGAGGTTCGTGGCGGATGAGCGCGGATCCGGATTCGCACGCGATGTACACAGCCAGAGCGAAGAAACACACGCCTACGATTCGCAATGTGATCCGCTCGACTTGTTCACGCCGCACCAGATTCTGATCGTGGTGCAACCGCCACAACAACGCTACCCCGGATGCCACTTCAATGGCGCTGTCGAGACCGAAACCGACGAGCGAGACCGATCCAGCCGCCAACCCGGCGAGGATGGACACCAGACCTTCGAGGATGTTGTAGCCAACGGTGAAGTATTCGAGTCGCCGGCCCCTGCGAACCAAATCGGCACGGGTCAGACTACAAGCATCCATCAACCACCAGCGTAACGCCTCTTTAGCGGCTGAAGATTCCTGCCTTGTCCCAACGGGCGATGACATCCTGCACTAGAACCGTCATCTTCTCCAGCACGGCATCGAAGTACTGTTGTGCCTTGCCTTGGTCGAAACGCACATAGCCTTGCCCGGGCTCGTACAGGATG
>JAJFUV010000168.1 GCA_021372245.1 Terriglobales bacterium
GCAGAACTCGCCGTGGCCGTTCCGCGTGGACTTCCGCACGGGCGAAGGCCGCGGTCCCGTTGGGGCGAACCAGTCCTTCATTCTGCGGCTGTTCGACATTCTGATCGCGCACGGGGACGCGGAGTTCACCGGCCCGAGAGAAAAGCTCTGGGCGTGGATTCGTGACGTTCAGATTCCGGACCTCGCCAAACAGGCCGTGCTCTGGGTGCAGTTCTTCGAGGACTACGAGAAGCTCGATAACCGAAACGCCTGGGCCCCGCTGAACTTGGCGCGATACCTCCTGGAAAAGAAAGACGCGCTCGATCCTGCCTGGCGCGAGCACGCCAAGGCGCTCATTGAATTCGTGAACAAGCGGTTCATCAGCATGCATTTCGGCGTCGCGGTTTGCGGCGAGCAGGATTACGACAAGAATCCTTGGGGCGGAATCCTCGCCAACTGGGGCGGCGTGCTGGCCATGTATACGGGCGCTACCGGGTCGCCGGAGTACAAGCTCGCGGCCTGGCAGGCCTTGACTATCGGCATGTACGCGGTGGAGGATGACGGCTGCCCGCGCCAGTCCATCACGCACAAGACGCGCGGCGGCTGGCAGGAAGACGCCCACACCGATCGGATACACAACCTGATCGACGCCATGCGCGCCGTGCCTGAGTGGGGCCGCTGATGGACCCTCGGCCGAGGATGTTCATCATCGGCGCCCATGGTTTTGTGGGCGGGCACCTGGTATTGCAGGCTTCCGGACGCTGGAACGTCATCGGTGGCGACCTGCTCGCCTCATCGGAAAACGAGATCGCCATCGACGTCGCCGATCCGGCGAGCGTAGCGTCCGCATTTGCACGCGTGCGGCCGCAGGTGGTGGTGCTGCTGGCGGCCATGGCGGACATCGACCGCTGTGAACGGGAACCGCGCCTGACCGAATCGATCAACGCGGACGGCGCGGAGTTCGTCGCGCGCGGCTCTGCGCAGTGCGGCGCGCGTCTGATCTATTCATCGTCGGCGGCGGTTTTCGACGGCACGCGGCACGGCTACCGTGAAAGCGACGCGCCCACCCCGGTGAGCGTTTACGGCCGGACCAAGGCCGAGGCCGAGCAGCGCGTGGCGAAACTCATGCCTGGCGCGGCGATCGTGCGCCCGGCGCTGGTGGTCGGACGCGGGCTGAGGCCCGGCACTAACGCCCTGCTCGACAAGTTGGAAACGAAGTTCAGCGCGGGCCGCACCGTTGTGGCGCCCACCTACGAGCTGCGTAACCCGATCGACGTTTACACGCTGTGCGAGTTCCTATTGGAACTTGCGGCGCGTCCAGAATTGCAGGGCATCTTCCACATCGGGGCGACGGAATCGATATCGCGCTTCGACCTGGTGACGCTCTACGCCGAACGGCTGGGCTATTCGCGCGACCTGGTCGTGCCGCAAACCGCGCCAATTCCCGGCCGCGCTCCCCGTGGTCTGGATCACTTTCTCCTTTGCGAGCGAAGCCGGACTGTTTGGTCCCGCCCCGTCCCTTCGCTTGAGGAAACCATCGAAAGGTCTCTTTATGTCACTGCCTAAAGCGCTCTACGAACTTGAATATAGTCACGGCTCGGTCTACGGGGAGGAGGAAGCCGCGGCGCTGATGGAAGTGCTGAAAGCCAACGCGCCCAGCTGCGGCCCGCGCGTGAAGCAGTTCGAAGATGCGTTCGCCGCTTACTGCGGCGCGAACTTCGGCCTTGCGGTCACCAACGCCACCTCCGGACTGGAACTCGCTATGATCGCGGCCGGCGTAGGACCGGGCGACGAGGTCATCACCACTCCCATCAGTTGGATTTCGACGGCCAACGCAGCGGCCTGCCGCGGCGCGAAGGTCGTGTTCGCCGACGTCGACGCGCGCACGCTGAACCTGGACCCGGCTTCTGTCGCGAAGAAGATCACGTCCCGCACCAAGGCCATCCTACCCGTGCACCTTTACGGGCAGTGCTGCGATATGGACGCGCTGATGGAACTGGCACGGCCGCGCGGCATCACCGTGGTGGAAGATTGCGCGCACGCCCCTGGCGCCGAATACAAGGGCCGCCGCGCCGGGACGCTGGGCCACATCGGCGTCTTCAGCTTTCACCAGCAAAAGAATATGACCACGCTCGGCGAGGGCGGCATGACCACAACCAGCGACCGCGCGCTCTACGAGCGCATGTTGAGCTACCGTTCGCTGTGCTGCCGCACCTACGACCCCAAGGGCAAGTACCTGCCCATTGACGAAGAGCAGTTCCCTATGGGGAAACGCTACTGGTATCTGGATTTCGACGGCCTGGGTTACAACTTCCGCATGACCGAAGCGCAGGCGGCCGTAGGGTTGGTGCAGCTGAAGAAACTTGACGAATTTAACGCGCGCCGCATCGAAATCGCGGCGCGGTACACGGAACTGCTCAGCGGCATCCCCGGCCTTACGCTTCCCTATGTCTCGCCCGTCGTGAAGCACGTCTTCCACGTTTACTGTGTCATGGTAGAAAAGAGTTTTCCCCTGAACAAGGAAGATTTCATGTGGGAGCTGTACACCAAGCACAGGATCAAAGTCTGGTCGCATTACATGCCGATTCACCTGACCAGCATCTATCGGAGCATGGGCTCGGCCGAAGGCGATTGCCCGGTGGCCGAGGCGCTGTATCACAAATACGTGAGCCTGCCCATCCATCCGAGGATGTCGGACGAGACGGTGCAATACGTGACCGACAGCATCCGTGCACTGGTGTAGCGGAGGCTAGATGACCGAATTCGAGCGGGCAGTCGCCGCACGCCGAGCCCCCGGCGCGCTGTTCACTCCAGACGCCCCTGTCTACATCGCGCGCAGCCCCGGGCGATTGGACTTGATGGGCGGCAACGTGGATTACACCGGCGGCATGGTGTTCGAATCCACCATCCGCGAGGCCACCTGGGCGGCCGCACAGCGCCGCACGGACTCGCGCATCGCGCTCTCGAACCCCCAGATGAAAGAGCGAGGCTGGCGGGAGGAGGTTTCCTTCGACCTGGCGGATCTCACCAGCGACGCGAATGTGCGCGCGCTCGTCAATGCATCGCCCGAGGTGCGCTGGACCGCTTACGTACTGGGTGTGTTCCATCTCCTGAAGCGCCGCTATCCTGACAAGGTCACAGTCGGCGCAAGCATCTACATCGAATCCGACGTCCCGCTCAACAAAGGTGTAAGCAGCTCGGCGGCGGTGGAGGTTTCGGTGATGAAAGGCGCCGCCGCGGCGTACGGAATCGACCTCGGCGGCATCGAGTTGGCCGAAGCCTGCCAGTGGGTGGAGAACGTGATCGCGGAATCGGCCTGCGGCATCATGGACCAGGCCACGGCGGTGCTCGGAGACGAAGGGTACGTCCTGCCGATCCTGTGCCAGCCATGCCGCGTGCTCCCGATGGTGAAGCTCCCGCCGTCGCTAACCTGCTGGGCGGTGGATTCCGGAGCGAGCCACGAAGTATCCGGCATCGAATATGAGGCGGCGCGAGCGGCGGCCTTCATGGGCTACAAGCTCATCACTATGTGGGAGCAACTCCCGGTCACGCTTGATGAAAGCGGCGCCATCCCGCGCTACGTCGAGCCGCGCTGGAACGGGTACCTTTCGAACATGCTGCCTTCGGAGTACCGCGCGAAGTTCGAATGGCGTTTGCCGGAGATCATGACCGGGCCGGACTTCCTCGGCCAGGCGGAGAGCCACATCGACCCATTCACGCAACTGCGCGAGGGTGTCGTTTACCGAATCCGCAATTGCACGCGCTACGCGGTGGAAGAGAACGCGCGCATCGAGACTTTCGCGGAACTGGCGCGCGGTGCTTCGATTGAGGAATCCGAGGCCTCGTTCCGGCTGATGGGCGACCTGATGTATCAATCGCATTGGTCCTACACCGAATGCGGGCTGGGCTCGAAGGCCTGCGACCTGCTGGTGGACCTGGTGCGGGAAGAAGGTGCGGCGAACGGGCTCTACGGCGCCAAGATAACTGGCGGCGGCGCGGGTGGTACGGTGGCCATCCTGGGCCGCGCCGATGCGCGCGACGCGTTCCATCGGGTGGTTACACGATTCGGCGAGCGCCGCGGCTTCGAACCATATGTCTTCGAGGGTAGC
>JAJFUV010000187.1 GCA_021372245.1 Terriglobales bacterium
TGTCGATGCCTGTAGACGTGCCCACATCGTAGGCCTTTTTTGATGTCAGTTCCGGGCCGTAGTGGCACTTGGCGCAGCCGGCGTTCATAAATACGCTCTTGCCGCGGACGGCCTCCGGGCTCAGCCTACCCTCGCGCGTCAGGTGCGGGCTCGGGACCGGCTTCAGGGCCTTGAGATACTCATCGATGGCCTCGGCGTCCTCTTCGGGACGCACAGCGAACAGGATGAACTTGATTCCTGAACGGACTGCGTACTCAGCGTTGTCCCGCACCGCAAGACTCATGGCCGGCGGAGTCTTGTGGGCGAGCAGCATACTTCTCGAGTTCTTCGGATTGCCGATGCCGTCGTTGAGCAGATCCCAATTCAGTGCGTCGGCCCGCGCGTCGGGGTGGCAACTCGCGCAGCTTTGCCATTGCTGAAAGCAGAGAGTGCCGTCGTTGAAGAGTAGCTCACCCTTGCGTCTAGGTGTCATCGGAATTTTGAGGCCCAGGGCGATAGATCGCACTCCGTCGTTGGAAGAGGCGTTCAGGTCAACCACGGCCAGGCTGTCGGAGAAATACTCGGCGGCGTAGGCCTTTCCGCCGATGACGGTCAAGCCTCGCGGGCTCCGGCCGGTCAGCTTGATTCGCCGTCGCAATCCCGTGAGAAAGGACAGATCGCTGGATGCTGAGGCTGCGCCAGCTTCCCTGGCCAGCTTGGTGTGCAGGCCAATGCGATCTATCACGCTCAGCTCGTGGGTTCCTGCGTGTGCGACGGCGATCAGCTTGCCGTCGGTGCTGCAGGCCACACCCCAGGGATTGGCTGCGCCGAGGTGGACATCGTCCAGCAACACGGTGTTGAGCGCTTTGCCTGCACTCACATCGATGATGCTCAGCGCGTTGGTGTTCATCCAGCCGCGTTCCAATTGGGTGGTGGGCAACTGGTAGCGCCCCAGCGTGTGCGTGACATAGGCGAACCTGCCGTCCGGCGACACGCAGATTCCCCGTAGACCGGTGCTGCCGTTGGCGAGCGGGATGTTGCGCACCTGGCGCGTCTTCAAGTTGACCACGCTGACGGCTGCGGCGACCATCTCGACATTGGCAGGCCCAACGGGCAACAAGTTGGCCACCACGAGCGTGGAGCTGTCGGGGGTGATGGCGGCTGCCACAGGCTCGCGCACGATAGGGATCCTGCCGGTTTCCTTACGAGCGACGAGGTCCATCACGGAGATGTCGTTGCTGAAGCGGTTGCAGACGTACAGGGTCTTCCCGTCGCGGCCCAGGACCGGAGCCATGGGCGTATGACCGGTGGCGATGCGCGCGGTAATCCGGACGCTCGCCGCGTCGATCACGAGTACTTCACCGGCCAGCGAGCCTGCGGCGACATAGAGCGTAGCGCCATCGGCGCTCACTGCGATTCCGCCCGGTGCCGCTCCCAGTTCGATCCGCCGCACAACCTTGCCCGAAGCGATATCGAACATCGCGATACGCGCCGCCGTCTGTCCACTGACGTACAGCGTCCTCCCGTTGGGTGCCGCTACCACGCCGGACGGTGACAGGTATCCATCTGCTTGAGCGCTCAGCACCAGAGCGGAAATCAGGGAAACAGCAATTCCGGTTAGCCGTGATTTCATGGTTTCCCTCTAGTCCGGCTGCCACCGGGCGACGTCCTGCGGACGCACGGTGCGGCGCTCCGGGCGGAAGGCGTAATCGCCCCACAGGGGCACGTTGAGGTCAGTCCAGCACTTAATGGCCTGCTCCTGGTGGGGCGTGAGCTTCACGTCCCGATGGTTCGCGTCCCTGAGAATAGTCCAGAGGCTACTCTTCACGGTGCCGAAAGTGTAAGGCTCGGCTTTGTACGGCACACCTGTCTGATAGCCGTAATTGAAGAAATGGATGATTCCGCTGTGGACGAGCTTGCGGAAGGAGACGGGGATGCTGTCCTTGTCGAGCGTGCCGGAAAGGTCGATCTTGTTCGGCGTGCGGGAGTTGTGGCAGGAGACGCACCGCGCGTCCAGCACCGGCTGCACGACGCTCTCGTACCAGAACGGGCCCGCGCCCCAAGGCGGCGCCACGGGCTCGACAGGACTCTTTCTCATCGCTTCGATTCTCACGGGAGCTGGATCCGGCGTGGTGAGGCGGCTCTCGTGGCAACCGACGCACGAGCGCTGCTCGCCGGGGCGGAGCTGCACCACGGACCGCATACGCTGTATCTCATTGTGCCCGGCGTCGAGTAACTGAAAGTAAAGCACGCGGCGGGCGGGGGCGAGGAAATTCGCCGAGCCGTCGGATTCGATGGGAACGGTACCGATCACCCCTTTGGCGACATACGAAGGCCAGGGCTCCGAGATAAGGTCGAGCGGCGACGCATACCATTGCAGGTACGGTTCATGGTCGTCCTGATAGGTGCCGTCCGGCATCGTGCGAAGCATTGCGGGAAGCTCCTCGCAAATGCGCAAGTATTTCGCCGCGCCCTGTTTCACCTTGCCATCGAGGCCGCGGTAAACATTCTGGATGACGAACTGGCCCTTGTCCTGGCCGGCGAGAGAAGAGGCGATCACACCGCGCATGACCGGTGGCACGGGCCGGGGATTCATCGGCAAAGGGCAGATACTGTCGATCGCAGGATCGATAAATAGCAGCTCGCGGTTGCCGTAGCGGTCGATGAGGAAGAGGCCGAAACGGTCCTGCGGCGCGTGCGCGACCAGGATCACGTCCCGGGTGATCGGCACGGGTTCGCGAAACGCCTCGCTATTCGGAGGGAAGCCCGGCCAGGGAATTTCCGGTGTGATTGAGCGGATGGCCTTCGGATCGTGGGGGCCTTTGGTGAGGTCCAGCAGAGCGACGGGGCCGTTCAGGTCGCCGAAATGCGAGATCATGACCGCGCTGACCTCGCTGGTGCCGGGAACCTGCCGGGCATTGGCGTAACCCTGCGGCAGCGCGATCGTGTTGCCGAACGTGAGGTCCGGGTAAGTGCCGTCTGCGCGAATCGTCCAGATCGTGTGTCCGTAGTCGGCCCCTTTGTCCACGTACTCCGATCGCGTCCAGAGGAGACGGCCGTCATCGAGCACCGAGGGCGCGAACTCCGTGAGGTTGGCGTAGGAAAGCGGTTCGACGCGGCTTCCGTCCAGCTCCATGCGGAACAGAACAGCGGCCTGCGGACGCCAGCAGATGAACTTCTTCTTGCAGCGCGTGGTGATGAAGGCCAGTCCGCCGTCGGGCAGCGGCGTGGGCCAGAAGTCGTGGAACGGACCTTCAGGGCTGATTCGCCGCCGCACGCCGGTCGCTACATCCTGCTCGAAGATCCGGTAGTACTCCTTCTGATCCGAACGGTAGCCGTAATAGATCTTCTTCCCGTCGAAGCTCGGCGAAGGGTCTCGCGCCACGCCGGCTCCCGCGTCGAACAGTTGCACGGGCCGCACCTTCTCTGGGACGAGGCTTCCGTTCACCATGGGGATGCTGAGCGTCCAGACGCCGCCGCCGGGCCTCCAACGCGCGTCAAGCTGCACGCTGTAGTTGTGCGAGGGGTGGAAGGGATGACGTTTGCTGAAGAGGAGTTTCGTGACGGGCCGCAGCTTCTCGTCGCGCAGAAACAGGGCGCGCTTGGATGAGCAGACTTCCCACAGCAGGTCGCGCTCGGCGGTGGTGTCAGTCTGACCGCTCTCGATCAGCGCGGTTTCGTGGGCTTCCAGTGTGGCTAGTCGCCTGCGTGCATTGCTCACGTCCTGGCCGGAGGCGGTGCGACGTGCGATCAATTCGCGGTAAAGCGTCAACGGACGCCTGGATGGGACGTAGCGGAACAGTGTCAGCCTCCATGTGTTGCCCCGGGAGTCGGAAATGTTCAGCACGGTCTCAGGGCCGAGCGGGCCTTGCCGGGGTAGGATCCGTAAGTCGTGAACCGCATTGCGCGACGCGAGACTGCTGATCTCGATCCTGGTCGCATCCGCTTCGTTATTTATCGCCAGTCCCGTGCGCGGAGCGGAGATGGTTACACGGACGGGGAAAGAACTGCCGTCGAATTCGCCGGACTGACGCACAGCGAACGGGGCGGGGAAGAAGTTCACCGGACGTCCGCCGGGAGCCGTCCAACGCCCTCCGATCCCGGCACCCACATACAAACCATATTTCGCGAAGTCGGGGAACCACTCCAGCGACAGCCGTGTTTCGAAGCGGGCGCGCGCTGCATCGTATCTACCGGGAAGGACGACGGCTTCGCCGGGAGTGCCCTTCGGGTCGAGCGGCTGCCACGTCAGCCCCTCGCCGGCAAGGACGATCAAGCCTCGGGCGGGCTGATTGATCACTCCGGCCAGTGCAAGATGCGACGAAAGGAACCGGCCGGCGTTCACAGCCAGACAAAGGTCCGAACCGCAGATGCCCGCCTCGACGGACTGCTCGACCAGCGGACCTTTCTGCCATCCCGCGATGCTGGCGACCCGCACCACGCCGCGGGAAGCGCCCCGCCAGGCCGGATCGTCCGGCTGCCCGTCCAGCTTCGGCGCGATGGAAAGCACCGGCAGCGGCAGCACGTCGTCCTCGGCGTGCCTCGCGAATTTCCGCTCCGGATAAGGCGTCACGCGCAGCCGCTTCTCGATGTCGGCGTAGCCGTACGCCTTCAGCCACGCGTGCTCTTCGCCGAGGATCGCCAGGCGGAGCTGCACCTCATAGCCGCCTGAATTGCTTGCTGTCTCCGGTCCAACCACGGCAGGCGCAGATGGCGGTTTCGGCACTCTGTCCAGGAGGTTTGAGTCGGGGTTGATGCGATCAACAGCGGCGGCGGAGAAGAACAGTCCAAGGGCAGGGAACATCAGAACGTTCCGCAAAGCGATTTTCATAGCATCGCACCTCCGAATCCTGATGTTGCGAGGATGCCCGAGCTAGAGCAGCCAGCCCGATCATTCTACCTGATTACGGATAGAATTCCTTGCGATGTTGTTCCGCATAGCCCTGGAGCCGCGCGGCGACATCCGGGAATCTGGCGATGACGTTGGTGGTTTCGAACGGGTCCTTCTCCATGTCGAAAAGGGAAAGCTCGATGCGGGCCTCACGGTACTTGCCGGCTTTGCCGTCCCGGCCCGCTTCCACCAAGGTCCGGTATGCGTGGGGAAGGTGCAGTTTCCAGTGCCCGTCGCCGCTGATGACGCCCTCGAACGTGCGTCCGGTGCAGAAGGGGTAATACTCATGCGGATTCCTGGCGCCGGGTTTTCCGGTGATGAGGTCCCAAACAGCCAGACCGTCGATCGGGTTCTTCGGCAGGACGGCGCCGGCCAGGCGCGCTATCGTCGGCAGCAGGTCCACCGAACAGAATGCCCGGTTCGACGCGGTGCCCGCTTTGATATGGCCCGGATAGCGCATGATGCACGCGCTGCGGGTGCCGCCGTCGAAACCGGTCCCCTTGGCCTCGCGATAGGGCGTCTTGCCGGCGTGGTTGCCGTATGAAATCCAGGGGCCGTTGTCGGACGTGAAGACGACCAGGGTGTCGTTCTCGATGGCCGCGGCCTTCAGCGCCTTGGCGATCTCGCCGACCGACCAGTCGATCTCCATCATCACGTCGCCGTACAAGCCGGCACCCGACTTGCCCTTGAACTTCTTGCTGCAGAATAGCGGCACATGCGGCATGGAGTGGGGAACGTACAGCAGGAACGGATCATGCTTGTTCCGGCGGATGAAATCGACGGCGTGCTCGGTGTACCACGTCGTGAGCATGGGCTGATGTTCTTTGGTGACCCGCTCTATCTTGATCCTGCCGTTCTCCCAAAAGTGCAGCGGCGTCTTGCTGTAAGCTTCCGGATGCTCGGGGTGAAACTCCCACATGTCGTTGGAGTACATCAGGCCGCACGACTCGTCGAATCCCCGCGCCGGCGGGCGCGTGTCCGGCTGATCGCCGATGTGCCACTTGCCGAAGACGGCGGTCCTGTATCCGGCGGTCTTGAGCACCTCTCCCATGGTGGCGAAGCTGGGATCGAGTCCCCTGGCTCCGGGAGGATGAGCTCCGAATACCTTGGTCCTGCCGGGATAGCATCCACTCAGCAGGGCCGAGCGGGACGCCGAGCAGACGGCCTGCGGAACGTAGAAATTGTTGAAGCGGCAGCCTTGGCTGGCCAGCTTCTCAACATTCGGCGTGGAGTAGGCGGGACTGCCGAACGGGTGGAAATCGGCCCAGCCGGAATCATCCAGGAAGATGATGACGAAGTTCGGCTTCTTCCGCCCTGTGGCCGCGAGCGCGTCGGGCAACCCCAGAGCGGCTGCCCCCACGCCGGCGGTTCTCAGGAAATCCCTTCGGTTCAAGTAGATATTCATGGGCCAGTCCTAACTTGTAACAAGAGTATATTCCGGCGGGTGCCGGATTACTGCAAGGGCCTTTCGGATTCGGGTATATGGATGGCCATCAGGGCGCAGGACTCCCACGACCCCGGATGGCCTCGCCGCATCCCGTTCCATGTGATGTAGAGCGTCGCCCCCTGGGCGTCCAGCACGACGCTGTAGGTGCCGTCGGGGTGGTATCCGTACTTCTCAAAGTAAAACGCATCCAGAAACGCGACCACCTTGATGCGGCGCGTCCGCGTATCGAACTGAAGCACCGGAGTTCCATCCTTGGACGTGCCGCCGTGCGCCCCGGGGACGTAGTAGAGATAGCGGCCGCTGGGATCGGCGTCCATGCTGGCGGTATAGGTCTCCTTACCGGCGGCGCCGAAGCCAAGCTGCTCCAATCTGCCGCTTTTCACGTGGAAGGCCCACAGGTTGCATTCGAGCGCGCAGGTGCCATAGACGATCCCTTGCGGCGTTTCCGCGGTGACCGAGCGCACAAACTCCGGCGCCTCGCTGGACGTGATCTGGTTCGTGCCGGGGTCGTACATTTGGGCGTCCCAATACACGCGGCCCGTGGAATCCGAGAAGATGGCGTTGCGTATGAAGCCACCGTCGGCGACTTTCAGGATCTTGCGATTCATGAGATCGAAAGCCAGGAATTGGCCCTTCTGGTTTGCCGCGTCGAGACCCGGCGAGGTGCCCCCGTAAAAGATCATGCGCTTTGGGTCGATGAAGCCCGCCGGGATGGAATGCTTCGCCACGGGTTGCGCGGCGATGA
>JAJFUV010000191.1 GCA_021372245.1 Terriglobales bacterium
GCCGAGTGGACCGGCCGCCGGAGCAGCAGTGCCGCGGCTGGCCCAAAAACGACAGCGCGGCGTGTCAGCGTGGAGAGTGTCATCAGGACGTCTCTGTTGTCTCGGCTATTCTACTTGAATCTTGAGCGTTCCAAAGACAGACGTTGGGTGGCTGAGGTGTGCCCTTGAGAATGTTCCGATTCGGTGAGGGAGATGCAGCACCGCTTGCCGCGGAGCACCTGGGACGCGTCCGGCGGGTGGAAAGAATGGATTACAACGGAGACGTTATTCCAGCCAGGATCACCGAGTTACAGATGCCCAACAACCAACACCGTTCAACATGTCAGACGTGGCGAGCGCGCCCGGTTCGCGAGTAATTCACGTGGAAAACAAAGCGCTCACGCAGCGGCTGACTTGGTGTTAACTTCGGTCTTTGCCTTCTTAACGCCCTGACGCGCTCTCTTGCGCGCCTCAGCCATCCAGGCCGGCGGTCGCCCCCGCCGCCTTCCGCGCCCGCTCGCCAGTCTTTCGAGGCTGAGAATTGCTTCCTCGATTTGTTCGCGCTCCTGACGTAATTCCTCCAGAATCTTAGCGACGTCCATTGATTTGCTCCCTTGAGTCACTTAAGTTCCGAGCGCTGATCTCCGGCGAGGAAAGCAGGTGCCGCTCCTCCCTTACCAGCCAGCTCGCCCCCAACCGGCACTCTCGTGAAAGCCAAAAATCAGTCCTTCATCGCAAGAAAGGACCAATGAAAGGCTAGCGGTTTCCCCGCAAATTCACGACGCCGGGTACGGAATACAAGACTATGCTACATCGGGAGAATGGCGTTTCCAATAGAAATAAAACGGGAGACCGGACAATATGAGTACTAGCCCCATAACTGATTCTCGGGGCGAGTTAAGTAGGGTGGAAACCACTACGCAGGCGGCTCCGACGACGAACAGTACCGGTACGGTAGGGTAACCAATGGTCCGGTAAGGCCTCGATAAATCGGGCCGCTTTTTGCGGAGCACGATCACCGAAACCGCTGTCATTCCGTACAAAATCCAACTGGCAAATATTACATAAGTGAACAACTCCTCGTATCGTCCGGTGAAGACCAGCACGGCCGACCACCCGTTAAGCAGCAGAATGGAGATCCCCGGAGTATGACGCGTAGGGTGCACCTTCCCCACCGCCGCGAAGAAACGGTGGTCACGAGCCATGGCGTATGGCACCCGGGAACCCGAAAGGATGGAGCCGTTCAATGCCGCGAAAATCGAAACCATTGCCGCAATGCTCACGCCCCCCGCCCCCGCGGGCCCCGCGATGCGGCGCATCATTTCCGCCGCAACACGATCGCTTCCGGCCACAGCCGCCGCCGGCAGGATATAGAAATAGGCCAAATTCGCAAGCAGGTAAATCCCAACCACGCAGGCCGTGCCCACGATCAGGGAAACCGGGAGGTTGCGCTGCGGCTGCTTGATCTCGGAGCCGACCATACTCAAGTTATTCCACCCGTCGTAAGCCCACAGCGCCGCCACCAGTGCAGCGAAGAATCCGGCGAAGCCCCCCATTGCAGGTACCGAGCTTCCATAGTTCGCGACGCTCCCCTGCCCCACAAACAGGCCCGCCACGATGATGCCGCACAACAGAACGACCTTGACGATGGTCACCGTCACTTGCACGCCGCCGCTGAGCCGCACACCGGCATAGTTCACGAGCGCCAGGAACACAATCACGGCCGCCGCGAGCACCTGTCCGTACCGTATCTCCAACGGGCCGCCCCCTGGGCCCACCGGTACGGGGATCACCGCTAGCGTCTGTTCGAGCCCGGGAGCGAAATTCGCCAGGTAGTAAAAGAACGCCGTCGCCAGTGTCGCAATCGAGCCGCTCTTCGCCACCCAGGTCTGCGTCCAGCCGTAGACGAACCCCCACAGCCCGCCGTACGCCTCCCTGAGGTA
>JAJFUV010000198.1 GCA_021372245.1 Terriglobales bacterium
TTTGGTGGGGACAGCCCGCGTGTTTTCGTTTTTTTGCGAACTTTTCGAGGCTTAGCGCACTAATCTGTCATGCCGAGGATGGCGCGAGCGGTGCTACCCGGCGTGGCGCACCATCTGACGCAGCGGGGCATTGACCGCCAGGATGTCTTCTTCTCCGATACTCAGCGCGAGGTCTATCTGCGGCTGGCGGCGTGCGCGATGCCGCAGTTCGGTGTGCGGGTACTGGCCTATTGCCTCATGACGAATCATGTGCACTGGGTGGTGGCGCCGGAAACCGAGCGTTCGCTGGCCCACGCGTTCGGCTGGATGCATGGCCGGTACGCGCAACACGTCAACACGGCCCGCGGCCGCAACGGGCACTTGTGGCAGAACCGGTTCTTCTCCTGCGCGCTCGACGACGAGCACCTGTGGGCGGCGGTCCGCTATGTGGAACGGAACCCGGTGCGCGCCGGGTTGGTCTCCCTCGCCGAGGCGTGGCCATGGTCGAGCGCAGGTGTGCGGTTGGGATTGGGGAACACGCCGGCGATGATGGATCTGTCCACATGGCGTGAGCGCTTTACGGCGGAACAGTGGCGGCAGACGCTGTTGGGGGCATCCGTGACCGAGGCCGAGCAGCGGCTGCGCGTACGCACGTATACGGGGCGTCCGGCGGGGTCGGAGGAATTTGTGAAACAGGCGGAGGCTGCGTTGAACCGCAAGCTTGCACCTGGGAAAGGGGGCCGGCCCAGGAAACACGTCCAGGAACAGATGCACGATTCTTCTGCTGAAGCGAATCTATTTGCAGGAGGTGTAGCGTGAATAATATGGAAACATGCGGGCTGTCCCCATGTTTACACGCTGTGGTGGAATTTCCTGACAGGAGCCCCGGCGAGGACTTAGCGGGTGCTCTTCTGCGACCTGTGGATGGCATGAAGCCGCAGTTCGTGCATCCCGCTCAGGTACAGCTTGAACTTGATTCTCTCGTAATACGACTCGACCGTATGGTTGCTGATGTGGAGGGTGGCGGCGATATCGAACGTGTCCTGTCCCTGGCCGAGCAGCTCGTAGACCCGCCGTTCGTTTTGGCTCAGCTTTTGAACGGCATCCCCGGGCGCCGATCCTGTCACGCTCTCGGCCAAGGCGGCAGCACCGCCGGGACTGACAAACCGGCGGCCTGCGGCGACCTCGCGGATTCCCTGCATCAGGACGCCGTGGAGCGCCCGCTTGGTGACATATCCGAGCGCCCCAGCCTCGAATGCGCTGCCCACGTGCCGTGCATCGGTGTGCATCGAGTAGACCAAAACCGGCACGGCGCGCCTATTCAGATCGGAGATCAGGGCCAGGCCATCTTCCCCATCCAGAGACAGGTCCACAATCGCCAGGTCCGGGCAGCACTCATCGGCCCGCGCCAGGGCGTCGGCGTGTCCGCCGGCCTCCGCGCACACCTCGATGCCGTCGGACGCCAGCAGAAGAGCCAAGCCTTCGCGGACGGCGGGATGATCGTCCACCAGTAAAACACGGATGGGCGAAGAAGAATTCACATCGCCGGAATCCATCGCTGGTCTCCTGAGGCAGCCGGTTCGTCGGCGGATCGCGGCACACGGCAGACGACGCAGGTGCCGCCACCCGGCAAGGGCGCGACTGTCAGTTCCCCCTGCAGAATTTCCGTCCGGTAGGCCATGGTGCGCAGTCCCATACCGGTCCCGGGAATTTCGCGGGGTAGGCCCACACCGTCATCTTTCACTTGGAGGATCAACTCGAGTTCTCTGCCGCGCAGCTCGACGGCGATCCGGTTGGCGTGCGCGTGCCGCACCGCATTGCTCAGGGCTTCCTGGGCGATCCGGTAGAGGTGCTGGGCCATCTTGGGGTCTGGCACCTGTACATTACCGGCCGAGAGGAATTCGCATTGCGCAGCCGTCATCTCCTGGATCCGTCCTGTCAACGTCCGCAGGGCCGGCGCCAGGGCCTCGGGGTGCGATTCCAGGGGGCACAGACCGACTGCGACATTGTGGGCCTCGTCCAAAGTTTGCACCAGAAGCGACAACAAGGGCGCCAAATCCGCACCAGACAGCGTTCCGCCCCGCTCCACCCGCCGGTCCAGGGCCTGGCAGCGCAGCAGTGTGGCCGTCAACTGCTGGCACACGCTGTCGTGCAATTCCTGGCCGAGGCGGTGGCGCTCCTCGTCACCGATGGCGGCGACCTCGCGCTCCAGACGCTGCCGCTCGCGCATCTCGTGCTCCATCTTCCGCTGGGCGGCGGACCGTTCGGCTGCCTCCCGCTCCAGGTCCGCCGTCGCCCGGCGTTGAGCGGCCAGCGAATGCAGAAGAAACGTGTGGAAGCGATCCAGTATGACCATCAGGCAGACCAGAAACGCCGCCACCACCGCTGTTTGGAACCAAACGAGGTCCGGCGGGACGGCCCGTGCGGGATCGACTGCCAGCGCCCGGGCAACGCCGGGCAGAACGCGTGCAAAGGGAGCCGAAACGAGAATTATGCCACTGGTGAGGATGGCGATCCTCGCTGCCCGGGAGCCCAAGAGCACCAGTGCGAGAATCGGCAGGGCGACCAACCCGATCTGGGCGTACGGACCACGGGGAAAAGCGAGGGTTGCGAGGGCCACCGCGAGGTATCCGGCGAACGAGCCGGCGAACAGCCGGCTCCGGTGCCCAAACGGGCGCAACAACGCCATCGCCGCGATAACAAAATAGGCCGCAAGCCCAATGGACCTCTCAATGGGACTTGTCGGCGGGCCATGGCCGAGCATCACCACGACAATCAGCGGCAGGTGGATAGCGGCGGTCGCAGCGAGCAGTAAATCGGTGGCCTTACGGCGCCAGGCAACAAGAGTAAGAGTAGGATCTACGTCCGCGCGATCCGGGCCACGTCCAGGTTCCATATCAGGGCTCCTCTATCGCGTGTCCGCGACTGCACGGACCTTTCGTTTTGGGGCGCGAAGTCACCACGCGCAAGAAGCACAGCCAGATTCCACCAAGATTATCATACACCGACAATGGACTCAGAGCAACGGCTTTTGAACTACCATTTGCGGTGATGACGAACCGGCGGCACCAGTGCTTCGGGTGCCATTACCGGCGCGATGAAGCGATAAGCCTTCCGCGGCAAGGTTTCGATGAAGTGGGGTTATCGGCCGAGTTCCCAGCGCCTGGCGGAGCTTTTGAACCGCCTTATTGAGACTCTCGTCGAACTCGACGAAGGTGTCGGCTGGCCAGAGTGCTTGCCGCAGTTCCTCACGGGTGACTACCTCTTTCGGCCGGCCTAACAGCAGGGCCAGCACGTGGAAGGGCTGATGATGAAGTTCGACCTTCCGTCCCCGCTTGCGCAGTTCCCCGGCAACCAGGTCCGCTTCGAAGATTCCGAAGCGAACTGTCTTCGGAGACGGCGGCGGGGACGGCATGAAGCCACCTCAGTACGCAGCTAATTGTAGCATCGGAAACTCTCTTTTGAACCGTTCGTAAGCCGCTGTTGGACACCCCGACGCCTGATCAGGCGGCGCAGAGGCCGCACTTCCAACCAAACGCCCCTTACACCTTCAGCGCCGTCGAACGGAGTCCAGCCGCTCACGAAAGGTTACTAACTTCCGATATGAACTTGCCAAATCGGCTGGCCCATCAGATGGATTGAAGGCGGCGGTAACGGCGATCCAAAGTGGAGTTATGCAGGGAACTCAGACGAGTACTCGTAGTGGTGTTCTATGCGTTTCCCCATCCGCGGAGGATGCCGAATCCCTGTCGGAGATGCTCCAGGCGCTGTCGATACCCCTCGTCCATGCCCGCAATCTAAGCCAGGCTCGTCGGAAATTTGATCTTCAGGACCTCGGTGTCGTTCTGACGGAAGCCGACCTTCCGGACGGCGGCTGGAAGGATATCCTGAATCTCGCCCGCGGGGAGTCTAGCGGCTCGGAGGTGGTGGTCACCACTTCGCAGGCTGACACCGGGTTGTGGCTGGACGTTCTCGAATTTGGCGCGTGCGACCTGGTTTGTCAGCCCTTCTGTTCCTTTGAAGTTCAACGAATTCTTTCAAACGCACTGTCGAAGAGATGGGACGCCCCGCATGCATGTCACGCCGCTCTGCAACCGGAGCCGCCATTGTTAAGGAGCCAACAATTTCCGGCGGCTGTCCCGGTACCGGACCGGGCTTGTCTGGCTCCCTCTCCGGTGCTGGAGCCGGCGGCAGAAACACGATCTCCCGCGTCTTCTGGACGGGCCCCTTTCCCCTCCAATTTGGCTTCCAACTGGCGCCAGCAATTGACACAGATGTCGTACTCCGTGCCCTCGATCTCCTTTTGCAGGCATTCGTTTTGCCCGCCACATAAATCACAGAGGATCACGGTCCATCTCCCTTATGATCCGAATATACGCCTGCACGAAAGCTCATCAGCGCGGCGCGTTCGCGCTCCGGCCGGCCGAACCCGATCCGAATTCGCCTTCGCCTTCAATGTCCGGACTGAAGCGTACCGGTGTCAAACGCGACACGGTACCGGTACGAATCACCACACGGTAGTCCTTTCATTCCGCAACACAAACGCCCAGAATATTCCCGGTGCCTCGATTTCAGAGTGTTGAATTGATGAGGCCCGCGTCTCCCGCACGCCCAATCCGGCGGACGTGAGGGGTCCCTACCAAGCCGGGCTCAACCTGAGCGGCGGCGCACCAACCCTGCGCCGCCATATTCTTTCGCGAACGCCCACGACCCCACGAATATGACCCTCCCCAAATACCGCGTCCGCACCATCTCCTGAAAGCTCTCCTCAACCTCGGCCTTTTCCACCGCCCCATTGGTTCCCTATTATTTTGCGCTTAACAAGTTCCGGGAATAAAAGGTTATCGGTACCGTTCGCGACGGCGATGGCCCGGCGGCAGATGATTGGAACGGATATGCTTCAGGGCCAAAGTGGCAATAGGTCGAAATCGTCAGTCGCCATCTGGACAAGAGCGCCGTGGCGGACTGGATAGGTCAGATTATGTTGCGCGACCCGGTCCAAAATTCCCAGAACCATCACACGTTTCACCAACCATCGTCGACGCCGCACTGCTGACCTCAAACTCGTCGGACACGGCCGCGCGCGTCGCTTGCGCGTCCACTGCTCGTGTTCGCAGGCCGCCCCTGTCGCGCGGACGAACCCCCACCGGGTCCTTCTCTGGCGCCCGGAGCCACCTCCGTGCTTATCACGCCTCTGCGCCAGCACGGAAATTGCGGGACAATCCTTCTTCCGGTGTCGCCGTCAGGACTCGCCGGCAACGGCCGGCCGATCCTGTGTGTCTGTGATCCGTACCGGCACCAGTGCCGTCGCGGTACTTTCCACATCCGGTCTGCCCTGCTGATATGACCGCCGCCAGTGGTAGATCTGGCTCGTCCTCACCTCGTGTGCCATTGCCACCGCTGCTTGCAGCGGCGCTCCGCAGGGCAGATCATGCGCCGCGTGATCTTGCGCTGCTGTCGCGGGAGCGGATCTACTCGACAGAGCTGTTCCACGCTCGCCGCGGATGCCAAAACGGGAGACGTCCTGCGCCACCCTCATAGAACATCTTGGTTACCATGAAAAAGAGTTGCACTGATATGTCAGGCAAGGCGCCACCAACGAGTCCTGATAACGCCCATTGGGAAACGGTGTATGTGGCCACCTTTGCCGAAATACCAGGCTAACGTGTATCGAGTTCTCTTGGGTGACGCCCTGATTAATATCAAGGTAGGGGACGTACAAGGACACCACAAGGTCCTTGCCAGACAGCGTCATCACGTTGTAGTAGCTGTTGTACCAACCTGGATAGCTGCACGAAACATTATACGGAGCGGCGTCCTGCCAGTCAGGGTTACCGTTGAAATCTGCAGTCACGTAGATCCAGGACGTGAATTGGCTCGTCAATTGTTGGAAGTTTAGAGTAACCGTCCACTTCGGGTCCATGCCCTGCGGCAAGAAAGTGAGTGTCCCCTTCCAGTGGGGATCGGGGTACGCTATCGTATGAGTGTTGCTCTTCCAGGTCACGTTTCGATAGGGCTTTAGAGGGAACGCGTTCTCCCCGTAAAGTGTATTCCCCCAGAACGGGGGACGCTGCGCCCCAGATGCCTCGACAGAATTTGTAACGAGCGATAGCGGGTACCCGGTTAGATTGAAAACCGAGAGCGTCAGATACGGATAAGCGAAAGGATCATCGAGGCCAACAATGATGCCTCTTGCCTCCTGGGCTGCTGCTGGCGTGGCGCTTCCCATGAACGCCGCCAGAATCAGCGCTACGGCCACTGTGCTTCTTGGTATAGCAAACATAACTCGTTCCTCTTTTCGTCACTTCAACCGCTGTTTGAGGGCGTCGGCTAGTGAATGCACCAACTGACGCTCTTGTTGCGTCGGAAGCCTGCCCGATCCCATCGTGCGAATCATTTCCCTAAGCACCTGTTGTTGCGCGGGTTCGAGCCCATTGATGAGGGAGCGAAGCTCCAGGAGTCCCGAACGCCCCTGCTTCTGGAGGAGGTTCCGAATCCTGCCAGCGCCCGCCTGTAACAGGAACAGCCGGATCTTGTTCGGGGGACCCTTGGCCTCCGACGACAGATCCGGGCTAGCGCCGGCCAGAGTTCCGATACTAAAATCGTCGGCCCGCATCACCGTGACCATGACGACAGGTTCGGATCCCAAAGGACAAATCTTCGGGTAATACGCCGGATCGCACTGAATCGCCTTCCTACCGCGCAGCAGATGGACGCTCACCACCAGCATTCCTTCAGCGGCGTCATAAGGACAGTTCCACTGGCCCGAGGCGTTCTGGCTGCACGGTCCTGCGAAAGTGCCAGTCCATTGCGAGTACACAGCGTCGCCAGTCTCGGCCGGCGTCAGGGTGGCTGGCCTGCACCCCGAATTAGTTCTGACGCAATTACTGGTCGGATTGGGAATCACATAGGATGCTACCCACATCTTCTCCCCATCATTTTCCTTACTATTTTCCTTCGAGAATGCGTCGGCCCCCTCCGCCAACTCCTTGATCACCAGGAATTCGTGAATCCACGCCAGCGGGTTCGTAAATTCGGTCGTGAGTCTAACGGTGCTGCACACGGCCTTCAGCGAGTCCACGATCAAGCCTAGAAGGGCTGATTGCAGGATGCTAGTAGGTTGAATCCGGTACATCCATAGGCCCAGGCCAACGTCTTGATAGCGGTACTCGCAGAGAGGGGGGGTGCTATTGTCGCACGATAGGTATCTTACCCCTTTTACGGTCCATTTGACCCAGTTATCCACCCTTATGCCAGCATGGTCATTCCAGGCGAACAGCATGGGGTACGGGTGGGTCGTCGCGTCCTCATAATTCGGGTCATAGCCGGGATCGCCCGGATTGAGGAAGTTCTGCGCCGGCGCCCCACCAATGAGGGTGGGAATTCCTGCCGGCACAAACATGAAAGAGTGGTTGCTATATTTGGTTTGGTCTTGCATCAAAGCTTCATCTGCAGAGGTGATAGACCAGGTGACGCCGGGAGCGTGAACAAATTCGATGTCGTAGGGGGTCAAATTCAGCAGTTGTACAGCAAGGCTGTGCGACGCTCCGGTGTAAGTTTCTAAATCGGCATATGTCGGCGGTCCCTCGCCTGCCTTAGGCTTGGGCCGCTGATACTCCTGTGCCAGGGCGTTGACCCCTAGCAGTAGGAGGAAACATACCGAAACAAGAACCCTGAATGATCGTTCTCTCATAGAGCTTTCCTTTCTGAATCGCTGGCGTTGTCCTGGTACGCGAGCCCGCCTTCGACGCGCCAGTCCAATTCGAAGGGCACCAGGTCGAAACTGTCGGTTTTGTCCTGTGGAGCCCAGGCAGGAGGGGTCCAATTCTGAAGCCTGCTGGTCAGAAAACTCCGGCTTTCCGTGTGCCAGCGGAGCGCTTCCCGGAGATGTGCGCAAGAGGCGGTAATTCCGTCAGCGAAAGTGTTTTCAGTGCCCGGCTCTTTTATGCCGGAGGGCGATGTCCCCCAGACATATAACGGCTTCATGCGCTTATGTGAGCTGCCGAAAGCATAGAGCATGCCGAGTCCGGTCATGTGGTCTGCGTGCAAATGCGTGAGAAAGACCTTGGCTGACTTCGATTGTGGTAAGCCCATGGCGTTGTATTTCGCCAACCCGCCTGGTCCGCAATCAAAGACGAAGGTGTCGCCGTTGCCCAACTCGACGAAGATGTTGTCGCATGTCTTGGAGAGCCTGTCCGCGAACCAGGTTCCCAGGAAGGTGATTCGCATCTCATCCGCCGCCAAGGGCTCTTTTCCGGGGCAGTATGGCGGCAGCGAATTGAAATACGAATTGATGTTTGAGGTTCCGCCGCCTTGGGCGAAGGCCGTGCGAGCGCCACTGCCGACGGAAAGCGCGCCCGCGGTTCCCGCTAGGTTCAGCGCATCCCGGCTTGTTACTCTCTTCTTCATCGGAGGATCGTCCAATCAGCCAACTCCAGCAGTGCTGGCGGACACGGCTATCCAGGATCCGGCGGATTGCGGCGAAAACATGATAGAGGTTCTGCGCGTCTTTGTATGTAGAGGAGTTCAACCACAAACGTGTGGTGGTATTCCACCACAAGCGTGTAGAAAGGCCCAGGGCTGGACACGGTGATCGGTATCGGTCTGCCGGATTTGACCGTAGGCCAGCTGCTGACCCCTTTGACGCAGTTCTTCCTGCGACCAGGTGATAGTAACCAGGAGGACATCACGAACGATTCCATCCAGGTTTGGGACATGATGAAATGCTTCCGGTTTGAGCTCACCGACAATCCGGGGGTAGCACATGGAGACCTTCCGTTCAATGATGGCGTTCCCGGACGCCTGTTGACGAACCTGCAACGGCCAAGGTCGGTCTGCCCTGCAGATCATCTTTGAGGTGACTACGTTCGGGCTCACCGCTCTCGCCCGGGCAGGCGGACCGTTATCCTGCCTGCCGGCTTCCGATTACACCGGCCAGGCTGGCGGTCGGCCTCCTCTCCCGAGCTATGGCGGAGAAGATCAAGCTCTCGTCGAGGGCCTTTGGTGAAGCGTACATCCCTGAGGACGGCCGTTTCGCGACGTCTGCCAAAGTCTGTGCGCACTGCGCCGAAGAACTGGCGGCTGGACTTGCGGTCACCCCCGGCCTGATGCACGTTCCCTGGCAGAAGAAGGACTTGCAGAAGGTCTCCCAGGGAACGCTGATGTTCATGTCCTGGGAAGGGGACAGGATGCGCGCCCAGATTTTTCAGCGCGTCGCCAGTGTACACACCGGCAAGGATGCTTCGCCCGCAAGGTAGGTACGGCCGCGGCGGCGGGAACCCAAGCTCACCGGAAGTTGTCCACCGGCATTGCCGACCCCTAGCCCCCGTCCGACGATGAGCCTGACGCCCTCCATGACGTCGCCTAGCTCGACCGGTAGTCAGCCGATCCTCGGCGGCGTGGCTCTCGTCAAGTTGAGCCTCGACCCCGCCAGCAAGTCCGCCTCTCGCCGCGCAGCGCAGTTCTGTTGTCTTCAGCGGAAACCTTTTGCGGCTCGCGGGCTAATCAGCATCCACCCCACGAGGACGTCGCGCACAGCGTGCGCCAGTTCCTGGGGCGCCTCGGATTTCGTGATGTAGCCCCGTGCTCCCGCCGCCATCGCCCGGCGGACGCACTCGGGGTCCTCTCGCATTGAGCAGACCAGCACCGGGATCTTGCGCCCGGTCAAGTCCTCCACCAACTCCAGGGCGCCATCGATTGAGAGGTCAACCAGCGCCAGGTCGGGCAGCTCGCGCTCCGCGATGTCGAGGGCCTCTTGCCGCCCCTCTGACTCGCGGCAGTCTACAATGCCCTCCTCTGCCAGCACGAGCGCCAAGGCGTGACGGACGGCGGAATGGTCGTCCACCAGCAGGATGCGTGGCGTTCCAAGCATCTTCACACCATTTGTTGCGTCATGCGGTGCCTGTCCGCAAGGACCTTACAACCGCACGATTTTCCTGATTTCTTCCCCAATCAGCAGTTCCAATACGGCCAGCGGCACGTATTGATCTTCCGGTCATTGAGAAAAACCGTGGGGGTTCCGTTGATACCCAGGCGTCCCAATGCAACGTCGGGAACGATCTTCCGACATACCCCCACGGACTGCCGGTCTTGCTCCCAGCCATGCCGTGATAACTACTTGATCGCGTAACCCTTCGCTTCCATGCAGACGCTAAACCCTTTTTTGAAGCTGTCGAGCTTCTGCTGGGTTTGCGCCTTGGCCTGAGCCTGCTGTTGAGCCTGTTGCTGCTGCTTCTGTTCAGCTTGCGCTTCGGCCTGTTTTTCCGCGCGCCTGGCTGCTTTACGGCCTCGCATGCCCCCCACGGCGGCGCCCGCTGCGGCGCCCTTACCGGCATCGCCGGCGATGGCACCGATCACTGCGCCTCCCGCGGCTCCTCCGGCAGCGCCCTTCGCTCCGGCGCCTTTGGTCGAAGGCGCCGCTTGCGTCGTGGACTGCGGTGGCGGGGTTTGCAGTTGCGCGGTCGAGGCGGCGATTGGGTCAAACCCCGAATCCTGCTTCGCCCAGTTGTAGCAGGCCATTTCGTCCTGCTGCTGCTGAGCAGCCGTCTGATTCTTCGCTGGAAAAGTGTGCAGTCCCAACGATTGCGACATCGATTGGGAAGCAGGCGCCGCGGGTTGTTGCGCCCCTGCGAGGATCACCGGAATCATCGCAAGGATTACACAAATGAAAATGACTCTCATGGCTCGACCTCCTACAGCAAATGCGGCACACATTAGAGCTAACGAACCTGGGATTTCCGTTCTGGCCTCCTGGCCACCGACGAGCATACCTAAATCCTCGCCGGGTGTCTGTCAGGGAATTCCACCACAGCGTGTGGTGAACTTTCACCACATAACCGTGGTCAAACTCCTCTACATACAAACTCATGTCATCGGCTTACAATGACGGCAACGCGGAGCAGTTCACGTATTCGTGCCAGATGCAACTATGAGGAGAGAAGGCGTGAACGCCGTTTGTCTTCCTGGCGGACGACCATTGGCGATCCGCGACGGGCTGGCGCCCAACGGGCGCTTACAGCAGGTACCCGCGGCGATATCAGCAAGCGCGAGGTGTCACGCCAAGCGTGCGCGGTGCGCGAAAGGGTGGAGGTGTGGATGGTTCTCAGCCCGCGCGCTCCGGGGCACTCCGAGAAGAAGGAATCCTGCGATCCCGCCAACGCACGCGATGCCACTGGAGGCAACGCAAGCCGTGCCTGGCAAGAGGTCCGGCGTTATTAGGCATGTTCTTGTCGCATGGAGCGGACCACGCCACCATCTAGCCGCTGGCCCGCTACACGGCGGGAGTAAGCAGAAGGACAAGCAAGGAGGGAAGTAATGTTACGTGATCACACAGTCCCTGGTTTCACCAGGGACTTTCCGAATTTTCTTGCGGTCTGCGCGGTGGCCACAGGGCTGGCGATGTTGAGCGTATCTTCACTGCAGGCGCAGACCGTCGCGACGTTCGCCGGGGCGCAGACGGTGCTTGCCAACGCCGGATCTGTCGCCGTAGCGTTGGGCAGGAGCGGCAACGTCTACATCCAGGATAACGGCTGGTCCCCGCTCGACAACCTCGACAAAATCAAAGGCAGCCTCGAAAAGGCGGGGTTTTCGTTGCAGGCTGGCTCAGAAGAGTATGTAGAGTATATGGACTGGGTCAAGGAGACCTGCGAGCGGAACATGCAGGACACTGCCTTCAATAATCCCGCCCCAAACGCATACGCAACACTAGTACTTCCCGTGCACCAGGGTACCGTAATACCCCCAGGACGGTGGCTATGGCAACTCGACGAGCAAGAGGCGATCGTCATCGTAGGCCGGACCCCACCGGAAGCCGCTTACTTCAGCTACCAGACCATCCTTGGCTTCCTGCCTATCAGCCCGTGGCCGCCCCAGTCCCCGGGCTTTCTACCAACGCGCGTCGCACCGTCCGTCGGGGATGCGATCAACATCGGGACAATCAAAACGCTCGGACCCGATAAGGTTAAACGGCCGATCGTCATAGTCATTACCGGTCACCGCGGCACGGAGAAGGCGGTCCGCCGTGCGCTGCTGGCCGGCGGCGTTCCCGACGCCGTCATCAACGTGGAGACGATCTCCCCGGCGCTTGGGGCGCTCGGCACCAAAGACAAGGGATCCTGGTTCTACTGGGCGCACCGGGTGTCAGTGCCGAAAAGTGAGAGCGAAGTCCTGGACTACCTCAAGACGGTCGGCGATCAGCTTAAGGTCTTCCGTGTCAGGCCAAACCAGCAACTGGCGCAACAGCTGGGCAAAGATCCGGAGCCCATTCCCGTGCTGCGGGTGCGGGGCACAGGCCATACGGAGATGGATCTCTATCCTGCCGTTCTGAGGTTGCGCCAAGCCATCCTGGATCACTACCGAGCAACACCATACAAGGAACTTGACACCCATGTCTTTTCAGCCACCGCCTGGGACGGTCAGGAGGTCCTGGCCGAGAAACCCTATGCCGGTCTGCAGCGCGGCATCACGAGCCTCGGCGTCACCCGCGACACGAACTATCTCGGGACCTACCCGACCTTCATGCTGCGCCAGGGAGTGCCTGAGTTCGTGATCGTGTATGGCGTCAACCACCAGAAGACGGGCAAGGTCACCTATGCTGCGGTCGGCGCCTATGCGAACGAGGTTCGCTGGTTTGGCATAGGCACCGCGCTGAGCCCGACCTTTGAGGGCAGCGCCAACGCGTTCCTCCCGGGCGATCCCGACGCGGACAAGCTCTATGTACTGAAGGTGGCGCGTGACTGCACGGGAGTAGACCACTGCCTGCAGATCAACCCGCCCAAGTTCGTGGACCTTTGGGGGAACCCCTATCCGACCAACCCGACGTGCGCTCTCGACGATCTCAGTACTCCTGAGAAGACGGAGATCCCATTCAACCTCGATCAGGAGCGGCTGTTCTTCATCTTCCGCAGCTACATGGAGCCCTCGACGCTCGTTGGACCGGACGACAACGAGCT
>JAJFUV010000229.1 GCA_021372245.1 Terriglobales bacterium
GGCGCTGCGGCCCCGCGTGGCCGTAATGAACAACGGCGCGCGCAAGGGCGGCGATACGGCGACCTTCGAGCGGTTCCGCTCACTGGCCGGTTTGGAGGACCTGTGGCAACTGCATTATTCCATTCCCGCGGGCGACGCCAACGGCAGCGAGCCCTTGATCGCCAACATGAGTGAGAAGTGCGAAGGGTACGGCATCGACGTGGTCGCGGGCAAAGACGGAAGCTTCCGCGTAACCAATCGCCGCAACGGCAAGACCAAAACCTACCAGGCGCGCACGCTTTGAACGGCTCCATTCGCCGATGCTGTTTTCGGGCGATGGGACAGCGTCAGCGCAGGAAGCTTTCGAGTTGTTGCTTCATCTGCAGCACCGCCGGACCGAGCGTCACCAGCAACACCGAGGGCAGGATCAGGAAGAACACCGGGAAGATGAGTTTCACGCTGACCTTGCGCGCGGCCTCCTGTGCGCGCTGGCGGAACCGCGTGCGCAAGTAGCGCGCGTGGGTGCGCAGCGCAGGGGCGATACTGGTGCCGAAGCGATCGCTGTCGATCATCAGGTTCACCAGCTTGGTGAGATCCGGCTGACGGTTGCGCTGAGCTAAGTGGCGGAAAGCCTCCAGGCGGCTTTTGCTGGCGCGCGACTCCAGGTGTACGCGATACAGTTCGGCGCTGAGGTCGGGATGCATTTTGCGGAGCGAACGGCTGGTTTCCAGCATCGCCTGGTCCACGGATTGTCCGGCCTCGAGGCCGAGTACAAGCAGGTCCAAAGCTGCGGGCAGCGCTCGCCGCAGCCGCTCCGAACGGCGCCGGACCATCACTTCCAGGAC
Organism: Terriglobales bacterium; assembly: GCA_021372245.1. Taxonomy (GTDB): domain Bacteria; phylum Acidobacteriota; class Terriglobia; order Bryobacterales; family Bryobacteraceae; genus JAJFUV01. Next base: position 825 of record JAJFUV010000229.1, read on the forward strand.
TCGATCCGGGATCAGGAACCCGAAGCCCCCCAGGCAAAGCGCGCCCACCAGGACGGTGCTGATCCCCTGGCCGGTTTGCGTCGCGGCGGAGCCTCCGAGCCCCGCCAGGAACAGCGCTCCCGCGTACTTGATCCCGAACAGGACCTGCGGCGCGGCCTCCCAACGGAAGCCTGCGGCCTCCAGTTGCCTGCGCGCGGCGGGGGTCGATGTTGTGCCGGTGGGGAAGGCTTGGCCCACTCGCCGCATGATGTGGACGAACGAATCCTGTAACGTGGGTTCCTGTACCAAACCCGGCCCAGCGAAAATCGAACCGGCGGCCGCCGCTTCCGGTTTGGCGCGCATCACGAAGAAGTAGCCTACTACGAGCACGGCCAATGCCACGAAGCCGAAGAATGCCGCAAGCACGATGAATTCCACCGTCATAGCTTGATGTCCACGATTTTGCGGATGATGAAGTGCGCCAGGATCATGCAGCCGATGGCCCCTGCCACCAGGTGCTTTCCCATGGGGTGATCGAACAGCGCGCGCAAATAAGAAGGATTGACGAAGGTGAGCATGATGGCGATGGCGAATGGCAGCACGGTCAGCACGCCGCCGCTTAAGCGCCCGTGCGCCGCCAGCGCGCGAACTTCGCCGCGCAGCGAAACGCTCTCACGCATGGTTTCGGCCAGGTTGCCCAACACTTCGCCCAGCCTGCCGCCGGTGCGTCCGTGCAATTGAATGGCGGCGGCGAACAGGCTCATCTCGGGTAGCGGCAGCCGGCCCGCCAGGTTGTCCAGCGCGACATCCCAACTGCCTCCCAAGTGCACCTCGGCAGCAGCCTTTCGCAACTCTCCCGCCAGCGGTTCCTCTGCTTCCTGTGCCAGCATCTGGAGACCGGCCGAGAAGGGGTGGCCGGCCCGGAGCGCGCGCGAGAGTGAATCAAGGGCGTCCGGGAATTGCTCCTCGATGCGCACAAGGCGCTTCGCCCGCCGGCGCAGAACATAGCCGTAGGGCAGAAATGCAGAGCCCGCCGCTAGCAGCGCGATCGCCCAGTCCGGCGTGCCGGGAAGTCTGTTGAACAAGGCCCATGTCACGGCACCGCTCAACAGCATCAGTGCGGTTATGCGGCCCACCGACCAGTTCAACCCCGCCTGCGCGATGTGCGCCCGCATGCCTTCTACAAAATCGAAGCGCGCCAGGATGTTGGCCCAAATCGAGATCGTGCTCAGTTCGTCGTCCCTCTTGAGCAGCAGCGGCGAATCCTCGCCGAAAGGATCTGCTTCGCCGGTTTCGCCGCCTTCCGGGCCGGGGGCGTTCCTGCGGCGCGGCTTGGTGGAGACCACCAGCACCAGCGCCGTGGCCACCGCGCCGAAGACGCACCCGAAGAAGACGATAGCGACGATCAACGACATGACGGTGGTATGGGCGGGCAGGTGTCAGCGCCGCCGGCGAGCGGTCGTAACGCGCGGGCGCTCGTCGAGCGCGCCGGCGCAGATGCACTTACCGGCAAAGCGCGCGGCACACTCGGCTTGGTGGCGCGCAGTAGCGGCGGCGTCACGGCCGCCGCCTTCCCCTGGCCGAACAGGACCGGGAGGGTCATCGAGGGTAGCCGGCCGCGCTGTTCGTCCATCGGATTCCGCAGCGTCACCCGGATGCGGGCAACTGAATCGGCCAGCCCGAGCATATCGGCTTCCGCCGGTGTTGCCAGCAACGTGATTACCGGGGCAGCGGATCGTCCCAGGGCATTTTCAGCCTGCGGGCTGACAGCGAGCACCTCCATACGCTGCAGCACGGTCTGTAGGCGCACGTCCTGCTGGTTGTCCCGATTCGGTGCGGCAACCACCTGCACATCCACTCTGTGGCCGGGGCGCAGCATGGCCACTACACCGCTTGAATCGACGACGTGGACGGAAACAGCGCGCATCCCAGCCGCGATCCCCAGGCCGCCTCCGCCTTGCCGCGAAGCGACGCGCGCTTCGGTGATCGGTTCGTTCACCTCGACCGCGGCGATCAGGTTCAGGCCGGCCACCTGCTCCGGCCGGGAGATAGCGCCTTTCAGAGGCGCGGACCTGTTCCAGTTCACGACCTTTACGTCCTCGGGTTTCAGCACCGCGCCGCGATCCAAATCCCGCGCCGCCACCACCACCGGTGGTCCCGAAGCGGTGCCGGAACCGAGCTGAAACTTCGACAGGAATAGCTCGTAAAATACCACTGTCGCCAGGATCGCAACGGCGAAGGCAATGCCGAGCAACGGCAGCAGGTTCTTCCTCATGACAGTCCTCAACCTTGCCAGCCAGAGAGTGGCCGCAAGTCTAGTACACTACGGAAGCCCTCAGATGGGAATCCGACTTTCCCAGTAAGGTGACTTGCTGATTTGCCCTAGTCGGCAGCTCGCCGCTGTGCGGCGTTTACAACGTCTTCCAGAAACTGCGCAGGCTGTCCCACTCGGGGATAGGCAGACGCTTTTCCGCCGGCAGCAGGGCGGGGAAGGATGCGTGTGGTTCGCGCTGGTACCAATACGCCGTGGACGCGATGTCATTGGCGTGTACGTTGGCGTGGCCCGCCTCGATAGTCACCTTGATGGATTTTTCGAACTGAATGGGATCCTCGACGTGGAAGCGGAACATGGTCCACTTGCCCGAGTAAATCGCTTTGCCTTTCAATTCGCCGACGACGGTGACGCCGTGATAGGGCGTTGAACTCAGGCCGCCCGGATAGCCCCAGGCGTAGCAGAAATAATCCTCGGTACCGGTGCCGGCCAGCGAAGGCAGCGGTTCGCCGTCGATGAAGATCATATCGTCGCCCTCGCCGAACCAACTGAAACCATGGTGAGGGTTCAGGTTGTCCACGCTCAGGTTGCATCCCACATAGTGGCCTTCCCCGCGCGCGTCGAGGATCATGTAGTTGCGCTTGCCGTCCTTGTTCACCAAGGGCCCCGCGGGTAGATGCGCGATGTCGTAAGCGGCCGGGAAAGGATTCTCCCGCTTCCAGAAGGAGTGGAAGCGCAACGCGTCGCCGGGCATGGACTCATACTGTTCGTAGTCAACGTACCAATACAGTCCGCGCAGAGGCTTGGCGCCCTGATTCTCGATGGCAAGGCGAGCGCCTTTCGAGAAGGGCATGGGGAAAAAGCAGTTCATGCCCATGCGATGGCGCTCGATCGAATCGCCCCCAGTATTTGCATTCATGGGCAGCGACCAGTAATTGGCGATCGCCGCATGACCCACGCAGAAGAAATCCGCCACTGGGACTTCGATGCTGGGCTGCGGTTCGCCATCCCACCAGGCGCGCAGCACGCACCGGCGCAGGTAGTGCTCTTCCAGGCTGTGCAGGGTGATCCAGATGTGACGTATGCATCCGGCGCCTTCCATGCGCGCGATATCCACGCTCGCTCCGGCTTCCAGTGGAAAGCCGTCGCGGTTGCCGCCGGTCGGGTCGGCACTCGATGCGCGGCGCCGTCGCGCTTTACGCTTCAAATAGAGATGGCTCAATCCACCTGGGATGTCCACCGGATGCGTGCCGGTGCCAGTGGCGGCCGATGCCGTGCCCAGTGCAAACGGCGCAGCGAGGGCGCCCCGCAGGATGTTGCGTCGAAATGGCTCACGGGACTTCATACGCGCGAGGCTACCACAGCCGTCGCACTCCGATGGACAATGGAGAGTCGAAGGACCACAGGAGTCGAGCGGCGGGACGCTCTATTGCATGAAAGAGGCAAGCTATAGGAAGGTCCTATGATACCGGCGTGGCAGTGGGACGAGGCGCAGCAGATCGGCACCGACTATGAGAACGTGGCCGAGGTCGAGGCCTACGACCGCAGGATGCGCGAACTGCGCGATGTGAGTGCGGAGAATTGGCACATCATCAAGACGTTGGAATTGCAGCCGGGCGCGCACCTGCTCGAAATCGGCACCGGAACGGGCGCCTTTGCCCGTGACGCCTCTCCGCTTTGCGCCAAGGTGACCGCCATCGATATCTCGCCGGTGATGCTGGAATACGCCGCGCAACGCGCACGGGAATGCGGCATCGCGAACATAACGTTTCAAACGGGCGGCTTTCTGACGCACCAGGCTGACGCGGCAACCTACGATGCGGTGGTTTCCGGTCTTGCGCTGCACCATCTGCCGGACGTTTGGAAGGCGGTGGCGCTCGAGAGGATTTACACCTGGCTCAAGCCTGGGCGACGGCTTTCGCTGCGCGACGTCGTGTTCGACTGGACC
>JAJFUV010000258.1 GCA_021372245.1 Terriglobales bacterium
ATATAGGGTTAGTGAATTTACCTGGCTCCGACCGCGACTAACGCGGTGATGCGGTCGGCGCCCGTGTCCGGTAGGATTCAGTGGTATTTTGATCTGGGAGCATGGATGGGCTGGGTCCATCAGATTCGGCAGGTCTTGAGAGGTTGGCTGACCGCGGATTGCGAGAATCAGCCTAAACGCTGTACTCAACGGGAAGGAGTGCCAGATGATCGAGACCGGACTCAAGGGAAGAACGGTTATCGTAACGGGGGCCGCTTCCGGCATCGGGCGCGCAACGGCTCTTCGCTTTGCGCGGGAAGGCTGTCGCGTGGCCGCGTGGGATGTCAAGAGTGATTCGGCCGCACAGTTGGTGGAAGAACTCAATTCGGCAGGAGGTGAAGCCTTCTTCCAGACCGTGAATGTCGCCGACTCGAAGTCCGTGGATGCAGCCGTCACTGAGGTGATTGGTCGCTGGGGTCGATTGCACGCCCTGATCAACAACGCCGGCATCCTGCGCGACGCGCAACTTGTCAAGTATAAGGGCGGCGCAGTGGTAGGTGTGATGTCGGATGAGGCTTTCGACGCCTGCATCGGCGTGAACTTGCGGGGTGTGTTCAACTGCACGCGGGCCGTGGTCCCGCACATGATTGAGGGAGGCGGTGGGGTGATTCTCAACGCCTCGTCGGTGGTTGGTATCTATGGCAATTTTGGCCAGACCAACTATGTCGCTTCCAAGGCGGGCGTCATCGGGATGACCAAGACCTGGGCGCGGGAGTTGGGCAGATACAACATCCGCGTAAACGCCGTGGCGCCGGGATTCATATTGACCGATATGCTGATGCAGATACCTGAAAACGTCCGGGCGTCGTTCGCCCAGCGAACGCCGATGGGGCGACTCGGCAAGCCTGACGATATCGCCGAAGCCTACCTGTGGCTGGCATCTGGCGCGGCGAGCTATGTAACGGGTGCTGTTTTGAGCGTGGACGGCGGTGCTGTGACTGGCACATGAGGAGGTCGCTTTGAAGAAGATCTACATCGCGACATTTCATCAATCCAAGTTCGGCAAACTGCTTGGCATGACGGTTCCTGAGATTCTCAGGAACGCCGTGGAGGGCGCCTGCCGGCAGATCGGCGTTCCACCTTCGGTGTTGGACGTGGGGACCGTAGGCGCGGCGTGTAACTTAACGCTCAATGAGCAGGGTTTGCTTGCCGGACTCATCGCGATGGTTCCCGGACTGGAAGGAAAGCCGATCGAGTCCGTGGAAAACGCCTGCGCTTCCGGCGGGCAAGCGGTACTTTCTGTCATTCACAAGCTGCAACTCGGCCTCGGTGATACAGGTATCGCCGTCGGCTATGAGAAGATGCGCGACGCCCAGGGGAGGATGGACGGCGGGCTTATCGGCAAGGTCCTCGGTTACTATAGCCACCCGGACGAACGGGAAGGAAAGAGTTTTGTCTTCCCGCATATCTTCGCTGAAGTGATGCAGGCTTACATGCTGGAGCATGGAGTTACGGAGGAACATCTGGCACAGATCGCGGTAGAGGAGTACGCGAATGCCAGCTACAACCCCTATGCCCAGATGAGCAATGTCCGCCTCACTCTGGAACAGGCGATGAGGATTGAGGGTATAAATCGGTACCTCATAGATGGCTTGCCACTGAAGACGTACGATTGCTCCCAGATTACCGACGGCTATGCATCCCTGATTCTGGCGACTGAAGAAGGGCTGGCAAAACTCGGCGTACCTAAGGCGCAGTGCGTCGAAATCGCAGGCTGGACCCAGGCAACCGACCCACTCAAGAAGGAAGGCCGCGATATGTTGCACCCAACCGGCGCACTGAAGGCTATGAAGCAGGCGTACGAGATGGCCGGTCTATCCCCGGCGGACATCAACGTGGCGGAGATACACGACTGCTTCAGCGTGATGGGGGCCATCGGCACCGAAGTCATCGGCAAGGCAGCACCCGGCAAGGGCGCGCAGTATTGGGTGGACGGCAAGGCACGGCCGGATGGCCAGTGCGGCATCAACACCTCCGGCGGCCTGCTAGCCAAAGGCCACCCGATTGGGGCGACGGGAATCGCTATGGTCGGGTGGGCGGCCCTGCAATTGCACGGCAGTGTATCGCCGCGGATCCAAGTGAAGAACGCGCGCGCAGCAGCGACGTTCAACATCGGTGGGCCGATTTGTGCGTCAGTATGCACAGTACTGAAACACGCGTCCTGAGGCAAGGTTGTTGCTTTCGATGATTCGTGAGTCGCCGGGATGCAACGGCCAACATCCAGCGTTCTCAGACCCCGAATGCGCCGTGATTCCGGAACCCCGAGACTGAAAACCATTTGATCGACTTCGAGGTCACGCTGCTGCAAGCCGGTCGTTCCGGCGATGCGCTAACCTTCTCGAAAATCCAGCGTTGCCGGAGGCCGCCGGAACCCTCTCGTCAGCCCGATGAGGTAGACCACACCGGCCAGCAGCCATACGCCGCCGGCGATCTTGGCAGGCGTACGGAGGCTGATCCAGATGGCGAAGCAGAACAGGAAACCGAGCGCGGGCAGGGCCACGTAGCGGAAGAACCCTGATCGGCGGTCGCCGGCCGGCCTCTTGATGTAGTACATGTTCATGACCGCCGCGTTGACGCCCATGAAGGAGACGAACGCGCCGAAGTTCAGCATCTCGACAGCGCGTTCCCAGCTCAGCAAAACGGTGCCGAGAAAGGCCAGCAGCCCCACGAACACTACGTTGCGGTCGGGGCTGCCGGTACGGGGATTGAGATTTCCGAAGAAACGCGACGGCAGCACCCGGTCGCGGCCCATGCCGTACAGCACGCGCGCCGCTCCCACCTGGCCGGTCAGCCCACTGCCGAGGCAGGAGATGATCAGCACGATCGCCATGGCGTTGAAGAGCAGCCCGCCGCCCACTCGCCCAGTGACATCCAGAAAAGCGGTTTCCGGATTGCCAAAAGTTCGATAATCCGGCCACGCGCGCTGCGCCAGGTAAACCTCCAACGTGCTTAAGAGCCCGGTGATCAGGCATACGAGTACGGTGGCCCGGGAGATATTCTTCTCCGGGTGGTCCACTTCCTCGGCCAGCGTGGAAACGCCGTCGAAGCCGATGTAAGTAAGGGCGGCCAGGGAAGTGGCCGTCGCGATCGAACCGAGTTGGAAGGAATCCGGATGATAGAAGGGCGCGACGGAAAACAGGCCGGATACCCCAGATGTCTGCAGCAGAAAACGAATGGCTGCGATCACGAAAGCGCCGATGACCACGCTCATGGCCGCCAGCAGCGCCAGGTTGGCGCGCGCGGTAGAGCGTATCCCGCGGAGATTGAGCAGCGTGATGCCGCCGGCCGTCAGCGCCGCCAGCGCCGGATACGGGATAGAAGGTGCCAGGCGCTGAATCGTCAGCGCGACGTAGGCCGTGTTGATCACGGGAATGAGCAGGTAGTCGAGGATCATGGTCCAGCCTGCGAGGAACCCGAGATGCGCGCTGAGACCCTTACCGACATAGGTGTAAGCGGAGCCGGCCGCCGGATAGAGCGCCGCCATGCGCCCGTAGCTGAGCGCCGTGAGCATCATAGCGACCATGGCCACCAGTAGTGTGGTGGCCACGTGACCGTGGGAGAGCGTGCTGGCCACGCCGAAGATGCCCACCGGCGCGATGGGCGTGATCAGAACAATGCCGTAAAAAATCAGATCCTTGAGTCGAAGCGCCCGTCGGAGACGCGGAGTGTCCGTCGGCGGACAAACCGGCGGAGAAGGGGGCAAGTTGGCCATGTCGGGTTCTCGTGGAAAACATTGTACCCCGCGCGTCGGAGCTAAGCGGCTCGAGCGATCAGTTCCGTACTTCGAGTTGAGGCGCGGCGCGTACCGGGTCCTCAAGCCTCAAAATACCCGCTCAAGGGGAGCACCACGTATCCCAGCAAAAGCGTCTCCCGTTGCGATGATGCTTCAGGGCAAGCTCAGAGTTGACTGACATTGGCAGTTCTCCGTGCTTGCCAGAGGTCTGAACGTCAAGATACACGCCACCTGGCGAAAAGGCTGGGCGGCAAGAAAGGGGTAGATCATGAAAAGCTACTGGTATGTGCCTACAGTATTGTTGGGCATTGCCGCTGTCGCGGCCGCACAGGAGAGCGCGCCAACTCCTGTTGTCGAAGTTGGGCTGAACTATTCGCTGACCAACTTTCATCCAGGCAACGGTGTTTCCGGGTTCACGGCGAACGGCGGTGGCGGCAGTTTCCTTTACAACGTGAACAAAGTGTTCGGTGTCGAGGCAGATCTGGGCGGATACCACAATGGGTCGGTCGACAACCTCGACACGACAACGTTTAGTTACCTCTTTGGACCGCGCCTCAGTTGGCGGCATTCGAGAAGCTGGAGGGGCTTGTCGACTCGTATTGGAAGTCGCTGGCGCCCTCGCTCGAGTGGAGCGCCGCTGCGCGTCGCGCTCGAGGAGAGGATTTCCTGAGGGAAGTGGTGATCCCTCGCCGCGTAGAACTGGTGGAGCTGGTGAGGCAAGTCACGGCGCTGAATGAGCGCGATCTCGACGCAAGAGAGGAGCGTCTGGAAGATCTTCAGACGCTTTTCAGGCGTCGCATGAATTGGGTCTCCGCCGTCGCTCTGCTGTTGGGCGTAATTCTGGCTTTGGTCATCATCTTTCGCGTGCGACACCTGGAAAGAGTGGCGGCGTTGCGCTACGCGGAAGTGGAGGAGGCACGCCGGAATCTTCGAAGGCTCTCTGATCGGCTTGTCACGGCCCAGGAAGACGAGCGGCGTAGTATCTCCCGCGAGTTGCACGACCAAATCGGCCAGGCAATGTCCGCAAGCCTGGTCGAGTTGGGGCGGCTTGAGGCCGCACCCGCGGACACGGAAGCACATCGGGAGCGGCTGGCTTCGATCCGCCGCGTGCTTGAAACCTGCGTCGGCATGGTGTGCGACATGGCTTTGCTGCTGCGTCCCTCAATGCTGGATGATCTTGGGCTTGTCGCCGCGCTGAAGTGGCAGGCTCGCGAAGTCGCCCGGCGGACGGGTTTGAACGTTAAGATGGTCACCGAAGAGATCACCGATGACCTGCCGGACTCGCATCGCACCTGCCTCTACCGCGTGGTCCAGGAGGCGCTCAACAATTGCGCCAAATACTCGCACGCGAGCCAGGTCCGCGTGATCATTCGCCGGGACGAGAATGGACTCTCGGTATCAGTGCAGGACGACGGCATCGGATTTGATCCGAAGCAGGAGAAGGGGCTAGGCATATTGGGGATGGAGGAGCGGATCGCGCATCTCGGTGGCCTGTTTTGCATTGAATCCAAACCCGGACAAGGCACTGTCCTGTCCATTCGATTCCCAATTTCCAGAGAACAGCCGGTTGTAGGCAACGGTAGCATATGATTCGCATTATTCTGGCCGGCGATCACGTTGTGATGCGGCGTGGTTTGTGCCTTCTTTTGAAACAACAGGAGGACCTCCAGGTTATTGGAGAGGCCGGCGATGGCCGCGAAGCGGTGAACCTCGCGGCATCGCTAAAACCTGACGTGGCCGTTCTGGATATCACAATGCCGAATCTGAACGGCATCGAAGCAGCTCACGAGATCACTGCGAAGCAGCTTGGCGTGGCGATCGACGTGTTGAGCATGCACGCCGATGAGGGCTATGTGCTTCGTGCTCTCAAGGCCGGCGCCCGGGGATATCTGCTCAAGGAGTCTCCGGAGTCCGACCTGATCCGGGCAATTCGATCGGTAAACGAGGGCAAGAGTTTCTTCAGCCCGGTTGTCAGCCGTATGCTCGTTGAAGACTATGTTCGCCAATTGCGGGCTAAGGACGTCGAAGACAGTTATGAACTGCTTTCCCTGCGGGAGCGCGAGGTCCGGCGTAAACGTCCCCTTCGCTATTTTTCCGGTTCCTTTCCAGTCTCTCTATCCGGCTGGTACAGAAACCCCCGGCCAGCTCAAGTGTTGCATCACCGAGCTCTCCGATCCAAGATTGCTGTGCGCTTCGCACATCAAGCCGTGGAGGGACAGTGACAACCGGGAGCGACTGGACCTATACAACAGGTTGTCGTTACACCCGAATTATGACGCAGCCTTTGACGCCGGCTTGATCACCTTGTCGCCGCATGAGGATATACCGTTCTCATCTCAGCTGAGCGCTCAGGACGCTCACCTCGTCGGCATCTTGCCGGGAGCTGCGATCTTGATGAGGCCGCAGCACCAACCCTATATGCAGCATCACCGTGCCAACCATGCGCTGGCGCGCGAACTCGACACCAGTCTCCCCACCGTGTTGTTGTGGCGCCGACGATTTGAAGCTGAGGGGGTGGACGGATTGCTGGCCCACGATCTTGCTCGTGGGTGCCGGACCCCCGCCACCACCGTCCTCCCGTGCCCAACTGCACACCATACCCACGCCTTCCTCCGCGGCGGCCACGAAGTCCCCCACCAACCAACGGCGCGTCAAATCCGCTTCGGCCTCACCTGCTAGTGGCTTGTCGCAGAGAGATCGTTAGCACGAATGCGGCGGGTGGGATCTGAGTACTTCCACTGAATGGGCCGCGCGTGGGCGGAGTAGGCATTGATATAACGGCGCAGTTTCCGAGCCAGATCCGGGACCGAAGTGAAGATGCCGCGGGCGATGACGTC